>JBAYQE010000005.1:0-65202 GCA_041677345.1 Thiohalomonadaceae bacterium
CGCGGAGGACGCGGAGGCGCGGAGGACGCGGAGAATGGAAAGGGCCGGTGGCCTCCCGCTTGTGGTGATTGCACGAGCCCCGTCTGGTGTAACCGGCATGAGGAGCGGCCTCGCGCGTGACGCTCAAACCGCAACGGCTGAATCCCCCCGCCTGCGGATTCGCATTCCTTCGCGTCCTCCGCGCCTCCGCGCCCTCCGCGTTTCCCCTCTGTCACCCGTGATTGAGCTGTGCCAGTGCCACCGCGATGGCGTATTCCAGGCTGCCGATGTCGGCGCGGCCGGTGCCGGCGAGGTCGAGGGCGGTGCCGTGGTCCACGGAGGTGCGCACGATGGGCAGGCCGAGGGTGACGTTCACGCCGTGGCCGAAGCCCTTGTGCTTGAGCACGGGCAGACCCTGGTCGTGGTACATGGCGAGCACGGCGTCGGTATCTTCCAGCAGGCGCGGCACGAAGGCGGTGTCGGCGGGCAGCGGACCGATCAGGTCCATGCCTTCGCGACGCAGACCTTCCAGCACGGGGGTGATGATCTCGATCTCCTCACAGCCCATGTGCCCGCCCTCGCCTGCGTGCGGATTGAGTCCGCACACGACGATGCGCGGTTGCTCGATGCCGAAGCGCTCGACCAGGCTGCGGTGCAGGGTACGGATGATCTCGTCCAGCAGCACGGGGGTAATGGCATCGGCCACGTCGCGCAGGGGCAGGTGGGTGGTGGCGAGCGCGACCCGCAGGCCCGGGGTGGCGAGCATCATCACCACGAACGGCGTACCGGTGCGTTCGGCGAGGAATTCGGTGTGGCCCGTGAAGGGTACGCCCGCCTCGTTGATCACGCCCTTGTGCACCGGGCCGGTGACCATGGCCGCGAATTCCCCTTCCATGCAGCCGTCCACCGCGCGGGCAAGGCAATCGAGCACGTAGGTGGCGTTGCGGGTGTCGAGTCGCCCTGCCCGCGCGGGCGCCGCCAGTTTCATGGGCAGCACGGTCAGCTCGCCGGCGCGGGTGGGCGCGGGCTTGCGCTCCGGGTCATAGCTGCGCAGCGACAGCGGCAGGTCCAGTTGCCGCGCTCGCGCCAGGAGCATGTCGGGGTCGGCCACCGCCACCAGCTCCAGGTCGCGCGGGCGCTGTGCGGCCTGTACGCAGAGGTCGGGACCGATCCCGGCCGGTTCGCCGGGGGTGAGTGCGAGGCGGAGGAGCGGATTTTGGTGTTTCAACTCGGATACCTGCTGTAACCACCGTCGTGATGGGATGGGGGATCAGCCTTCCAGGCGGTATTCCACATAGGCCTCGTCGCGGATCTGGCGCAGCCAGGCCTCGGTTTCCTCTTCCTGCTTGCGTTGGCGCAGGGCCTCCATGGCGCGCATGCGGCGGAATTCCTCGGTGTTGTCGTGATCACGCCGCGCCAGCGGCTGCACGATGTGCCAGCCGAACTGGGTGCGGAACGGTGCACTCACCTGTCCCAAGGGCGTCTTGTACATCATTTCCTCGAACTCGGGCACCATCTGGCCCGGTCCCGCCCAGCCCAGGTCGCCGCCGTTGGCGCCCGAACCCTTGTCATCGGAATGGACGCGTGCCAGCTGCGCGAAGTCGTCGCCACCGAGGATGCGTTCGCGCAGGCGTTCCAGACGTGCGCGGGCATCGGCATCCGAGGTGATCTCGTCGGGGCGGATGAGAATGTGGCGTGCGTGCACCTGTTTCACCACGTGCTTCTCCTCGCCGCCGCGTACGTCCACCAGTTTGATGATGTGGAAGCCGCTGGGGCTGCGGATGAGCTCGCTCACCTCGCCCTTCTCCATACCGAGCACCGCCTCGACGAACAGGCTCGGCAGCTGGCCACCTCTGCGCCAGCCCAGATCGCCGCCCTCCAGCGCCTGCTGGCCGTCGGAATGGGCGATGGCCAGCTGGCGGAAATCGCCCCCAGTTTCAGCTGGGCAAGCACCTGCTCGGCCTCGCTGCGGGCACGCTGGATCTGCTCGGGACCCGCGGCCTCCGGCACGGCGATGAGGATGTGCGCGAGCTGGAACTCGTTCTGCAGTTGTGCCCTGGCGGCGCTGGAAGCGAGGTAGTCGTCCACCTCCTGCGGCGTCACGTTGATACGGCTGTTCACATGCCGGGCGCGCAGGCGTGAGATCAGGATCTCCCTGCGGATGTCTTCCCGGAAGTCAGCGTAATCCACACCATCGCGGGCGAGCACCTGGCGGAACTGCTCGGGCGTGAGGCGGTTTTCGGCGGCAATGTTGCCCACCACCTGGTTCACGGCCTCGTCTTCCACGCGCATACCGCTCTCGGCGGCGAGTTGCAGCTGGATGCGTTCCAGGACGAGGCGTTCCAGTACCTGGCGAGTGAGCACCTCTTTGGGGGGCGCGGAGGTGTTGGCCTTGCCGATCTGCTGCAGCACGATGCGCGTGCGCTCCTCCAGCTCCTGCGCGGTGACCACGTCGTCGTTCACGACGGCCACCACACGATTGAGCTCGATGACTTCGGCCGGTGCCGTGCTCGCGCAGACGAGCAGGGCGGCGGTGGCTATGAGGCGGCGATATTTCATCGGTATCCCACGAGTCCTTCTTCGATCACGCTCTCCAGCGGCTGGCCGAGGCTGGCCAGGCCTTTGAGTTCAAAGGTGAAATGCACGCTGCGGTCGGATTCGAGATCGCCTCCGGCGGTGACCACCGGGCGATCACGGGCAACCAGACGCACGGTCCAACAGCAGCTTTCGTATTCGATCCCAACCACGCTTTCCAGGGTGCGTTCTTCCACCAGGTCATAGTACCAGCGCCCCAGCGCATGCCAGTTGCGCGTAATGGGCCAGACCACCAGCAGGTCGCGGTTCATGACGCGGCCGTTCTCACGCACGCGGTAGGCCGCGTCCACCACGTGCAGCTGATCCGGACTGTAACGCAGGCGCGCCGCGGTTTCCTGGGCATCGTCCAATTCCGGGTCCCAGCGCGTGGTGGCCGAGATCTCGAGGAAGGGAATGGGCGAGGCGGCCAGTTCGCCGGCGATGTCGGAATAGCCGCGGTCGATGGCCGTCTCCCCGGGCAGGGTGACGCGCGGGTCTTCGAAGAACCAGGTCTGGGCGATGCCGGCACGCGCCAGCTCGCGGCCCGTGGTCTGGCTCAGGAAGCGGGAGCTGACCGCGGCCGTGACCTGGTTGGCGTCGCCCACGCGGTCGGGACCGGTATAGCGGTTCTCGCGGAACAGCTGGGCGAAGGAGAAGGTCATGGGGGTGGTGTCGAACACCGGCAGGTCGTCCTGCCGCGCGAAGGGCACGTGCAGGTAGTACATGCGCGGTTCCAGGGTCTGCACCAGCGGGTGATCGAACAGGGCCAGCTCGCGCTCGAAGAAAAGGCCGCTATCGAGGCTGGTGAGCGGGAGCGTGCGTGAGCGTTCGCTGTCGCCGTCCGCGTTTTCGAGCAGGTATTGGGTGTGGCGTAGTGACACGCGCGGTGTGAGAAACCACCAGTCGCCTTCCATGGGTGCGCTGAGCGCCGGATAGACATCAAAGCGCCCGCCGGTGGGGTCGCTGGTGTCGTGCATGAATTGGGCGTACTCGGTGCGGAAGTCGTAGCGCAGCAGGGTACTCAGCGTGCCCGCACCGCGGGCGACCAGTTGCGGACGCAACTGGTACGGCTCATCACCCGTCACCAGGGGCTGGAAGTCCTGGATGCGGCCCAGAAAACGCCAGGACGGCGCACCATAGGCGAGGTCGAGGCGGCGCTCCAGGTGGGTGGCGCTGGTGCTGGCCAGGGTATTGTCGATGTCGTCCAGGTACTGATCGTCGGACACCTCGCGGTAGTCCAACGCCAGATTCCAGCGCGGTGCCAGTCGTTGATGATGGCGCACCGTGACCTGGCTGCGATCCCCGCCGAAAGCGTCGTCGTCCGGCAGGTAGTCCAGGGTAATGGTACTGGCGCTGTCGGACGTGAGATGACGGTACTCAGTCATCAGCATGGCGCCACGTTCGGTGATGATGCGCGGCGTGATGGTCGCATCACGATTGGGCGCGATATTCCAGTACCAAGGGGCGCTCAGGTCCAGGCCATTGCGTTCCGAGGTGGCGTAGCTGGGGGCGAGCAGGCCCGACTTGCGTCCCTCCAGCGGGAAATTCAGATAGGGCAGGTAGAGGGCCGGCACGCCGCCCAGGCGCAGGGTGACGTCGTAGGCCTCACCTGTGTTGGTGGCGCGGTCGAGCTCGATGAGGCGCGCATGCATGGCCCAGTCGTCTTGACCCGGCGGACAGGTGGTGTAGGTGGCGTCGCGCAGGGACGATTGCCCCGCCCCTTCGAAGCTCAGGCGCCGGGCCTTGCCGTAGGCGTGTGCCTCGGGCACGAAGTAGCGCGCCTCTTCCAGCTCACCGGCGTCGTTCGCCAAATCGAGTCGGGCGCGAGCACCCTCCAGGCGAATGCCTTCGGTATGGACACGCACTTCGCCGCGCGCATTCACCACGTCGGTGGCGACTTCGTATTCGACCTGTTCGGCCGAGATGCGCTTGCCGTCCCGTTCGGCGATGACATTGCCTCTGAACACGCTCACCTCGTGCCCGCGCTCACCCTCCACCTCGGCCTGGTCGGCGGTAATCCGGGTGCTGCCCGTCGGCGGCGACAAGGGCGGGGTGTCCGGTGGAGGCGGGCACAGGCGCCAGGGATCGAGTGCCTCCTGGGCGTGGCCCTGCCCGGCCCAGGCGAGCGCGAGGAGGGGCAGGAGCCTGGCTTTGGAAAGAAAACGGGGTGGCACGGGCGCGGACGCGGAGGTTCGTTTGGAAACGCGCTAACATCGCACAGATCACCGTCGGCATCAAACCGGGACGCAGGTCATGAATTCGGTGCACCGACCGGGAGTAGACTCCTCCACGTTCCTTTGAAAAAGGCATAACAAGAACATGCGCAAGACCCTTTTCCTGGCACTCACCCTCGCGGCGCCCGCGGTGAACGCGGCCGACATCGACAACCTCGGTGCGTTGAACCAGCGCGAATTCCGCCACTTCTCCGAGGACCTCGGTGCTGCCCTCAGCTACAAGGCCCTGGCACCTGCAGAGCCCCTGGGCGTGACCGGCTTCGATATCGGCGTGGAAGTGACCAGCACGCGGCTCGGGCACTCGGACCTGTTCGAACGGGTCAGCGACGAGGACCTCGATAGCGTGGTGATCCCCAAGGTGTATGCACACAAGGGCCTGCCTTTCGGCATCGACGTGGGGCTGATGTACGCCACCGTCCCCGATTCGAACGTCGACCTCGTGGGCGCCGAACTGCGCTACGCCCTCGTCGAGGGAGGGGTAGCCATGCCCGCAGTGGCCGTGCGCGGCACCTGGTCACGCATGGACGGCGTGGACCAGCTGGATCTGGAGACCCGCGGCCTGGAACTGACCGTCTCCAAGGGTTTCGCCATGCTCACTCCCTATGCCGGCGTCGGACAGGTGTGGGTGGACAGTGACCCGAATGTGACATTACTCAATGACGAAAGCTTTACCCTGAGCAAGTATTACGCGGGCGCCAACCTGGCGCTCGGCCTGCTCAGCATCGGCCTCGAGGCCGAGCAGATGGGCGATGCCCGAAGCCTCGGCGGCAAGTTCGCCTTGCGCTGGTAATGAATTCCCTATGGGCGCATGGAGGGGCCACCCCGCCCGAGCGGCGGCGTCGTGGAGGCGCCGCCGCCGCAGGCACCCTCCCGGAAACCGACCTGCGGGCATCCCCTTGTCCGCCCAAGCCACGGCTTGCGCTGTGTGCCCTACAGCGGGCGTAGCAGCGCCCAAAGGATCCCGAACAGAATGGGTTGGTGCACGAGGTAGATGAGCAGGCCGTGGCGCCCGGCGAACGCGAGGGTCCGTGCCAACCGGCCGGTGCGCTGCCCGGCGGCCCAGGCGGGTAGCGCACTGCGGCCATAGACCACCCGCCCCAGCCACAGGCCGATCAGTACCACACCGAACCAGGGCAACAGGGGCACGTAGTCCTCGGTGAGGGGCTTGCGGGTCACCAGGCCGATCCAGTTGAGGCCGGGCTGATCGAAGAAGGGGTGGGCCGCCCAGACTCCGAGCACCACCAGCGCCACACCCAACACCAGGTTCGACCAGTACAGACGTCGGAAGGGCAGCGCCAGTGCGCTCGCCAGCGCAATGAAGTGCAACACACCGAAGAAGATCCAGCTGCGCGGAAATACCAGCCAGGTCGCTATGCTCACGGCGCCTGCACCCGCGGCGATGAAGCCCACCCGCCGCCAGAAGCGCGGCCAGCGCACACCACGGCAGGTGGCAAGATACAGGCTCGCCCCCATGGTGAGCAGGAACAGGGTGACGATGAACATGCGCGCACCCACCCAGAACGGGTCATGGTAGATATCCACGCGCAACACGCCGAAGTACACCAGGTCGAAGCCGATGTGAAAGGCAATCATGAGTGCGATGGCCGTGCCGCGCAGCACGTCCACGGCCTGGAAACGGCCCGCGCCGGGCAAGTCCGCGCGCAGGGTGGGGATCGCGTGTGCCATGGCGCCGGATTGTAACGTGTGGCAGACCGTACCATGGTCACGTTTTCGGCAATACGGGCGCCACAGGGGCTGGACGCGTGCACATATGCGGGACCATGGCCTCGCGTATAATCGCACCCGTCCTGAATGTGAGAGTCTTCCCTTGCCCGCACGCATCGAACGAATTTCCCACTGGCTGCGCCACGACCTCGGGTTTCCCAACTTCGAACTCACGCCGGCCTCGTCCGATGCCAGTTTCCGTCGCTATTTCCGCATCAGCTTCGACGAAGGCACGCGTATCGTCATGGACGCGCCACCGGAAAAGGAAGACATCGGGCCATTCATCAAGGTTGCGCGCCTCATGGAAGGCCTGGGCCTGCACGTTCCGCACATCCTGGAGGAGAATCACGACGAGGGTTTCCTGCTGCTTAGTGATCTGGGTACGGAGCAATACCTGGCACATCTGAATGAGGAAAGCGTCGGCCATCTGTACGGCGATGCCCTCGACGCCCTCGCCGACCTGCAGACCCGCGGCCCGCGTGACGACGAATTGCCGTCCTACGATCGCACGCTCCTGCTGCGGGAGATGGAGTTGTTCCGTGAATGGTTCCTGGGCCGCCACCTGCAACTGCCGCTCAGTCAGGAGGATCACCAGTTGCTGAATGCCGGCTTCGACCTGCTCGCCGACTCCGCCCTGGAGCAGCCGCGCGTCACCGTGCACCGCGACTATCATTCGCGCAACCTGGTGGTGAGCGATCCCAATCCCGGCATCCTCGACTTCCAGGATGCCGTCATCGGCCCACTCACCTATGACCTCGTCTCACTGCTCAAGGACTGCTACATCGCCTGGCCGCGTCAATGGGTGGAGCAATGGGCGTTGGGTTTCCACGACATCGTGCTGGAGGCCGGTCTCACCGACATGCGCGAGCAGGGTGAATTCCTGCGTTGGTTCGATTTGATGGGTGCGCAACGGCATCTGAAGGCCATCGGTATCTTCGCGCGGCTCAACATCCGCGACGGCAAGCCCGGCTATGTGAACGACATCCCTCGTACCCTCAATTACCTGCGCGATGTGGCCAGCCGCTACCGTGACCTGCGCCCGCTCAGCGAGTTCATCGAAAACCGGGTGGTGCCGCGGGTGTCGTTCTAGCGCCTGGCGGGCGCGATGGTTTGGCGAGGCAGTGGCGGTCACGCCTTTCGCAGCCGCGCCCTTCGGGCATGAAGCCGCTCCCGCCGGCGTGCTTGATATCCATCAAGGCTGTTGCATCATGCAACCGCCTAGACTCCAGGCACCCCAACGACTACGCGCCACCATGAACACCCTCTCGCCCTGGAAGGTCTTCACCGCCGCACCCCATCGCGTCATGTTCTTCGCCGGGGTGGTGCAACTCATACTCGTCATGTGCTGGTGGGGTGTGGAACTCATCGCCCGCTACACCGGTCTTGTCGCACCACTGCAGACTGCCATCCCCGCCACCTACGCCCACGCCTGGTTCATGTTGTTCGGCGTGTACACCTTTCTCATGTTCGGCTTCCTCATGACCACCTATCCCCGTTGGATGAACGGCCCGCTGGTGCCCGAGCGCACCTACATCCGCGCCTTCGCCGTGATGGTCATCGGTACGCTGCTGTTCTATGTGGGACTGGTTGCGGGAGCCACGGCGGTAATCGTGGGCGTGGTCGTGCATGCCTTCGGTTTTGCCTTGGGCATCGGCGGGCTCTATCAGGTTTATCGTGCCGTCGGTCCCAGGCGCGATCGGCGCTACGAGACCCAACTGAACCTTGCCCTCATGCTCGGTGTGGTTTCCGAACTTGCGTTTGCCGCCTGGATCGCCACGGACAGCTCACTGCTGCTGCACGCCGCACTGCGCGGTGGTGTGTGGCTGTTCCTGGTCCCGGTGCTGGTACTCGTCGGTCACCGCATGATCCCGTTCTTCTCCAGTGCGGTGATTCCAAACTACACCCTGGTCCAACCGGGCTGGACTTTTCCCGTGCTATGGACGGCCGTGGCGCTGCACTTCCTGCTCGAGACCCTCGGTGCCATACAGTGGCTTTTCCTCGCCGACGCACCCCTGTTGTTCCTCACCGTACACCACAGCCTGCACTGGGGATTCCGGCGCAGCCTGCAGGTGCGTCTGCTGGCGGCCTTGCACATCGCCTTCGCGGGTCTTTCTCTGGGGCTCGCACTCTATCTTGTCCAAAGCCTTGCCTTGTTGCTCACCGGGGACCTCATTCTCGGCCGTGCACCTCTGCACACGGTGGCCATTGGATTCATCGCCGCCATGGTGGTCGGCATGATCACGCGCGTCAGCCGCGGTCATTCCGGTCGCCCGCTGCTCATGGACAGGCTGGATTGGACCGCCTTCCTGTTCATGCTCGCCGCGGCCGGGCTGCGCATCGCGGGCGACGTGGAAGCCATGGCAACCCACAGTCCGGTATCGCCCAACCTCCTTGCCGGCATCGCCTGGCTAGTAGCCATCCTGCCCTGGGGGGCGCGCTACCTGCTCATTTACCTCCGGCCCCGCCTCGACGGCAAACCCGGATAGCACGCAAGCAGCGAGCGTGGGCGACGGTCGCCATCACTGGCGGTGCAGCAGCTCCGTGATGTCCGAGGCCGGCAGCGGCCGATTGAAAAGAAACCCTTGGGCATCGTCGCAGGCGCTGTCACGCAGGAACGCCTGTTGTTCCTCGGTCTCAACGCCTTCAGCGATAACACGCTGGCTCAGGGAGTGGGCGAGTGCGGTGACGGCGTCGATGATGGCGCGGTTCTCGGGAATGTCGTGGAGGAAGGAACGATCGATCTTCAGGCGGCTGAGAGGCAGGCGCTTGAGGTGGGCGAGTGATGAGCAGCCGGTACCGAAGTTGTGGATGGCGATACCGACGCCTAAATCGGCCACCTGGCGCAGGTGCGTGATGTCGCGTTCCGAGTGTCGCATGATGGCGTGCTCATCCAGTTCCAGCTCCAGTTGCTCAGGGGGAAGTCCGCTCCCGGCGAGATCCCGGCGCAGGGTGTCGATGAGATCGGGACGTTCAAAGCGTTTGGCAGAGACGTTCACACCGATGGTGATGGGAGGCAGGCCGGCATCCAGCCACTGCCTGCCTTGCTGGCAGACGGTGTGCAGCACCCAGTCATCGAGCTGGTTGATGAGGCCGGTCTCCTCGGAAATGGGGAGGAATTGCTCGGGTGTGAGCAACCCCAGTTCCGGGTGTTGCCAACGCACCAGGGCCTCGACGCCGCTCACATGTCCGCTACCCAGGTCGATTTGCGGCTGGTAATACATGGTGAGGCCGCCGTTTGCCAGCGCATCACGCAGGTTGATTTCCACGCGTAGCCTTTCGCGCGCGCGCCGACCCACCGCAGGATTGTAGAAGCGGAAGGCATCGGCGCCCTGTTGCTTGGCCTCATACATGGCAGCATCCGCGCAACGCAGCAGACCCTCGGGTGTGTCGCTGTCGTTGGGGAACAGGCCGATGCCGATACTGGTGGTCACGTGCAGGGTGTGTTGCATCAGGTGAAAGGGGCGGTGAAACGCCGCCAGGATGGATTCCGCCACTTCGCCGGCCTGCTCGCCACGTGTGAGTTCAGGCAAGAGCACCGTGAATTCGTCTCCACCGAGGCGGGCGACCTGGTCGGAACGGCGCACACGGTTCCTGAGCCGGTGTGCCACGGCCTTCAACAGTGTGTCGCCCACCTCGTGGCCGAGGGTATCGTTGATGTTCTTGAAACGATCGAGATCCAGGAACAGCAGTGCCACCTGGGTATGATTGCGCCGCGCCGAGCGCACCGCTGCATCCAGCAGGCTCAGCAGAAGGCGCCTGTTGGGCAGGTTGGTGAGCGGGTCATGCTGGGCCATGTGCCGGGTGCGTCGTTCGAGGCGTTTACGCTCAGTGGTCTCCTCCAGCACCATGTTGATACCCCACACCTGCCCGGAGCTACCCTTCAGCGGCAGCCAATGAGTCACGAAGAAGCGCTCACCGTTACCGTTGCCGTCTTGCGGCAAGTGGGTGTGGAACTCGTAATCCCTGACGGCTTCACCTGACGTGAAGATCCGCCCTATCAGCGCCTCCGCGGTATCGGCCAGCCAAGGCACAACCTCCCGCACCGATTTTCCCAGGTATGCTTCGACGGGTAGGCCACTCAGCCGTGCCAGGCGTTCATTGATGCGCCGGAAGCGTAACGCATCATCAAGCACGGCAAGCCCGAGCGGCGTACTTTGGTAGATGGCCTCCAGCTCGCTGGCCTGAAGGCGGTAACGCTCCTCACTTGCACGCAGTGCCTGCTCGACACGCGTGCGTTCGGTCACGTCGAAAATGGTGCCCACCAGGCCGGCCACTTCGCCCCGGGCGTTGGTGAATACCGCTTTGCTGAAATACACGTCATGCTCGCTGCCGTCGGCATAACGTGCGTGCGTTTCGTAGGTTTGAATGCCGCCTTGCGCAAACAATGCTTCATCCGCGCGGCTGTAAATATCGGCCAGGTGCCGCGGGGCAACGGCATACGCGGTACGTCCGATGATCTGTTCACTGGGCAGACCGATAAACCGCGCAAAGGCCGCGTTACAGCCCAGGTACACGCCCGCGGTGCTTTTGTAGAACACCGGCGCCGGGATGGTATCGAGAAGGTTCTGGAAGAACTGCAGCTGTTCTTGCAGTTCCCACTCCAAGCGCTTGCGCTCTGTTACGTCGAACAGTACATGCATGAACTGCCCGGGAGCCGGACGGTAGGCAAACACCTCGAACCATCGCCCACCAAAACTGGGAATGGATTTTTCCAAACGGATAGGCTCGCCGCTGAGCGCGACGTTACCGTAGGTCTCGATCCAGAGCTGCTCAAATCCCGGCATCAACTCACGAATGGTCTTGTTCTCGATATGCCGGGGCGCGACGCCGAGTAACCGGCCGAACGCGTCATTGACCTTGAGCAGTCGATAGTCGACAGGCTTGCCGGTCTCGTCCACGATGATCGCCGCAAGGCAGTAGGCCGCGCCGGTGACTTCGAAAAGGGTGCGGTAGCGTTCCTCGCTTTCGGTACACGCGGCGAGGGCCGCCTCCAACCGGGCCACCCTATGTTCCAGCGTATCATCACCCCCGATCGATGGACGGTTCACCGCATGGCCTCCGGAGCCTGGTCTGGACTACCGACCGCATGTACCGCCAAATACCGGGCGCGAAACCGCACGGGCGGTGTGTGCCGCGTTGGCGGGAACGCAGCGAGACCCAGGCGCGGGCACCCAGACGCCTCCTGCACATGTTGCTTTCTCATTGACGTGCTTGTCCTTTGAACACAGTGTTCCCGCGCGGGAAGGAGCGCCCGATACGCCCTGCCGCCGCAGCGAACCGGCCCGAGCCGCACGTTTTTACATCGGGCCAACGGAAGTTTTAGCACCAAGACAGGCCTGCTCCGTGGCATATGCGTACATGGCCCACAGAGAATTCAATGGCGGTGATGCGTGTAGTGGCGCAAGAAACGCCGCTATATCGCGCAGTGGCGGCGGTATCGGGGTGGCTGTCGTCAGGGACTACAGGTTTTCCATAGCCCAGGATCGGATATGTCCTACAGAGGTTTGAATGGGGCAGTGAGCGGGTTATCCAGACGGTCTCCGCCGCACATCATTGCCGCGCCCTGCCTGTCAGGCGCCATTGATGGCATCGGCCCGGGCGGTCATGGGTTATTTCAGCAGAGGCACCCCAAAGAGCCAGTGGTGCAGGCCGAGCAGAAAACCTGCGTAGAGTGCGAGACCGGCAACCACGGCAATGGCATCATTGGTGCCCGTGGCAGGCAGGGCGGGCAACGGTCGCTGGATACGGTAGCTCATGGACATGCGATCGGCGGCGGCCCAGACAAAGAATGCGCCGAATAACAGCAGGTCGGCGAGGGTACCGTTGGCGAGCAGGTGGGCGAAGGCCCATATCAGCGTGGCCAGCAGCATGGGGTGTTTGATGGAGTGATGGATGCGACCGGGGGTGTAAGTAGCAATGAGCAGAGTGAAGACGGGGAGCATGAGCACGAAAGTGATGTGCCGCATGGTAAGGGGTGGCTCGTAGATGACGATAGGTGCCTGGCGTGCGAGATTGTAGCCGTAAATCATCAATATCAAGCCGATGAGCGCCACCAGTGAATAGAGACCCTGCCACTGTCGCTCGCCGAGTCTCGCCGCCATCCGGTCCCGCCAGGGCTCGTTATAGATGGAGACCGAGTGCGGTACGAAGAACAGAAACAAGCCGGCAATCAATACGAGCATTTGGCGACTCCTTGTCTAACTCCTGTTACTGTAGCAGGTCGTAAAAGCCGTCGGAAAGTATGCGGGCGTCCACGGGCAGAACGTTCGCCGCGTTCCATTCGTACAGTGTATGCGGGTTCGAGCAGCCCGGGTAACAGCATGGCTATTCTTCGCACGATGCAGTGCCTACAGCGGTGCCGAATGTCGTGTCACGGTTGCTCGCCACTTTCTTGCCAGCAGGGGTGAATCCGGCGTCTTGTGCTTGATGAACACGTAGGCCTCGCGCCAGGGTTGGTTCAGGACCTGATTGGCCACCTCGGCGAGTGCGGTGTCGTCGTAATGTTCACGCCGCAGTCGAACGTAGCCCCAATCGGCCGTGCCAATCGGCGCAGGCATGCTGGCATCGTCGAAGCATAATGCGCAGCCATGCGCGGCTAGCATTTCGTACACCGGTTCGCATAACCACGCCGAATCCCGGAACTCGAAGGCGAACTGCATCGTGGGCGGTAACCGCGAGATCAGTTCGCGCAGCGTTTCCAGGTTAACGGGCATGCGGGGCGGCAACAGGAAGAGTACCGGGCCAAGTCGTTGGCCCAGGGTCGTGACGGTGTCGATCAGGCGTGTCACCTCGGCCTGCACGCCGCGCAGGCGCATGACATGGGTGATGCGTTGCGGCACCTTGATGGCGAAGCGGAAAGATTCGGGCACCTGTGCCGCCCAGGCGGCGAGCCCGGCGACGCTGGGAAAGCGGTAAAAGCTGGCATTGATCTCCACTGCGTCCAGTTGCGCGGCATAGCGTGCGAGCATGTCCTGCGTGCGCGTGCCGGCGGGATACAAGGTGCCGATCCATTCCTTGTAGGCGAAGCCGCTGGTACCGACATGTACTTGCATGGTTGGCTTGCCAATCCAGACGGATGATCGGAAATCTAGGACAGCCTGCGTGGGGCGCACAGCAATGGAGCCATCCCGGGCAACAGCCTGCTCCGCAAGCCCGTGCTTGGCGTGGATGCCCGGCCGGCGGAGGCGTTCTCAAGATCGGTTCAGCCGATCTGTAACGGCTTGGTTCAAGACGGCCGGACAGCCTGGGGAGCGGCCCCGGGGAGCATCAGTATTCGGGATTGAAATTGCGGATGATCACGCCACCGGATTTTTCGTCGTGTTCCAGTTCCAGCAGCTTGCGGGCCGCAGCCTCCTCCAGCAGCTTGCTGAAAGAGCGGAATCCATAGTAACTCTCATTGAATCCGGGCATGCGACGCTTCAGGGCCTGTTTCACCATCGAGCCCCAGATCTTCTCCTCCTCACCCCGTTCAGAAAACAGTGCCTCCACCGTTTCCATGACCAGGTCGAGGGCTTCGTGCGCCTTGTCGGTCTCTTCTGGTTGTGCCGTTTTTGTGGCGCGTGCCGGCTTGGCGGCCGGCTTGCGGCGGGTGCGCTTGGTGGTCTTCTCCACGGTGGCGCGCACCAGGTCGTCGTAATAGATGAACTCGTCGCAGTTGGCGACCAGCAGGTCCGACGACGAATTCTTTACCCCCACGCCGATGACGGTCTTGTTGTTCTCGCGGAGCTTGCTGACCAGCGGCGAGAAGTCGGAATCGCCGCTGATGATCACGAAGGTGTCCACGTGTGACTTGGTGTAACAGAGGTCCAGGGCATCCACGACCATGCGGATGTCGGCGGAGTTCTTGCCTGACTGGCGTACGTGTGGGATTTCGATCAATTCGAAGGCGGCCTCGTGCATAGCGGCCTTGAATTCCTTGTATCGGTCCCAGTCGGAATAGGCCTTCTTCACCACGATATTGCCCTTGAGCAAAAGGCGTTCGAGGATCTTGCCGATATCGAACTGTGCGTACTTCGCGTCACGCACCCCAAGTGCCACATTCTCGAAGTCACAGAACACGGCCATGTTGCGGATGTCAGGTCTGGCGTTCATTGTGGGTTCCCTGCTCGTTGGGTGGGATGATAGCCCGAAAACCGCAATCAGGCGGCTATGCAAGCACGTGGAAAGGTGATGGCGTGGCCACCGAACGGGACGTCCTGCTACCGATTCCAGGTCGCGCAATAACGTGAGTTGCGGATGCCCGGGCTCGGCAGGCCGCACCGGGTGAAAGGGTTTTAAACTCGGTGTGGGTGGTGTTCCCCCCGGGGTGTTGTCCCTTGCTTCGCATCAGAACAGCCCCAGTTGTTCCGCCACCCCGGAAAGCAGCGCGCGACCGCTGTCAAGATCGTTGCGCACACCGCGGCAATGATCGATCCACCACTTGGCGTCGGTCTGCACCTGGAGCCACTCTGTCGCGCGATGAATGCCCTGGCATACGCTGTGCCAGTGGTCGGGGTCTTCCTGGCGCGCCTGGGCGTCCACCTGGTTCATCCACTTGCGCGCCTTGTCCAGGGCGTTGAAGGCGTTGATGCGGATACTTTCCGCCCATGCCACCTGGCGCTCGGACCCTTCGAGCGGCGGCAGGCCGCGCGCACGCGCCAACAGGCGCGCCTCATCGGATCTCTGCCGGCGCTCCTTCTCCTGTTCCTCGGCCTGGCACACGCGGCATGCGCCCGCCGCCAGCTGCTGGACACGATCGTCCCAGGTGAAGTCATCGTCGCCATAGAACGGATGCAGCATCACGTGGTCGCAGGCGTGGCGGACGACCTTCAGATCCAGTTGCTCGCGGCTTGCGCCATTGCCTTGGTTAGGGCCGATGAGGGTGACTGGAATGCTCTGCTCCGTGCACCAGCGGGCGACTGCGAGGTGCTGTGTGGCTTCGTAGACGCGGCGGATCTTCGCGCCGGCAAAATGCTTCCCGATAATGGCGGCCTTGAGCTTTACTGCCGTGCTGAAGTCGTCGGGCGGGCGCATCCACAGGCCGTCATGGCCGATATCCCACTGCCGCAGCCATTGCACCGTTTCCGCGCGCACAGTGGCGCTGCGCCCGGTGACGATCATCACCGGAACGCCTTGCGCGCGCGCCCGGTTCAGGCGATCGATGAGCGGCAGGTTGGGCATGTCGTCGACGCAGGCAGCGAGGAACCGATCCCAATGTTTCACGCCTTCCTCGTTGTGGAGGAAATGCAGGCGGTGTTCGATGAGCGCAATCACGCCGTCGAGGCCACAGATGACGATTTCCTTTGTCATGACAGGTCCTCCGCGTTGAACCATCAACTTACAAGATTCCACAAACCCAACCCGCTGATCACCACCAGCCCGGCACCGATGAAGCGCCTGAAGCGTTCGTCGTTGCGCAGGATGGCGTCGTGGGCGCGCAGTCCCAGGACGTGACCGACTGCGGCGGCGGGCAGCAGGGCGATGGCGGTGGCGAGTTGCAGGTCCACGCCCAGGGCGATGAAGGTGCTCATCTTGATGCTGACGAGGATGAACCAGAGTACGAACAGGGTATCGCGCAGTTGATCGCGTGCCACGTTGCGCATGTACACCGCCACCATGAGCGGTGCGCCGGTGAGGGACGTGCCGGCAATGTAGCCGCCGAGGATGAGCAGCACCCGGTCCAGCCAGTCGTGCCGGCTTTCGATGGAACGGTTCGTGAACCACATCAAGCCGTAGACCAGGGTCACCGAGTAGATGAACACGTTGAGCCACAGGGTGGGCAGGCTCACCAGGCCCAGCACACCTATGATGGCCGGTGGGATGATGAAGCGTGAGGAGCGGCGCAGATAGCCGCGGTCCACGTTGCTGAGGCGGGTACGCAGGGTGAGTGCCGAGAAGAACAACAGGTGGGTGCCGATGATGGGCAGCCACAGCAACGGCTGGTCGCTCACGAACAGCAGCAGTGGCAGACCCAGAGCGGCACCCCCAAAGCCGAGGCCCGCGCGCACGAAACCGGTCCACACGAACAACGTGCCTGTGATCAGCGCTTCTACGGGGGTGAATTCAGGGAACATGGAGGTACTCTGGGCGCGCGGCCGGCGGTGCGGGCCAGGAGCGCCAATGGGTCACAGAAATCCGGCCCGGGGCTGCGGGCATGGAGCGGGCTCGGTTACACTGCCGTGTCCGGCCTGGCGCGGGCAGGCCAGGATCTTAATGGAGTGACGCATGGACTGGTGGAAAGAATCGAAGCTCATCCTGTTGGGCATCCTGATCATGGGCCTGGTTGGCGGCTGCGCCATGTTGGAGCGGCACGTGAAGCAGCCGGAGGTGAGCGTGGGCAACCTGCGTGTGCTGGGTATGTCACTCACCGATGCGCAGGTCGCCATCGATCTCGAGGTGGACAATCCCAATCCCTTCGGCCTGTCCATGAAAGGCCTGAGTTATCGCCTGGCGCTGCAGGACAAGCCGTTGTTCACCGGGATCGTCACGGAGCGCGTGCAGGTGAAGGCCAATGACAGCTCACGGGTTACCCTGCCGTTCACGGTACGCTTCGAGGATGCGCTGGGCACCTTGCGCGGTCTCGCACAGTTCAAGGAACTGCGTTACGAACTCAGCGGCAAAGCCGACTTCGGACTGATTTCATTGCCCTACTCGCGAACGGGCAGCTTTGCCCTGCCGCGCCTGCCCGACATCGCGGTGCGGCATCTGCGCGTGGAACGTATCGGCCTTGCAGGCATGGAACTGGCGCTCGGCCTCGAGGTGGAAAACATCAACGATTTTACCGTGCGGTTCGCTGGCCTGTCCTACGATCTGCGCCTTGCCGATGCGCCGGTGTTGCGGGGAGAGAGCAGCCAGGCGCTGTCCGTGGGCCCGAACGGGCGTGGGATCCTGAACCTGAAGCTCAACCTCGATTATGGCCAACTGGGTGCGGTTGCGAAGAGGCTTGGCAGCGCGCGCTCCCTGCCCGTCGAATTCAACAGTCGCCTGACGGCGACAGGCAAGGTGGACGAGGCAGTGATTCCGTATCGGTGGCAGGGCAGCGTGCCGTTGCTACGTTGAGTGCATGTTCCATCGGCGCAGGCCGGCATGTCATGCCTCATGAGCCTCGATTCTGCCTTGCCGCATCCGGCCACGGGCTTGCACACCCCGGATGGTTTATCCGTTACCATTGACCGATTCATTGGGTCATCAGCGACGAGCGAGTCACTTCATGAACGCAGTTCCCACCTTCACCGAGCCCCAGGCCGATTTCCTCGGCGCCTTCCTGAGCGACCCTGCGCGCCCCTCAGGCACCATGCGCTACGAGGAAGTGGCGGGTTTCCTGTTCGCCCTCTCGTCCGTGGCGGACATGATCCCGCCCAACGAATGGTTGCCGCTGGTTTTCAATGAACAGGATGCCGGTTATCACGACGACGCCGAGGCCGACACTTTCTTCAAGGCCCTCATGGCCCTGCACCAGTGGGTGGCCGCCAGCGTGGCCGAAAAAACCGGCGATCTGCCGCCGCACTGCGTGCCGTCGGCCGATCCCATGGCCAATTTCGGCAGCGAGGCACCGCTCGGGCGCTGGGCGCGGGGATTCGTAGCGGGACACCAGTACATGAGCGAGTGGTGGCCGGCCGAACTGCCGCAGGAGCAGGGTGAGGAACTGAGCGCGTTGCTGGTCATCCTGCCGTTCTTCACCTCGCAGGAATTCGCCTCCAGCTACGCCTCTGCCATGGAGACGGGCCGCAGCTTCGAAGAACTGGCCGCCCACATCCTGGCCATGTTTCCCGAAGCCATGCGCGCCTACGCGGTGCTGGGGGAAATGGTCTCGCCCAAGGCGCAGGACGACGGGGCGCCCGGCCTGCAATGACGCCGGCGTCCAGCCCGCCGCCTGGGCGATAACCCGTTGATTCAAGACAGGATGCATTCTCCACTGGGTGCATTCCTGCACGGCAGGGCAAGGCCGTTGCACGCGCCGGTCCTGTCGGCGCGGGACGGTTGAGCATGCGGCCATCGCCGGGGCCGCTGGCACCCGGCCGGCATGGAAGCCCGGCCACGCCGGCCCCGATTTCGCTCGCGAGCGGAAGCCCACTACTACATGAGTGGCGGTCCGCCCAGCTTCCGCTCGCGTGATCACCGCCGCGGGTCGGCATCGTCCACGCCGATCCAGCCAGAACGCTGTACAATCCACATCTTTGTCACGCGTTTTTCCCCCGAGATCCCCATGTCCGAGCCCGTCAGCACCTTCTCCCAGTTCGGCCTCGCCGCGCCCATCCTCCAAGCCATCGGCGAGATCGGCTACGAGGCGCCTTCGCCCATCCAGGCGGCGAGCATTCCACCGCTACTCGATGGCCGCGACCTGCTCGGTCAGGCACAGACCGGCACGGGCAAGACAGCGGCATTCGCGCTGCCGCTGTTGCATCAGATCGATGTCTCGCGCACCAAGGTGCAGGCGCTGGTACTCACGCCCACGCGCGAGTTGGCCATCCAGGTGGCCGAGGCCATGCAGACCTACGCGCGCCACCTGCCGGGCTTCCACATCCTGCCCGTGTACGGCGGTCAGGGCATGGGCGCGCAGCTGCGCCAGTTGCACCGCGGCGTGCACGTGGTGGTGGGTACGCCGGGCCGGGTGATGGATCACCTGCGCCGCGAGACCCTGGTGCTCGACGAACTTAAGATGCTGGTGCTCGATGAGGCCGACGAGATGCTCAACATGGGCTTTCTCGACGACGTGGAGTGGATTCTCGGCCACACCCCGCCCCAGCGGCAGATCGCTCTGTTCTCCGCCACCATGCCGCGCGCCATTCAGCAGGTGGCGCACCGGCACCTGCGCGAGCCGGTGGAGATCAAGATCGCCGCCAAGACCGCCACCGTGGAGACCATCCGCCAGCGCTACTGGCAGGTGAGCGGCCTGCACAAGCTGGATGCCCTCACGCGCATCCTCGAGGTCGAGGATTTCGACGCCATGATCATCTTCGTGCGCACCAAGACCGAGACGGTGGACCTGGCCGAGAAGCTGGAAGCGCGCGGCTACGCCAGCGCCGCCCTCAACGGCGATATCAATCAGATCCAGCGCGAGCAGACCGTCGACAAACTCAAGCGCGGCGCCCTCGACATCATCGTCGCCACCGACGTGGCCGCGCGCGGACTGGACGTGGAACGCATCAGCCACGTCATCAACTATGACATCCCGTACGATACCGAGGCCTACGTGCACCGCATCGGCCGCACCGGCCGCGCCGGCCGCAAGGGCGAGGCCATCCTGTTCGTGGCGCCGCGCGAACGACGCATGCTGCAGGCCATCGAGCGCGCCACCCGTCAGCCCATCGAGCCCATGGTGCTACCCACGCGTGAGGCGGTCACCGACAAGCGCATCGCCCGCTTCAAGGAGCTCATCAGCGAGACCCTCGAAGCACAGCAGCTCGATACATTCGAGGCGCTCGTGGATTCCTACCAGGCCGAACACAACGTGGGCCTGAGCGAGGTGGCCGCCGCGCTGGCTTATTTGGTGCAGCGCGAGCGGCCGTTGTGGCTGGAAGAGAAGGAGGCACCTTCGATGCCTGAGCGCCGCGAGCGCGCCACGGCCAAGCGTGGGCCGCGCGAGGAAACCGCACGCCCACGTCGAGAACCCTCCGCCCCCGAGGGTGGCATGGTACGCTACCGCATCGAAGTGGGCCGTGATCACGGCGTGCAACCAAAGCACATCGTTGGCGCCATTGCCAACGAGGCCAACCTGGACAGCCGCAACATCGGCCGTATCGACCTGTACGATACCTACAGCACCGTGGACCTGCCGGAGGACCTGCCAAAGCCCACGCTCATGCACCTGCACAAGATCTGGATCATGGGCCGGCAGATCAACCTCATCCGCGCCGATCAGTACGTGCCGGGCAAGGCCGCCCGCAAGCCCCGCGGCAAACAGGCCGACTCACGTGCCCGTGGGGTACACACCCCGGAACCGCACATCCGCGGCGTGGCCCAGGAATTCGAGCCGCGTCCCCGGTCGCAGCGCCGTCCTGAGGGCCGCAAGCCCAAGCCCCACGGCCCCAAGGGTAAGCACCACAAATAGCAACATTACTCCGGTGCGAACCGGAATCCACCTTCGCATCCCTTGCATGGCCCCCGACCTTCCACAGGATGACGGCTAGGGAAAGGCCGCAGATGGCGCCAGCGTGATCCCGTTCTCGGTTTGATGGACTAACACCTTTTAGGCTGCCTGTCGCCCGAACCGGTCGGGCTCCATCAAAGAAAGGAATAAACAACAATGAAACGGGTTAACGGAATGTTCCTTGCGCTCGGCGCATCGCTGTGCCTGGCTTCCACATCCGCCCTGGCGGAGGGTAACCGTTACGATCAGCCGCGGCTCTACCACTCGGAAGTCAGCGCCTCCGAGGCCTTCCTGCTCACCAAGAACGGCAATGCGAACGGCAAGGCTTCGAAGCGCGCGGTATTGCTGGATGTCCGCAGCATCCCCGAGTACGCGAGTGGCCATCCGGAAGGTGCGCTGCACGTGCCCTATCCCCGTATCCACGATACCGTGGACCCGACCCTCAGCGCGGAAGATAAGGCGACCTTGCTGGTGGATGCCGTCACCGCGGCGGTACCCGACAAGGACACGCCCATCCTGGTGATGTGCAAGACCGGCTCGCGCAGCATCGCCGCGAGTAATCTGCTGGCCCAGGCCGGTTACACCCACGTGCGCAACATCTGGGAAGGCTTCGAGGGACGTACGAAGACCGATACCGCCGGCAACGAGCTGGACCTGAACAACAACGGCGTGGTTGGTGACGCGGGCGATCTGGACGGCTGGAAGAATGCCGCAGGGCTGCCCTACAGCACCAAGCTGCATCCGAAGCTTATCTACAAGCCCTTCCAGTACCTGTATTACCAGTAAACACCCGCACACGGGAGGCATCAGCCTCCCGTGTCTTCCCGGTGGCTGATGCCGGGCCGAAGCCGTATAGTCTTCGCCACGGCACATCACCTGTGGAGTTCCCCATGGACGACAGCGCTCTCGACCAGCGTGCACCCAAGCCCTCGCGCATGCACCGGCTTCCGCTCGCCGGCGCCGTGTTGCTGGCAATCCTGGGCGGTGTCCTGACGGGTTGTGCCAGCAGTGGCCCCTTGCGGATCGATGCCGTGCAGGATGCCCGGAGCGCCTATGCACGCAAGGAATACAGGAAGGCGGCGGAACTGCTTTCCGTACCCGCCATGCAGGGCAACGCCGAGGCGCAGTATGCGCTTGGCTACCTCTATTACTATGGCCGCGGCGTGCGCAAGGATCAGTACCGTGCACGTGCCTGGTTCGAGGACGCGGCCCGCCTGGGGCACGCCGGTGCCCAACGCGCCCTCAAGCTGTTGACGGTGTATGCGCAGATGCCGCGGCTGCCGGGCGAGGACGGGACCACGCAGTCCGTATCCGCAGCGCCGGAGCCAACCCCGCTGGAAGCACCGGCCAGTGCACCGGGTCAGGCCGTGACTTCGCCTGTAGGTGAGTCCTCACCCATTCAGGCGGCGCCCGTACCCGCCGCACCCGTGCCCGCGCCGGCCGCACCCGTGCAGGCCGCACCCCGCCCGGCTCCGGTTGAGCCCACACCTTCCGTGCCGTCTTCGCGCGCACTGCATGCGGTGCAGGCGCCGGCGGCTGTGCACGAGGCAGTGTCCGTCACGCTGAAGGCATCCTGGCGCGAGCACGCGGCACCGCCGTCGCAGCACGCAGCGCCGCGTCCCGCGCCGGCGGAAACTACCGCACCGCCCGCGGTCCGTCCGCGCTACACGATCCACCTGCTCAGCAGTCGTAGCCATGCCGATCTGGTGCGTCTGGTGCAGGCGCACGGGCTCGCTGATGCCCGCTATTACACCGTGGAGCGCACCGACGGAAGCCATTACCGCCTCATCTACGGTGGCTTTGAAACCCTGACCGCCGCCCGTCAGGCCCTGGAAACACTCCCGCGCGCGCTCCACGCACACGGGCCTTGGGTGAACAATTACCCGATGGATGTGGCCGTGACGGCGCTCTGAACCTGGCCTGGTGTCGGCGCGCGCCGTGATGCGAACTACAGGAACGGACGCTGAATCATCCGCGTAAGTGTCGCGCCTGACGCTCGGGGGCCGTTGACGGGCGGCGTTCCTGGCGCAGGGCCGCGAGGTGAGGGTGGAGGAAGCCGGGACACCCCTTGGCACCGTGTACGGCGCAGTCCGCTGCCAATGCCGTGAGCACCAATTCCGGTGCGGCGCCGCGCGTGAGCAGGAATTCGTGCACGCGCTCGAACAGCCGTGGCAGCGCGATGCGGTTGGTCTGTCCTGTGCGGGCCCAGAGCCAGTCACTGAAAGCGAGAAAATTCGCGAATGGCGCATCGCCCAGCAGCACTGGCAGTGTCTTTGGAAATCGCCCTGAATTACCCACCAGGTCCCAGTAGCGCGCGAAGCGCGCCAGCCGCTGCATGGTGGCGAAGTCGATCTGCCCGGTGGCGAGCACGGTATAGGGCGGATGGGGGTCGAAGCACAGGCCATAGGCGGCGGTATGCCGCGCAATGGGTGCGCCGCGCAGGCGCTTGAGCAGACCCACCTGGATCTCGTGCGGCCGCACCGCCCACAACCGATCAAACCCCTGCGCGAAACTGGCGACGTCTTCACCCGGCAGACCGATGATCAGATCCGCATGCAGGTGTGCGTGGGTATGCTCACGCAGCCATGCCAGGTTTTGCTCACTGACGGCATTGTCCTGCTTGCGGCTGATGAGGGCCTGTACCTCCGGGTCGAAACTCTGCACCCCCACTTCCAGCTGCAGCGTGCCCGGCGGAAAGTGCACCAGGCGTGTCTTCAGGCCATCGGGAAGGTGATCCGGAATGACCTCGAAGTGCAGGAACAGGTCATCGCTGAGCCGTGCCAGGAAGAAGTCGAGGATACGCTGGGAGGCTTTTACGTTGAGATTGAAGGTGCGATCCACGAACTTGAAATGACGTACTCCGCGCCGGTGTAGTGTCTCCATGGCGGCAACGAAGCGATCGAGTTCAAACGGCCACGCGGTCTTGTCGCGGGATGAGAGGCAGAATTCACAGCGGAATGGGCAGCCCCGCGAGGCCTCTACATACAACAACCGATGAGCGATGTCCTCATCGGTGTATTCGTCATAGGGCAGGGCGAGCTCTGCGAGTGCGGGCTGCGCGGCCTGGATAAACTTGTGGGCGGGGTGGCGGCCTGTGAGCAGGTCCTGAGCGAGCGCAGCGAAGGCGAGTTCGCCCGGCCCCGCGATCACGTAATCGGCGAGCGTGACCAGCGGTTGTTCGTGCGGCTCGTGGCTGACCTCGGGCCCGCCGAGTACGATCACGACCCCCGGTGCAACGCGCTTGAGCACGCCCACGAGGCGCGCGGTCTCCTCCGCGTTCCAGATGTATACCCCCAAACCGATGAGCCGTGGTCGCCCTGCGAGCAGCTTTTCGGCGATCTCCACCGGGCGCTGGTCGATGGTGAACTCCATGAGCTGTGCCCGCTCACGCAGCCCACCCAGGTTGGCGAGAAGGCAGCGCAGACCCAGAGAGGCGTGGATGTACTTGGCGTTGAGGGTGGCAAGGACGATATCAGCCATTTGGCGATTGTACCGCGGCGTGATCACCCGGCGTGAATCTGGCGAATCCACCCGCGCGCAGACGGACAAAAAGCCCAATCCCGGGACAGGTGTCATGGATTCCGTAGCATGGCACCTGCGCGGCCAGCATGGCATGCTTGTGCCCTGACAACGGATTTTCCGTTTCCTCCCTGGACGAGCGTGCCCTACGGTATCCTGCTGCCACCCATGCTGAGCATATCCCGCAACGTCTGCCTTGCCGAGGACGAAATCGAGATCACGGCTGTACGCGCCCAGGGTGCCGGTGGCCAGAACGTCAACAAGGTTTCGAGCGCGGTGCATCTGCGCTTCGACGTGCGTGCCTCCTCACTGCCCGAGGTGTACAAGGCGCGTCTGCTGGCACTCAGTGACCACCGCATCACGCAGAACGGTGTCATCATCATCAAGTCCCAGGAATTCCGCAGCCTGGAGCAGAACCGGGAAGCGGCGCTCGCGCGCCTGCGGGCCCTGCTCAAGAGCGTGACTGTGACACCGAAGCCGCGTCGTCCCACCAAACCCACGCGCGCCTCACAGGCGCGGCGCATGGACAGCAAGACCAAACGAGGTGCCACCAAGGCCCTGCGGCGCAAGCCCGTGGAGTGAGAAACAGACCACCACAGCGGCGCGGAGCTGCTCGGACATCATTGTTACGCCCTTTCGCCGCCGACCGCTTGCCCCCCGCGCGGGCCCCACCGCTCTGCACCTTGGTTGCACGTTCCCGCCCTGTTTCACCCCACGCGGCGTGAGTGAGTTCCCTTTCTATACTTGTCTGGGATTGCTGCGAGGACTGAGGATGGAACCTGCGCTACTCCCCCGGACACAGTTCGATTCCCTCATCCAGGCGTTAAGCCAGGCCGGCTACCGCGTGTTCGGTCCCACGCCCCGTGCGGGCGCGGTGGTGTTCGATGAGATCACCTCCGCTGATGAACTGCCACGGGGCTATAAGAGTGAGCAGGTCCCTGGACGCTACCGGCTCGCACACAACGGTGACGCGCGCTTGTTCGATTTCGTACACGGGCACGAGTCCCTCAAGCGCTTCACCTTTGCCGCAGCAGAGCCGCTGTGGACCATTCACCATGACGGTCAGGTGAGATTCGACGCCAATCTGCCCGATGGCCGCCCCACCGCGGTGATCGGCGCGCGTGCCTGCGACATCGCAGGCATGCGTGTGCAGGACCGCACGTTTCTCAAGGGACGTTACGCCAGCTATACCGATCCGTATTTCGCGCGTCGTCGCCAGGACCTGTTCATTGTCGCGGTCAACTGCTCCACCTGTGCCTCGACCTGTTTCTGTTCCTCGCAGGGCACCGGCCCGCGCGTGAAGGAAGCCTTCGACATCGCCCTGACCGAATTGAGCGACCATTTTCTGCTCGAGACAGGCAGTGAGGCGGGCGAGCGTATTGCCGGACAACTGCCCCTGGCGCCGGCCGATCCGTCCCACCACGCCCAGGCTGCCAACCAGATTGAGCACGTGGCGAAATCACAGATGCGCCGCATCGACAACGACGGGATTTATGAGTTGCTGTTCGACAACCTGGAGCACCCGCGTTGGGATGACGTGGCTGCGCGCTGTCTGTCATGCGCCAATTGCGTGATGGTCTGTCCCACCTGTTTCTGTCATCGCGAGGGCGAAGTGGCTGCCATGGACGGGTTGTCGAGCCAACACGTACGCCAGTGGGACGCCTGCTTCACCCTCGAACACGGCTCTACCCACGGTGCCGACCTGCGCCCGCAGGTGAAGCAGCGCTATCGCCAATGGCTTACCCACAAACTCGGTTCCTGGTGGCAGCAGTTCGGGGTATCGGGGTGCGTGGGCTGCGGGCGCTGCATCACCTGGTGTCCCACGGGCATCGACCTTACCGAAGAGGCCGCCGCCATCCGTGCACAACCGGGATTGAAAGCCACATGAGTGCCTTACCGAAGACGAATCCCTACCTGCCCATGCCGGCCGAGGTGTTGGACAACATCGAGGAGGCGCCGGGCATCAACACCCTGCGCCTGCGCCTCAGCGATCCGGCACAGCGCGCGGCGTATTCCTTCCTTCCCGGGCAGTTCAACATGCTTTACCTCGCCAATGTGGGTGAAGTGCCGATCTCCATCTCCTCCGATCCCGGTGAACCGGAGATCATCGACCATACCATCCGCGCGGTGGGGCGCGTGACCGAAGGCATGGTGCGCGTGAAGGAAGGGGAAACGCTGGGGCTGCGCGGCCCGTTCGGCACCGGCTGGCCCATGGAGCAGGCGAAGGGGCGCAATATCCTGGTGATCACCGGTGGAATCGGCTGCGCACCCACTGCCTCGGTGGTGGGGTACGCGCACGCGCGCCGGGATCAGTACGGCAAGATCACCGTGCTCCACGGCGTGCGCAAGCCGGCCGATCTGATCTACGGCGAACGATTCGAGAGCTGGTGCCGGGCAACGGACACCGTGTGCAGGTTCGCCTCCCAGGAAACGGCACCGGGCTGGAGCGGGCGTACCGGCCTGGTCACCGAGCTGCTGGGCGACCTGGAACCCGGTGCCATGGATGGCATGACCATGATGTGTGGACCGGAGGTGATGATGCGCGCGGTCGCCGAGGAACTCATCTCACGCGGCCGACCCATCGAGGACATCTACGTGTCCATGGAGCGCAGTATGCAATGTGGTCTGGGTCATTGCGGCCATTGCCAGTACGGCCCCGATTTCATCTGCAAGGATGGTCCGGTATTTCCCTACGCCCGCGTACGTCGGCTGATGCCGGTGAAAGGCTTCTGACATGGCCAAGGCGCGCATTGCGGTACACAAGTTCAGTTCCTGCGATGGTTGTCAGTTGCAGTTTCTCACCCTGGAGGAGGAGTTGCTGCAATTGGCCGAGCGCGTGGAGATCAGCTATTTCGTCGAAGCCACGAGTAATCTCGGTGACGGCCCCTACGGCAGCTATGACGTATCGTTCGTGGAGGGTTCGGTATCCACGCCTGACGAGGTAGAGCGCATCCGGAAGATCCGCGACAACAGCAGGATGGTGGTTGCCATTGGCGCCTGTGCCACGGCCGGGGGTATCCAGGCGCTGCGCAACTGGGGCGATCTCCAGAGTTACAAGACCTCGGTCTACCCACAGCCGGAGCATATTGAGGCACTGCCCACCTCGACGCCGTTCTCCGAACACATTCGGGTGGATGCGCAACTGGCAGGCTGCCCGCCGAACCAGGGTCAGCTCAAATATGTGCTCAGCAGCGTCCTTGCCGGCGTGCAGGCACGCATCCCGAGGGAATCCATCTGTCTCCAATGCAAGCGCGACGGCAATGTATGCGTGCTGGTGGCGCAGGAGCAACCGTGCATGGGCCCGATCACCAAGACCGGTTGCGGCGCACTGTGTCCCCATCAGGAGCGGGATTGCTACAGCTGCTTTGGTCCCGCCGACACCGCCAACATCGACGCCATGGGGCGGCGGTTCATGGGCACGGGGATGCCGCCGGGCGGCGTGGTGCACCGGCTGCGCTTCATCTACAACTGGGCGCCGCAATACCGTGAGGCCTCGCAGCGCTGGCTCGACCACGCGGGAGGCTTCCGCACGCTGCCTCCTGCCGTCACCGTCACGCCACCCAGCGGAGTGCAGCCATGAATGACGTGAATCGGCAGGCCGAATTCGCTGCCGTAGGTGCGCGGCGTGTAGACGTGCCCATACTCACACGTGTCGAGGGCGAGGGTGCGCTGCACGTGGGCCTGGAGGGTGGCCAGGTTACCGATCTGCGCCTGCGTATCTTCGAACCCCCGCGTTTTTTCGAGCATTTCCTGCGTTCGCGCACCTGGCGCGAGGTGCCGGACATCGTGGCGCGCATCTGCGGCATCTGTCCTGTCGCCTACCAGATGAGCGCATGCAACGCCATCGAGATGGCCTTCGGCGTGGAAGTGCCGCCGCCCATCCGCGACTTGAAGCGGCTGTTCTACTGCGGCGAGTGGATCGAGAGTCATGCGTTGCACATCCACCTGCTGGCGGTGCCCGATTTCCTCGGCTATCCCGATGCCATCACCCTCGCCAAGGATTATCCCGAGGCCGTGCGGCGCGGCATGCACCTGCAGGGCCTCGGCAACGGCCTGCTGCAGGTCATGGGTGGTCGTCCGGTGAATCCTGTAGGTGCCGTACCCGGGGGGTTCTACCGTGCACCCTCGCGCACGGAAGCCAGGGACATGCTGCGCAAATTCCGCGAGGCCCTGCCGCTCGCCGAGCAACTGGTGCGTTGGGTGGGTGGTCTCCAGTTACCGGACGTGACGCGCGAGGTGACCTCCGTATCGCTGCGCGCCGATGACGAATATCCCATGAACTACGGACGGATTGTCTCCGATCGCGGCCTCGACATCGCGGTCAGCGAATTCGGGCAGCATTTCCGCGAGTTCCAGGTGCCCCATTCCACCGCATTGCACGCGTTGCTGCACGACGAGCCGTACTGGGTCGGGCCGGTCCCGCGCCTCAACAACAACCTGGACCGCCTGCCACCGTCCACGGCGAAGCTGCTGGGCGAGACGCCGGTTTCCTGGCCCAGCCAGAATCCGTATCACAGCGCGCTGGCACGGGCCATCGAGATCCATGTCGCCGTGGTCGAGGCCATTCGCCTGCTGGAGTCGTACGGCACACCACCCAAACCTCACGTGGATATCGTGCCGCGTGCCGGCGTGGGCTACGGTTGCACCGAGGCACCCCGCGGGATCCTGTGGCACCGCTACGAACTGGATGACCAGGGCAAGGTGGTGCACGCCACCATTGTTCCGCCCACCAGCCAAAACCAGGCGCAGATGGAAGCCGACATGCGTGCGAGCATCCTGGAAAACCTCCACCTGAGTGATGGCGACCTTCGTCTACGGCTGGAATCGGGCATCCGCAACTACGACCCATGCATCTCGTGCTCGACGCACTTTCTCAAGCTGACCGTGGAGCGACGTTAGGGCACAGACAAATCAGAATGGCATCACGCGCATGCTCACCCAGTCCGGGTGAAGGAGAGACAGGGTACGGTCGGACACCGCCCCGGACAGGGAGGCATAACGCCCCGTCGGCCCGCCCGCACTTAGGGGCGTTCCTGGGCAATCGACGGTTGTCGGATTCTGTGGAAGAACACGCGAACCAGATCGGACCGTGTCACGATGCCAAGCACGTGACGCTGTGCATCGCAGACGACCACGCGTTTGATGCGGTTTTTCTTCATCAACTCGAGCACATCATGCAGGGTCTGCTCAGGTGCCGCAGTGACGATATCCGACACCATGACATCGGCTACGAGATCCTCGGGTGCCTGGATGTCGACCGCATGGGTGAACATCGCTTCCAGCGTCTGCCAGAGGCTGTGTGTGGGGTGATGACTTGGTACACCCAACGCGCGCAGGAAGTCGGCCTCGGTGATGATGCCTACGAGTTTGTCCTGGTGATCGACCACGGGCAGACCGCTGATCCTTCCAACGATGAGACGGTGTGCCGCCTCTGCAAGTGACGTATCGGCGTGCACCGTCTCGACCGGATGTGTCATCAGGTCACTGACCCGGATACTCCCGGTGGTGCGCAGATATGCGTGTCTTTCGGCCTTGCTGTTGATTTCCATGAGATCGTCCACCGTGATATCCAGGAATGTGTGCATGTCGCGCAGTGCGGCGATGAAGTCTTCACGCACCAGGTTTCTACATTTGAATCGGCGCATAGCCGCCTCCTCTCGACGATCACGCCGCCGATGGCGTGAACGCTACCCGTTGCCACGAGTTCTCGTTGAGAAAGACCTCGTATTTGGCCCAACGGGCGAACTCGTCTGACCCCATGCTGCCCCTGGCACGTCGTTCCGCACCCGCGACGACCTTGAACTCCACCTGTACCGCGCCGGATCCTGTGGTGGGCTTCTTCGCCGTCACGTGGCGAATCTGCCATAGCGGACCATGGAGCCCATTGCTGTAACAGCATCCCGCCTGGATAGCCTCCGGGACCATGCCTGCCGTGTCTTTTTGAAGTTCGAGCAGATGATAAAGCTCCCGCAGATCACAGCCGGTGTGTTCTCCTGTACGGAAGCTCAAACTGCGTACCGCTGCCTCCAATTCACGACGGCTCAGCTTGTCCTCATCCCGGGTCACCGCCTCGGCCGAGGTCGTTCTGGCGCGTGGCGTGGCCAGCACCGCTGGATAGCGGCGCCAGGCGAAGAGCCCGTTGAACACAACCGCTATGGCGAGCAGGATGAAGGCATCGAGCAACACGGGCGTCACGACATACTGAAAACCGAGGGCGCGCAGCGCCTCGCCGCCGACCACGGCCGTCAGTGCAGTGGCACCACCTGGCGGATGGATGCAGCGCAGGTAGTACATTGCGCCGATGGAAAGCCCTACTGCAACAGACGCGGCCAGTACAAGGTCGGAAATCCACATGGCGCAGGCCACGCCGATCGCCGCGGATATGACGTGACCGCCGAGCACCGGCCACGGTTGAGACATCGGTCCATGGGGTACCGCAAACATCAGGACTGCCGATGCGCCCACGGACGCCGCAATCCCCGCGGCCCCCGGAGTGTCGACGAGCTGCGTGCTGATCCATATCACGCCGAAGACACCGCACAGGCCGCCGGCCAAGGAAAGCCACTTTTCCAGATGTCCTGTCTTGTTCGGCTCTATGCCGATCAGGCTGGTCCAACTCGCCATGCGTTCCCCTATGGCCATTGAGCATTATTGGGGTGCCTTTGTGGCCCTGAAACCCGTTGCCGATCCGCAGAAATGTCACTGTCTGTCGGGTTATTGCCGGGAGACGGTGAATGGAATGGGCGCTTCGGTTTCTTTGGATATTAGTAGATACTGGTGAAGCAAAAAAACGATAAAAATTGGACGTTAGTATCGAAAACTTCGATAGGAAGACCGGCGTGGATACTGATCAAATCCGGACATTTCTGGCGGTGGCGGCCAATGGGAGTTTTCTCGAAGCCGCCAGCCGCCTGCATATCACGCAATCCACAGTCAGCGCGCGTATTCGCAATCTCGAGGCCTATCTGGGTGCAAAATTGTTCGTGCGGAACCGGGGCGGCGTCGTCTTGACGCTCGCCGGCCGGCGATTTCTGCGCCATGCCAAGTCCTTGATAATCACCATTGAACAGGCCCGCTATGATCTCGGTCTGCCGAGCCGTTTCAGTGGAAGCATCACGGTCGGGGCACGCATCGCCCTGTGCGAGGGATTCATTCCCCGCTGGACCGGCCTGATGCGCGAGATGGCGCCACATGTTTCACTGCGCAGTGAAATCGGTTTCGAGGAAGAATTGATGCGGCGCCTCATCAAGGGGACCTTGGATATCGGCTTGATGTACACGCCGCAGCACAGCCCTGGGTTGCAAGTGGAACACCTCTTCGATGAGACCCTGGTGCTGCTGAGTACAGACGCGGGAAGACCCTGGCCGGATGACAAGTACATCTATGTCGACTGGGGTCCCGAATTCTATGCGCAACACAACAGCAGTTTTCCGCAACTGGAACGCCCGGCACAGAGTGCCAATATCGGCTCACTCGGCGTAAAGCTCATTCTTGCAAATGGCGGTTCCTGTTTTCTTCCCATTCGCATGGCGGAGCCGTTGATAAAAAAGGGCGAACTGCACCGCGTGCCCAACAGCCCGGAGTTTAGGCTGCCCGCGTACATGGTGTTTCCGCGGGACTCCGAGTCGAACGCACTGCAACAAGCCCTGAGCGTGATGCGTTCGGTGGCCGCCATGGAACAGAACTTCGACGGCTGACGGATTAGGTGTACGGGGAAAGCCCCGTGATTGCCGCCTCGAGAAGGCTCATGCTTGCGTATCGCTGGGGTCCAGGTGCAACAGGGCACGGCGACTGAGCGGGCGCGCCAAGCGGTCGTCGAGCATGGGCCCGGATGCCGCAGCGGCATGGGTGGCAGCGGTGCCGGAGAGCGAGGGACCCGGGCCGAGCTGCTCGCGGTTGGCACCGTCCATCAGGCACTGCATCACGGCGGTTGCCGTGGCCACCGCGGCGGCGTGGTCGACAAACTCGAACACCGGTGAGAACAGTGAACACATCTGGTGGAAGCCGACAACCGGTTCGTGCCCGACGATGAATTCATAACACCCTGACGCGAAGGCGTGCGTCGATTTTGCGCCCACCTTCAAAATACCCCAGTTCGCGTTGCCGGGCAGCAGCGTCAGGTTCATGAACCAGGGTGTGATGAGCACGCCCAGAACGCCCACCTGCCACGGCACGAAGCCCACACCCTCCACGTGCAAGGCCGGATTGAGGAACGGCAGGCCCTGCATGCGTGCCTGCTGTATGTGCACAAAGGCCTGTTCCAGGCGGTGCACCTGTGCGGCCAAGTTCATTGCCCCTCCGCGATCAGAAGGAAACACTCCTTGGCCGCGTCGCATTGCGGGCAGGTCCAGTGCGGCGGTAATGCGGAAAACGGGGTGCCCGGCGGGATCTGCCAGTACGCATCGCCGGTGGCCGGGTCATAGACATGCCAGCAGATCCTGCATTCCCGGGGCGCCGTGTCGGAACCGTCATCCACGGCGGTCATCGCAAGGACTCCAGTATTTCGTCGAGGCGTAGTGCACTGTCCGCGATGTCTTCGGGTGCGGCGCAGGCCACGTTGGGTACACCTGTGATCTCGAGCGAGTCGAGGATGTTGCGATCTTGTGAATTGAAATAGCGCACCCACCACACGTGGCGTGTGCCGGTGCTGGTGATGCGGCAGTTACCATAGCCGCGCGAGAGGATGGTAACCAGACCCGGCGCCAGGCACTCAGCGAGCACTGTCATGTCTGCCTCGGAGCGAGGCATCAGGGTGAGATTGATGACATGGGGCGGCATCCCGGGTCGCCATGCGGCACAGTGTTCGTTGATTTCACTGATGAGTGCCGGTGCGCTTGCCACGCCCGCCGGCAGCTGCATCGGCCGCCGGATGCGCTCCCGGGCTCCGGCGAAGGCCTGTTGCGCCACGGGGCGGGGGATGGGGCCGACCTCAAGGCTGTCGCTCAGCAGGCGCCCCGCTGCATTCATTGTCTTTATTCGCCACACCCCGGCGAGCACCGACTCCTGGATGTATGCCGGACGGTCGCCTCCCATGACGATGCTTACTTCACCCTCGCCGAGCACCTGATCGATCAAGGTGCGATCGGCCGGGCTGAGCAAGGTCAGATCCATGGCCTCGCGGGCGGCTGCCGCGGGCCAGGCCGCGAGCATGCCGCTGAGGCGGTATAAGGCTTCCTTGGCCTCAGTGAGCTCAGCCACCACTGCGGGTTCGGGCAGTGCGGGCACCGCGTAGGTCTCCATGCCGGACGGAAGTTGCAACACGGCGAGTTCCGTGGTGTCGTGTCCAGTGGGCTGACTGCCGGGGCCGAAATGCTTCATGCTCATGAGTTACTCCTGATGAGGGTGGACGGGCGCGGCGACGACGGCCACCGGAAAGGCCGCTGCGGACCGTGGCTCACGCAACAGCAATGCATTGATCTCACCCAGGTAGTCCGCCCAGTCGCGCATGCGCGTGAGCGTCCCGAGCCAGCCGCCCGAGCGCAGGAACACCAGCGCGGGCCATTCACTGAAGCCGAAGCGCTGCTGCAGTGCTGCCTGTGCCGCAGGTTCCACCAGTGCAGCTTCGAACCGGCCCATGAAGACGCGGGTGAGTTCAGGCAGGACCATGGCCACATCGTTCGCCTCGGGGTGCTGTACGGGATCACCGCTGAAGAACAGCACCACGGTCTCGTGTGCCGCCAGGAAGGCATCCACAGTGTCCGTCGTGACCACCGGTAGTTGGTGAAATTGCTGGAGGCGGCGGATCTGGGGTGAGGCCATGGGTCGATCTCCTTGCGTTTGCCGGTTGTAAGGGAAGAAAACGTCCACTGTGTTTCTCGCACGGGATGGCATGGTCCGGGGTTCCGCTACTCCAGCCTGTGTGAAGATCTTCCGCTTGCGCTCTGCACTCGCGGCGCCGCGTTGGATTGCGAGTCGTGCTCAGGATGCATCCATTGCACGCCGGTCCAGGGCGATCGACAGGCTGCCTGCCTCCGCCGGGCGTGACCCCAGCCTGCAGCCAGACGTGAACAGCACCCGCGCATCCCCCGTACGGCAGGCCTCGACCGGTCCGGGACGCCCGGCCTCGTAGCGCTCGACGTCGGCAATGGCGGCGGCCATGGCATCGCTTTGTGCCGGTCGTTCGCGGCGTTGCCCGTTGATGCCGAAGCGGGACAACCAGGCGAGCACCAGCGCGATGGCCGGTTCGATCTGTGCCTTCACTGCCGGGCGCAGACTGCCGCCGTAGTCGTCCAGTTCCACCGGCTGCACGCCCACCAACAGCAGGTGCTGCGGATAGTCACCCAGCATGGCGGCACTGGCGAGCACCTCCTGGAAACCGGTCTGGTGCAGACTGATCTTCTTCGCACCCAGGTAACGCGGCACTTCGTCACCTTCCACATGGGTGAGCGTGCCGCCCGGCAGGCCATAGTCCACCGCATCGAACACCACCAGGATGTCCGCCTCGCGTACGTGGTGCACCAGATAGAGTCCCTGTGTACCGCCGTCCAGCAGGACCACGTTGGCGGGAAAGTGGTAATGGCGTGCCAGGTGTTCGACGGCGCGCACCCCAAAGCCTTCGTCGGCCCACAGCACGTTGCCGATGCCGAGCACGAGTACCCGCTGTTCGGCTGCTTCATGTGTTTTCATAATCACCTTCCGGTGTCGGGTTGGCTTGGGGTACATGACTAGTCAGGCCGGTCGTCCCTGAACATGCGCCAGCCGCTGATCATGGTGCTGATCAGGCTTTGTCGGGACATGATGTCCTCGCGGACGGCGGCGTAGACATGAATCATCACGAACACCACGATGATCCACATGCCCCAGTGGTGCCACAGCCGCACGTCCTGGCTCTGACCCACCAGAGGTATGAGCCAGCCAAATAACGTGTCCTGCCAGCTCCCGGTACCCTTCTGTTCTGCATAGAGGGCAAAGCCGGTCAACACCATGGCGATGCCGCCCACGGTGACGATGGCCACCATCACCAGGTGCGCCAACGGGTTGTGGCCGACGTACTTTTTGGGTTCTTTTTCGAGAAAGGCATACCAGCGGATCTCATGAGCCAGCTCGCTCCAGAACGTCTTCTGGAACACCGGCAACTGGAAAAGCTGGCGGGCGTGACGGTTGCCCACGAGCGCCCAATAAATGCGGCCGAGGAAGGCGATGGCGAACACGTAGGCCGCGGCGAAATGCGCAAAGCGCACGTAGCCCATCAGGAAATGTTCGCTGGCCTGACCCGGAAGCGTGGTCAAGGGGTTGGCGATCAGGTAGCCGCTGATTGCGAGTATCACGACCGCCAGTGCATTTATCCAGTGCCACAGGCGTACCGGTGCTTCATAGACGTAGACCGCGGTTTGGCTCACTTGGCTGACCATGGTGTTTCTCCCTGTCAAAGTGCGCCGTAAAGCGGCGCCGCCGCTTCACGCGCCAAGCATCAGTGATGTGCCGATGACGCCGCCGGCAAGACCGATGCCACGCAGTGCCCAGGCATGTCGCACGAGCATTCGCCCCAGCAACATGCCCATGAGATGCAAGGCCACGGTAGCCGTGATGAAGCCGCCGAAGTACAGCGTCGCCTGGCTTGCCGGCATCTCCAGGCCGTGCGCGTTGCCGTGGAACAGTGCGAGCACCCCCACCAAGGGTGCCGCGATGCGCATGGGCAGGCGCAGGCCACCCAGCAGCAGCAGGCCGAGGAACAGCACCGAAAACGCGATGCCGGCCTCCATCCAGGGCACACCCAGGCCGGCGGCACCGCACGCCGCCGCCACCGTCATGCACAGCACGAAGGCGCAGGGCACGAGGAGGGCTTTGTGCCCGTCGTTCAGGGCGGCCGCCCACACGCCCACCAGCAGCATGGCGACAAGGTGATCGATGCCACTGAACGGATGTGCCAGGCCGCTCAGCAGCCCGCCGTCATGCACGCCGCTGTGCGCCAGCGCGGCGCCTGGGACAAACAGCAGCCAGGCCGCGCCGATTCCTTGCAAGTGCTTGGGTTTCATCTCTGCTCTCCTTGTCAGCGCACCGTGACCCAGGCCAGCTCTTCGCCATCCGTACCCATCACATGGGTGGAGCAGGCGAGGCACGGATCGAAGCTGTGAATGGTGCGCAGGATCTCGACCGGTTCTTCCTTGCGCATGACCTTGGTGTTCATCAGGGCCGCTTCGAAGGGTCCGATGTTGCCCTGACGATCGCGCGGTGAGCCGTTCCAGGTGGTGGGCACCACGCATTGGTAGTTCTCGATACGTTCATCCTTGATGCGTATCCAGTGCGCCAGTGCGCCGCGCGGGGCCTCGGTGAAGCCCACGCCTTTGGCCTGTCGCGGCCAAGTGGACGGTTCCCAGTTGTCTGCATTGGCGGTGGCCGTGTCGCCGGTCTTCACGTTGGTGATGAGCTTATCCATGAAGTAACGCATCTGGTCGCCCGACCAGTCCGCCTCAAGCGCGCGTGCGGCAGTGCGTCCGAGGGTGGAGAACAGCGCCGTGATCGGCACATCGAGCGTCCGGAGCACATGGTTGATCTGCTCCGTGATGGCCTCGTGCCCTGTGGCGTAGCCGACCACGTAACGTGCCAGCGGGCCCACTTCCATGGCATGGCCGCGCCAGCGTGGCGCCTTGATCCAGGAATACTTGGCATTCTCGTCGATCTGCTTGATGTGAGTGCGCGTACCCTTGGTGTCGGGGCCGAGCTCGAACTTCGGGCGGGTGACGCCATCCCACGGGTGCAGGCCGGTTTCCTCGTCGTCGTATTCATACCAGGAGTGGGGTACGAACTCCTGGATCTCCTCCGGGTTGCGCAGGTCGACCGGATACACCTCTTTCAGGTTGCCGTTGATGATGGCGCCATGCGGCATCATGAGGTTTCCAGCCGAGTAGTCGTTGGCGCGATCGGGGATGTCGCCGTAGGCCAGCACGTTCATTCCTGACAGGCCGCCACCATATAACCAGCCCTTGTAGAACTGGCCGATGGCGAGGATGTCGGGGATGTAGACGTTTTTCACGAACTCGCGCGTCTGGTCGATGATGCTCGAGAGCTGGTTCAGCGTGACCATATTGAGCGGTGCACCGGCGCTGCCGTCCTGATCCAGGTTGATGGCACAGGGTACGCCGCCCACCATCCAGTTGGGGTGCGGGTCCTTGCCGCCCAGCAGCGTGCGGATCTTCATGATCTCCTTCTGGAAGTCCAGGGCTTCCAGATAGTGAGTCACGGCCATGAGATCCGCCTCGGGTGGCAGCAGATAGGCGGGGTTGCTCCAATAGCCGTTCTTGAAGGGACCGAGCTGGCCACTCTCCACGAATTTCTTCAGTCGGTTCTGGATGTCGCGGAAATAGCCGGGCGATGAACGTGGATGGCGCGGCGACACGCTCTGCTGCAGCGCAGACGTCTCCTTCGGATCGGCCTTTAGCGCGTTTACCGGATTCACCCAGTCGAGCGCATGCAGATGATAGAAATGCACCAAGTGATCATGCACCTGCAGGGTGAGCTGCATGATGTTACGGATGGAGTTGGCATTCTCGGGGATGTGAATGCCGAGTGCGTCTTCCACCGTGCGTATCGAGGTGAGTGCGTGGGTGCCGGTACACACGCCGCAGATGCGCTGTGTGAAGGCCCAGGCATCGCGCGGATCGCGGCCCTTGAGGATCACTTCCAACCCGCGCCACATGGTGCCGGTGGATACGGCGTTGCGGATCATGTTGTCGTCGTCGATGTTTACTTCACAACGCATATGCCCTTCGATGCGCGTGACCGGGTCGACCACCACCCGTTTGCCGCTGTTGTCCAGCGTGAATCCATTCGGTGTCTTCTGCGCGGCCATTACTCGTCACCTCCCTTTTTCTGCGCTTTTTTCAAGGCGCTCACAGCGGCGTGTCCAGCCATGGCCGCGCCTACCACACCCATGGTGGCCAGCCCAACCTTGTCGGCGTTCGCCTCCACGCCGAACTGGTGCACGCCGGTCACGTGCTGGTAGAAGGAACCCTTGTCCCAGAAGCCGTCCTCGGAACAGCCGATGCACGGATGCCCGGCCTGGATGGGGAACGAAAGACCGCCATTCCAGCGCACCGTGGAACAGGGACTGTAGGTGGTCGGTCCCTTGCAACCCATCTTGTACAGGCAGTAGCCGCGGCGTGCGCCTTCGTCGTCCCAGGCCTCCACGAACTGGCCCGCGTCGAAATGCGGGCGGCGATAACATTTGTCATGGATACGCTGGCTGTAGAACATCTTCGGCCGCCCCTGGCGATCCAGTTCGGGAAAGCGATCGAAGGTGAGGATGTAGGTGATCACCGATGTCATCACCTCGGCGATGGGCGGACAGCCCGGCACCTTGATGATGGGCTTGGCGGCGAGTCCCGGGACCTTGTGAATGGGGGTGGCGCGGGTGGGGTTGGGGCGTGCGGCCTGCACGCAACCCCACGAGGCACAGGAACCCCAGGAGATGATCGCCTTGCAGTGCTCGGCGGCGGTCTTCAACTGCTCCGTGAAGGGCCTGCCGCCAATGATGCAGTACATGCCGTCCTCATTCAGCGGCGGGTTGCCTTCCACCGCGAGAATGAAGTTGCCATCGTATTTGGCGATGGTCTCGTCGACGATGGCCTCCGCCTGGTGGCCGGCAGCGGCCATGAGCGTGTCATCGTAGTCCAGCGAGATCATGGACAGCACCACGTCCTTGGCCAACGGATGCGCCGAGCGGATGAACGATTCCGAACAACAGGTGCATTCCAGTCCGTGCAACCACAGGACGGGAATGCGTGGCTTGGTTTCCATGGCCTCGGCGATCCTGGGCACGAGGGCAGGGCCGAGGCCGAGCGCCGAGGCGGTGAGGCTGCAGAACTTGAGGAAACTGCGGCGCGTGATGCCCTGGCGGCGCATCACGTCATAGAAGGTCTCGACCATGGACTCCTCCTCCGTTGAGGCAAATCCTTACGGAATCGGTGCAGAGCAATCGACATGCCAACGATGTGAATACACGGAAATCCAGGCGTGTGGACGCGTAAGGCCGGGCAGCGGTGGAAATCCCGATGCCAAGCTGGAAGGCATGCATGGATGCGCGTGTCCATACCGTGCACGTGGAAATGCATCGGTGCACAGCGATAAGGCCGAGCGGGTCTTGCTCCTGCAGGTGCATGACCAACCCGCCGGTTTTCTGTAGGGGCGGCTTGATGCCCCAAGGGTGCACCGGTCCCGGGAGGGCCAAGAATCTGGACTCCGCTCGGAAGCATCCGCGGCGGTGCGTTACCATAGCGACCCATGTTGCGGGTCTACCATTCCAATCGTTTGGAACGTCTGTGCGAGCGCCTCGTGGAGGTGACTGCGGAGCCGTTGCCCGATCCCATGGCACCGGAGTGGTTCCTGGTGCAGACCCAGGGCATGGCGCGCTGGCTGTCGTTGCAACTGGCCGAGCGTACCGGCGTGGCGGCGAACCTGCGCTTCTTCATGCCCGCAGCCTTCGTATGGCGGCTGCTCGCGGAGCAGATCCCCGAGGCCGGCGAGGAATCGGCCTGGGATCGCGACACGCTCGCCTGGCGCATCCTTGCGCTGCTGCCGGAATTCCTGGACCAGCCGGCGTTCGCATCACTGCGCCGGTATGTGGCCGGCGAACGGCCCGCCTTCCGGCGCTGGCAATTGGCACGCCGCATCGCCGACGTGTTCGACCAATATCTCGTCTACCGTCCCGATCTGATCCAGGCATGGGAGGGCGGCGCCGAGCCGCAGGACTGGCAGGCGCAACTGTGGCGTGCCGTGGTCACCCGCGCACACGCCCCGCACCGGGTGGACCTGCTGCAGCGTTTCCTGCATGTGCCACCGGACGCCGCAGCCCTGCCCGTACGCATCTGTGTATTCGCGGTGCCGACCATTCCTCCCGCATACCTGGCTGTACTCGGCCGCCTGGCCGAGGTGATCGATGTCCATTTGTTCGTGCAAAACCCCTGCCTGCTCTATTGGGGCGACATCCGCGACGAGCGCAACCTGGCCCGGCTGCGCCGCCAGTGGGCACGCCTCGGGCAACCGGACCAGAGCGCCTACTTCAGCACCGGCCATCCGTTGCTCGCCTCCATGGGTCGCCAGGGCCGCGACTTCATCGAACTGTTGCACGACTATCCACTGGAAGACGAAGAACTGTTCGAAGTGCCGCCAGGGGAATCGCTGCTCGCGCAGTTGCAGCGCCACATCCTGCTGCTGGAATTGCATCGGGATGAAAAGGCCCGCATCGCGACCTCCGACCTTTCCCTGCAGGTCCATGCCTGCCATGGCCCCATGCGCGAGATAGAGGTGCTGCACGATCGGCTGCAGGCACTGTTCGATGCCGATGCCACCCTCAGCCCGCGTGACGTGGTGGTGATGGCGCCGGATATCGATGCCTATGCCCCCTATATCGAAGCCGTGTTCGGCGCGGTGCCGGAAGGCCGCCACATCCCCTGGAGCATCGCCGATCGCAGCCGTGCGGCCGGTTCACCCGCGTTGTCCGCCTTTCTGAGCCTGCTTGATTTGCCGCGCAGCCGCTTCAGCGCCAGCGAGGTGCTGTCCATCCTCGAGGTACCCAGCGTGCTGCGCCGCGCCGGTCTCGACGAGAACGACTATGCGCGGGTGCGTGCCTGGGTGCGCGACAGTTATATTCGCTGGGGCCTGGACGGGCGGGCACGCGCGGCGGTGGGACTGCCCGACGAGGAGGCCAACACCTGGGCCTTCGGTTTCCGCCGGCTGTTGCTCGGCTATGGCATGGCACCGGAGGCGGCATTGTTCCGTGGCGTGCTGCCGTATCCGCACGTGGAAGGTGTACAGGCCGAGGCGCTGGGACGTGTGCGCAGTTTCGTGGAACGCCTGGAACGCTTCGCCTCGCGCCTGCAGGGCCAGTATGCAGCGGCCGACTGGGCGATCGTGATAAACGACCTGCTGGAGGCCTTCTTCGACACCGACGAGGACGACAGCACACCGCTGCAGGCCGTGCGTGATGCCATGGCGGACCTGCAGGAGCAGGCAAGGTGCGCCGCTTTCAGCGAGGTCTTCGGCCTCGACGTGCTGCGCGACATCCTGCAACGCACGCTCACCGGCAGCGAGCCCGAGCAGCGTTTCATCGCCGGCCCGGTCACCTTCTGCTCCCTGGTACCGCTGCGCAGCGTGCCATTCCGAGTGGTGTGTCTGGTAGGCATGAACGATCAGGACTTCCCGCGCGTACAGCGCCCGCTCGGCTTCGATCGCATGGCACAGCAGCCACGCCCGGGTGATCGTTCCCGGCGGGACGACGATCGCTACACCTTCCTGGAGGCGCTGCTCGCGGCGCGCGACGTGTTCTACATCAGTTACGTGGGACGCAACCTGCGCGACAACAGCCTCATGTTACCCTCCGTGCTGGTGAGCGAACTGCTCGATCACGTGGAACAGGGCTTTACCGTCCAGGCCAGCAGCATGCGCGAGCATCTTCTCACCACGCATGCGCTGCAGCCTTTCAGCGCGCGTTATTTCGGTACCGATCCGCGCCTGTTCAGCTACGCCGCTGAATGGCTGCCCGGGGCACAGGCACAGGCGGGTGAGCGCCGCGCACTGACGCCTTTCTGCGACGCTGCGCTGGGCGCGGCGGAAACGGCCGAAGTCGAGATCGAGCTGGCCGATGTGCTGGATTTTTTCCGCCACCCCGCACGCCACTTCCTGCGCCGGCGCCTCGGTGTCGTGCTGGATGGGGACGAGGACGTGCTGGAGGATAACGAGCCCTTCGAGCTGGATAGCCTCACACGCTACCAGCTCAACCAGGACCTGGTGGCCGATGTCCTCGCTGGCGGCGAGCTGACGGCACAGCGGCACAGGCTGCGTGTTGCGGGCCTGCTCCCCAGCGGCCATTTCGGCGACTTCGCCTTCGACGCATGCACCGCCTCCCTTGAGGACTATGTGGCGGTCCTGCGCCCACACCTGGGTGCGCCGCAGCCGCCGCTGGAAGTGGACCTGGCGGTCGGCAGCGAACGCCTGCGCGGCTGGCTGGACGGGATCACCGCGACCGGCCTGGTGCGCTACCGTCATGCGAAGCTCACAGCCGGCGATGTGCTGGCACTGTGGATCCGCCACGTGGTCCATTGTGCGCTCCGGCAGGATGCCGGTGCGGCCCGGCACCTGGCCAGCGATACCTGCCTGGTGCTCGCGCCGGTGTCGGACCCCTTGGCCGTGCTCGGCGAACTGCTCGCCATCTACCGCATGGGGCAACGCCAACCCGCTGCGTTTTTTCCGCGCACGTCCTGGGCCTTCGCACAGGCAGACGCCGCCGGCAGGGATGCCATGGCGGCGGCACTGGCTGCCTGGCAGCCCGATGCTTTCGGCAACCGGTATACGGAGGCCGCCGACCCCTGCAACAGGGTAGCCTTTCGCGGCCGTGATCCCCTTGACGCGGAATTCGCGCGGCTGGCGCAGGCGGTGTTCGCGCCGGTACTGGCGGTGGCCGAGCAGGAGGCCCTGCCATGAGGCCCCTCGATCCGCTCACCCTGCCGTGCCACGGTGTGCGGCTCATCGAGGCCAGTGCCGGCACGGGCAAGACCTACACCGTCGCCACGCTTTACCTGCGCCTGCTGCTGGAACAGCAGCGCTCGGTACGCGACATCCTGGTGGTCACGTTCACCGTGGCCGCCACCGAGGAACTGCGCGACCGCATCCGCGCGCGCCTGCGCGAGGCCATCGCGGTGCTGGAGGGGGCCGAAAGCGAGGATGCGGTGCTGCAAGCGCTGATTGCCGCCCAGCCCGATCGTGCCGCCGCTGCGCGCCGCCTCGAAGACGAGCTCACCTGCATCGATGAGGCCGCCATCTTTACCATTCACGGTTTCTGCCAGCGCATGTTGCAGGAGCATGCCTTCGAGAGCGGTATGCCGTTCGACTTGGAGCTCGTGGCGGACGATCGTGAATTACGCCATGCAGTGACGGAAGACTTCTGGCGCCGCAATTTCTACACCGCCGACGCAGGTCTGGCACGCCTTGCCCAGCAGACCTGGGGCACACCGGCGGGACTGTACGAGACGATCCACAGCCATCTCGCCCGACCCGACCTGCGCGTGGTGCCGGTGATTGCCGAAGAGGATTGTGACGGTACGGCCTGGCGCAGGCTGGCGGCACAGGCCGCGGCCATGTGGCAGGCGCAACGCGAGGCGATCGTCGCCTTGCTCACCGGCACCAAAGACCTCTCCAAGGGCAAGGACGCCTATCCCGAGAAAAAGGTCCTGGAGGCCGCCGCCGCGCTGGATGAGCACTTCGCGGCGGACGCCGAGGATTACCTGCTGCCGAGCGGATTCGAGCTGTTCACCAGCGCCCATCTCGACGCCTCGCTCATGCCGTCGCGGCGCAACAAGGGTGCCGTGGCCCCCCGTCATGCCTTCTTTGACCTGTGCCAGGACCTTACGGACATGCGCAAGGCGCGGGTCATGCAGCTCACCGCCGCGGCGCTGCGCTTCTGCCGCGAGGAACTGGTGCGCCGCAAGACGGAACGTGGGCTGGTTTCATTCGATGACCTGCTCGCGCACCTGGCCGATGCCCTGCACGGTGCCGGTGGGGACGCCCTGGCACAGCAGGTGGCGAGGCGTTTTCCCGTGGCCATGATCGACGAGTTCCAGGACACCGATCCGCAACAGGCACGCATCTTTGCCCGCATTTACACGGGCCGTGAGGATTGCGCGCTGTTCATGATCGGTGACCCCAAGCAGGCGATCTACAGTTTCCGGGGCGCCGATGTGTTCACCTATATCGAAGCCAAGCGCGCAACCGATGCGGAGCGCGACCGTTTCACCCTGGCTACCAACTGGCGTTCAAGTGCCGCGCTGGTGATGGGTGTGAATGCGCTGTTCAAGTCCCACCATGCGCCGTTCATATTCGCCGAGGACATCGGCTTCCATGAGGTCCAGGCAGCGGGCAAGGCCGATGCAAAACCGTTGCGCATCGACGGCGAGATTCCGCCTGCACTGCATGCCTGGTTCGTGCCGGCGGCACACGCCAAGGTGCACCACGGTCGCATCACCAGCGGCTGGTCAGCCGAGCATCTGTCACGTGCCTGCGCCGCGGAGATCGCACGGCTCCTGGCACTGGGTGCGAAAGGCCGTGCCCGTATCGGCGACGAGGCCCTGGCGCCGCACCATATGGCGGTGCTGGTGCGTACCCACCGCGAAGCGGACCAGGTGCAGGCGGCGTTGCGTGAGGCCGGCATCCCCGCGGTCTCCCAGGTGCGCGAGAGTGTATTTGCCAGTGAGCAGGCCGATGAACTGCTGCGTGTCATGCTGGCCGTGGCCGAACCCACGGACGAGCGGCGGCTGCGTGCTGCGCTCGCCACCACCCTCGCCGGGTTCACGGCCGCGGCCATCGACGACCTGGTTCGCGACGAATTACGCTGGGAGGAATCCCTGGAACAGGTGCAGGCGTTCCATGAACGCTGGCTGACGCGCGGATTCATGCCCATGCTGCGTTCCTTGCTCCAGGCCTGGGAGGTCGCGCCGCGCCTGCTGGCCCTGCCCGACGGCGAGCGGCGTATGACCGATCTGTTGCAACTGGGTGAGCTCATCCACGGGGCGGCACGCGAGCATGCAGGCATGGAAAACCTGCTGCGCTGGTACGTCGATCAATGCAGTGAACCCAACGGCGAAAACGAAGAGCAGCAACTGCGCCTGGAAAGTGACGAGGCGCTGGTGAAGATCGTCACTATCCACAAGAGCAAGGGTCTGGAATACCCCGTGGTGTTCCTGCCCTTTCCCTGGTCCACGCGCAAGGCGGATGGCAAGGGTGCGGTGCTGTGTCACGACGACGACCGCCGGCCGGTGCTCGACCTGGGGTCGCCCGCGTGGGATGCGAACCATGAGCGCGCCGAGCGCGAGCGCCTGGCGGAAGACCTGCGTCTCCTGTACGTGGCGCTCACCCGCGCCAAGCACCTGTGTTATCTCACCTGGGGACGCTTCGCCGGCGCCAAGCGCTCGGCCATGGCCTGGCTGTTGCACGGCGACGGCATGGTGGCGGAACCGCGCGCCTTCACCGAGAACATGAAGGCACTGGACGATGCGGCACTGCGCGGTGCACTGGAGTCCTGGGCTGCGCGTGTCCCCGGTTGCGTGGTGGTGGAAGAACTGCCGCCGGAACAGGTCGTGACGGCCTACCGCGCCGTTGCCGAGCTGCCGGTGCTTGCGGCATGCACGCCCCAGCGGCGCGTGAGCGTGGACTGGCGTGTCACCAGCTATACCGGTCTCGCTTCGGGCCACGATCATGAGCGCCCGGACTACGGCACGCGAGCCGAGGACGTGGAGGCACCGGCCAACGCGACCGGTCCGCACATCCTGCAATTCCCGCGCGGTTCACGGGCCGGTATCTTCATGCACAAGCTGCTGGAGCGCTGCGACTTCCCGCAGGCGCACGGCACGGTGCTGGCCGAAGAGGTGCAGAAACAGTTGCAGCGCCATGGTTTCGATGCGGGTTGGCAGGGTGCCATGGAGGCCATGGTTGCCAATGTGCTGGACACGCCGCTGGACGGCGCGGGGCTGCGCCTGCGCGAGGTGACGTCCGGGCGACGCCTCATCGAGCTGGAATTCTATTACCCGCTCGCAACCTTCGACGCGGCGGCACTGGTTGGCGTGGCGGCGCGCTTCGCCAATCACTTCGAGAGCGGTCCGGCATTGCACTTCCACGTGGGTGCCGGCGTGATGCGCGGCTTCATCGACCTGGTGTTCGAGTACGCCGGCCGCTTCTATATCGCAGACTACAAGTCCAACTATCTGGGCGCGAGCACGGCCGACTATGACCGCCCACGCGTAGCCGCGGCGGTAGCGGCCAACCGTTACGACCTGCAATACCTGATCTACTGCGTGGCCCTGCACCGCTACCTGAAACGCCGCCTCGCGGACTACGACTACGAACGTCACTTCGGCGGTGTGTACTACCTGTTCCTGCGCGGCATGGATGCGCGTCGGGGGCCGCAAACCGGAGTGCATTTCGACCGCCCCGCCGCCGCGCTGGTGCAGGCCCTGGATGCGCTGTTCGCAGGGAGGGCCGCGTGATGCGCCAAAAACTGCGTCACGCTGTGGACGGACAGCGCCTGCGCGACCTGGACTACCATTTCGCGGCCTGCGTGTGCGAGGTGACGGGCTGCGACGCACCCGAACTGTGGCTGGCCGCTGCGCTGGCCAGTCGCGCCACGGCGGATGGGCACGTGTGCATTGCCCTCGACGAGGCGGCGGGCCGTCCCGTGCTGGATGACCCGGCGTTGGTTGCGCCCGCGCTCGCGCCCTGGCGCGAGGTACTACGCGCCAGCGGTGCCGTGGGTCAGGGCGCGGACATGCCGCTGGTGCTGGATGAGCGCGCCCGCCTCTACCTGGGCCGCTATTGGCATTTCGAACAGATCCTGGTGCGCGAACTGAGCCGCCGTGCCACCGCGGCCGAGATCGACGTGCCGCGCGCACGCGCCGGCCTGGCGCGGCTGTTTCCCGCCAGTGACGATGCGGATGACCCGCAGCGCCGCGCGGCCGCCGTCGCCTTGCTGCGCCGTCTGGCCGTGGTCTCCGGTGGCCCGGGTACCGGCAAGACCACCACCGTGACGCGCTTGCTGGCCTTGCTTGTAGAGCAGTCCTGGCCGGCGGTACCGCGTATCGCGCTGGCCGCGCCCACCGGCAAGGCCGCGGCCCGTCTTACCGAATCCATACGTCATGCAAAGCAGGCGCTCGTCTGTGACGAAGGTGTGCGTGCGGCCATCGTGGAGGAGGCATCCACGCTCCATCGCCTGCTGCGCGCCATCCCGGGCGAGACCGGTTTTCGCCATCACGCGGGGAATCCCCTGCACCTGGACGTGCTGGTGGTGGACGAGGCCTCCATGGTGGACGTGTCGCTCATGGCGCGCCTGCTCGATGCATTGCCGGCGCATGCACGCCTCATCCTGCTCGGCGATCGTGATCAACTCTCCTCGGTCGAGGCGGGCAGCGTGCTGGGCGACATCTGTAACCGTGGTGAGGAGATGCCCTGTTCACAGGAACTCGCCGCACAACTGGCGCGCCTCGACGTGCCAGCACCGGCAGTGGGTGAGGGCGTGTTGCCCGCCATGGCTGACAGCCTGAGCGTACTTACGCGCAGCTACCGCTTCGGCAGCGACAGCGGCATCGGCCGGCTGGCGCGCGCCGTTAATCGCGGCAATGCACAGGAGGCATTGGCGGTGTGCGATGGCGACAACCCGGACACCGCATGGCGGGAGGTGGGTGCCGCGGGCGTGGCCGAAGCCGTCGGTGCTGCGGCGCTCGCGGGCTATCGTGCCTATCTGGAGACGGACGATCCCGCGCAGGCGCTGGTGTGTTTCGGCCGCTTCCGTTTCCTGTGCGCATTGCGCACGGGGCCCTTCGGTGTGGCGCAGGTGAATGCCTGGGCCGAGGCCGCCCTGCGGCGTGCCGGGCTGCTGCCTGGGCACGGGCGTCATTATCCCGGCCGGCCTGTGCTCATCACCCGCAACGACTACGCCCTTGGACTGTTCAATGGCGATATCGGCATCATCCTGCCGGACCCACAGGCCGAGGGGCGCCTGCGCGCATTTTTTGCCATGCCCGACGGGCAACTGCGCCGCGTGCTGCTGCATCGCCTGCCCGCCCACGAGACCGTGTTCGCCATGACCGTGCACAAGAGCCAGGGCTCGGAGTTCGACCATTGCCTGGTGTTGATGCCGGACGTGGATGTACCGGTGGTGAGCCGTGAACTGGTCTACACGGCCATTACCCGTGCACGCCGGAAGGTGGAGCTGTGGGGCAATCGCCCCCTGTTCACGCGCGCCGTGCAGCGGCGCATCGAACGCAGCTCCGGGTTGCGGGATGCACTTTGGAGGGGGTAGGCGGTATTCGACGTGGATTGGGTGTTTTCCTTCCCGCGCAGGTCACATGGCCGCTGCGCGCCAATGTGAACTGTGGGGCTTGGCGGGTAGGTGGGGGCGTGCTTTCATCGGCTGAACAGGGAGGCCGTGAATGACCCACTACACCTTTGAAATCGTGTTCAACGGCGTGAGCGTGCCAGGCAGCGATCCCGCCCAGGTGAAGCGCAACCTGGCCGGGATGTTCAAGACGGACGTGGCCAAAGTGGAACCGCTGTTCTCCGGTCGGCGTTTCGTCATCAAGAAGGGGCTCGACGAGGCCACGGCACTCAAATACCAGAAGGCCCTGCGTGAGGCGGGCATCATCGTGCAGGTGGAGAACCCGATGGCGGCTGCCGCCGTCGCCGAAGCCCCTGCAGCACCGGTGGCTTCCCCGACCCCGGCCGCTCGTGCGCCGAGTGCCGATGGCGGAATCGACGCCACCGTCGCTCCGCCCGGTGTGGTGCTGGTCGAACCCGAAGGGGTGATCCCCCCGGTGATCGACACCCACCGCCTGTCCCTGGACCCGCCCGGGGTGACCCTGGTGCCACCTGCGGTAGTCCCGGACCTGGCACTGGACCTGCGCGGGCTGTCGTTGGCCGAGCCGGGTGCCGTTCTCGTGGAGCCCAGCAAGGCGGCCGATCTTGCGGTCGATACCTCGACCATGACCCTGGCGGAACCGGGCGTGCAACTGGTGGAGCCCGAACCAGTGAGCGCCCCGGACATCGACACCAGCCGTCTGTCGGTCGAATAATCCTGCTGTGCGGCTGTGATTACAGCCCCGCGACTGTCATCGGTGGGCAGGAGCCATGGGTATTCAGTCGCTGCTGAGACGGTCCTTGTCACCTGGGTTGTCGTGGGGCTCTTGGTGCTCTGCGCGGTCAGTCGGACATCTCGTTGCGCCGCATCCGGTCGAGGGCTGCGCGGTAGTGTTCGAACATCATGGACAGGCGCAGGAACACATCCTCGAGGCCGAATTCCCGCGCCAGGGCGTGGTGGGCGGCCCGTTCGAAATAGGCACTGCCCTGCGACTCGTAATAGCGCGCGTCCACCGGGCGCCGGCCGTAGCGGAGACGGTGTTCGAGCCAGGCCGACTGCAGCCCGGTTAACCACAGGGCGTAGTTTCCGATATGCGCGTAGGTGATGAACTGGCGGCGCGGCTCGGCCTCGGTCAGGCCCTGCAGCAGCTCCACCAAATAGGCCTTGGGGTCGCTACCGTGCTCCACGCGATACAGCCGTTCGGTACGCACGAACAGGGCCAGCAGGTTGGCAAGGTAATTGACCACACGCCGTTCCACCGCCGAACGTGGTGTATCCAGGCTGCGGCGCAACAACACACCGAATAGTAGGAAAGGTGAGACACTGAGTAGCAACTGGTGCCTGTCCCGGATCAGCGCGTACACGTAGTCGCTTGTGAGCATGGATTCGAGCGTGCTCGGCATGGCCGCCAGCACACGCGCGATCTCCTCGTAGCTACCGCCGGCCCGGGGCATGTTTTCGATGAGGAAGCGGAGATCGCCTTCCTCGAGGCGGTTCAGCCCGGTGCAGGCAAAGTCCGGTTGTCGCATGGACCCTCCGCAAGCGCGAATGCGTCACTCTCTGGATAATTAATGTTCAGCGTGCGTGCTGGTCAAGTGTGTGACCGCGGCCGCAATTTCACGTCTGTCAAGGGTTGCACCGACGAAGGCAGCGTATTAGGTTTGTCATCCGCTTTTAAAGAATCCGGCCTCCACAGAGGGCGGATGCCATGAACGACTACCACGCCCTTATCGAGCAATCCTCAAGCCAACTGCAGTATTTCCTCTTCCAACTGCAGATGGTATGGGGCCTGGCGGCATTATTGCTGCTCGTTGGCCTGTGGCTGCTGCGTCCATGGATGGCCCGTCGGCGACGCGAGGCCCGTGTGCGCAGGAGTATCCGGCGATTGGGCAAGCTCGCCATGCGCGACGTTTCGCTGGACAACGGCATGGATTCCCTCGCGTTCATCGACTGGCTGGTGCTCACCTCGAAGGAAATCCTCGTCGTGACACTGCAGCGTGGTCGCGGCATCATGTTCGGCGGCGAGAAGATGGACACCTGGGCGCGGGTGGTGGGCCGTCGTACCTTTCGGTTTCCCAATCCACTGTTGGCGAACCACGAACTGGTCATGGCGGTGAAATATCATCTGCCCCAGTTGCCCGTGCGCGGTATCGTCTTGTGTGAAGAGGGTGCCAGCTTCCCCAAGGGCAAGCCAGAGGGCGTGCTGCTGCCAACCGATATCGAGGGTGACGCGAAGGCTTGGCGGCAGGTGGAAATACCGGCCCCACTGGTGTCGGCGTGGGAACATCTGGTCGAGCTCGGTTCCCGCGGCGAGCAGATATACGGCCGTGAACTGCTGTTGTTACGGCGTGAATCGGGACGGGCGCGCGAAGTCCTTGCGGCCGTGCTGTTGATGCTCGCCCTGGGCGTGACCATGTGGGGTGGTTGGCGCATGCTTTCGCTATAGTTGCAGTGATCGCCCGCTTGCAAAGTCGAAATGAGCCTATCGGGCGAGTGGTTGCAGTATTGCCTGTGACGTATTAAGTTCGCCGGCAACGCTCGCGCACCCCTCACCTGGAATCCCGCTGTCTTGCATACATCTTATCTATCGCGCCTGAACCGCTTCATGGCCGCAGGCCATGCCTCTTTGCTTGGGGCGTTCTTGTGCGGTGTCGAAAAGGAAAGCCTGCGGGTGAACACCGAGGGCAGTATTGCCCACACCGCCCATCCACGCGCACTGGGTTCGGCGCTCACGCATCCCTACATCACCACGGATTTTTCCGAAGCCCTGCTCGAACTCATTACGCCGCCACTCGCCACAATGGAAGAGGTGCTCGGCTTCCTGCGCGAACTGCACCGCTTCGTTTACGCGCACATCGGTGATGAATATCTCTGGGCGACCAGCATGCCCTGTGTGGTGCCGGGCGAAGACGGCGTCCCCATCGCCCGCTACGGCACATCCAACGCCGGCCGCATGAAGCACGTCTACCGTGTGGGTCTTGCGCACCGTTACGGGAGCATCATGCAAGCCATCTCAGGCGTGCATTTCAATTTCTCCCTGGACGATCGCTTCTGGGATGCGCTGCAGGCGCTCGAGGGCGATACGCGCCCCCGCCAGGATTTCATCTCCGACGGCTACTTCGGCCTGATCCGCAACCTGCAGCGTGTCGGTTGGCTGGTACCTTACCTGTTCGGTGCATCGCCGGCAGTGTGCAAGTCCTTCCTGCAGGACGGTAGTCCGGGCTCGCTGGTCGCCTTCGATGCGGGCACCTGGTACAGCCCCTACGCCACCTCGCTGCGTATGGGCGACATCGGGTATCAGAATAACCGCGAACACGAGATCGGTGTGCGCGCGTGTTACGACAACCTCGATGAGTACGTGGACACGCTCACCTACGCCATCAACACGACCTACCCCGGTTATGAGCGGATCGGCGTGAAGGTGGATGGCGAGTACCGCCAGCTAAACACCAATATCCTGCAGATCGAAAACGAGTACTACACCACGGTGCGTCCCAAACAGATCCTGCAGAACGGCGAAAAACCCACCCTGGCCTTGAAGCGGCGTGGGGTGCGTTACATCGAGCTGCGCTCACTGGACGTGAACGCGTACGAACCGCTGGGCATTGGCGAGGAGCAGATGCGTTTTCTGCATCTGCTCATGCTGTGGTGTCTGTTCGAGGACAGTCCCCGCATCAGCCCGTGGGAGCGTTCGGAGATCGACAAGAACGAAATGGAGGCCGCGCAACGGGGGCGGGAACCGGGCCTGATGCTCATGCGCAACGGCGAGCAGATCACGCTCAAACAATGGGCACACCACCTGTGTGATGCGCTGGAGCCCATCGCCTGCGCGCTCGACGCGGGTCTGTCCGAAGGCCGTTACGCATCCGCGCTGGCGATGCAGCGGGCGGCAGTGGAAGACCCGGATCGAACACCTTCGGCGCGCATGCTGCATGAGATGCGGGAGAACGGTGAGAGCTTCCACACCTTCGCCAAACGCATGTCGCTTCAGCACCGCGCGTGGTTCCGGCACTTGGCGCCGGATGCGGAGTTCGAACGACGCTTGCGTGAACTGAGCGAGAAGTCCCTGGCAGAACAGCGCGAGAAGGAGGAGTCGGACACATTGTCTTTCGACGACTACCTGGCGAACTACTTTGCCCAGTCCCTGTGAAGGGACTGCCTTGAAACGAAAACGGCGCCTGAAGGCGCCGTTTTCTCGAGGAGATGGCGGAGCGGACGGGACTCGAACCCGCGACCCCCGGCGTGACAGGCCGGTATTCTAACCGACTGAACTACCGCTCCGTTGCCTTGCACACTACAGCCTGCAAGGGCTGCGCATTCTTGCGGAAAATGGCGCGCGCGTCAACAGGTCGTTTTGAAAAAGCTTCAACCCTGCAAGCCGTGGAACGCATCGGACCGCGACGCAGGCCATGTTGGATATTCTTCCCGGTGCCTCATGATTATGCTTGCAAAGGCCTATGAACCTCCCCGACACACTTGCCCTGGGGCTGAAGCTGGGCTTGGTACTGGCGACGCTGCATTTCGCCCTGTTGCCGGCGCTGGTACGCCTGGCCTGGCGGGCACCGCGGGTGCGCGAGCGCCTCACACCCGCACGCTTCGGGTTGCCCTTCGAGACGGTGCGCATCGCCACTGCCAAGGGGCGCCGGTTGCACGCTTGGCTCGTCCCCCAGGCGTGCCGGGCACCTGCCCTGGTCCTGCTGCACGGCTGGGGTGGCAATGCGGAACACCTGTTACCGCTGGCGGAGCCACTCTACCGGGCGGGCTGGAGTGTGCTGCTGGTGGATGCCCGCAACCATGGGCTCAGTGATGGTGACGGCTTTTCGTCCATGGTGAAGTTTAGCGAGGACGTGGAGCACGCGCTCGCATGGCTGAAGGTTCGCCCGGAGGTCGATGCCGCCAGGCTGGCCCTCGTGGGCCACTCGGTGGGCGCTGCCGCGGTGTTGCTCGCCGCTTCGCGCCGCCGTGATTTGGCCGCCGTGGTGAGCTTGGCCGCTTTCGCCCACCCGCGCGAGCTCATGCGCACCATGATGAGCAGCAACCGCATCCCCTACCTGCCCGTGGGTTGGTGGGTGCTCCGTCATATCGAGCGCACCATCGGCGCACGCTACGACGCCATCGCGCCGGTGAGCACCATCGCGTGCATTCCCTGCCCCGTGCTGCTGGTACACGGGGCGCGCGACGAGCGCGTCCCCGTAGCCGACGTCCAAGCCATCCACGCCGCCCGCGGCCGGGCCCGTGTCCGGCTGCTGGTGGTCCCGGATTCCGATCACCGGCTCCTCTCCCTGCGCCGACACCAGGCAGCCCTGCTGGGCTTCCTGCGCGACGCCTTTGCGGAAGGTGGGCGTGTCGAGGGTGATGCGGGCGGACAGAACGGTGCCGGAGCCGGGCGTGTACCTGACTCCGGGGGATAGGCCGGGCACCACCCCCACTGACGGGCGCCACGCCACGCCGTGCACCGGCACCGGCTTGCGGCCCACACGGGTGCGACAACTTCCGCTGCCCGGCCGCCATGCCAACGTGGGGATGAATGCAGCCGCAGGGATCGGGGAGTGAATCACCTGACCAGCAAGATGGTGGGAGCGTGTGGTTTCGTGATGGTCCACCTTGCGCCTCGCATCCACGGCCTATGCTTTTCACAGAGTCTGTCAGCCACGAGGTGCGGATCATGGGTATCTTCACGTGGATATTGTTCGGTCTCATCGCGGGCGTCCTCGCGAAACTGTTGATGCCGGGGCGTGATCCAGGCGGCTTCTTCATCACCATCGCCATCGGCATCCTGGGTGCGCTACTGGGGGGGTTCATCGGCTCGGCACTCGGGTTCGGAGGCGTGACCGGATTTAACCTGTCCAGCTTCGGCATCGCAGTCCTCGGTGCCGTACTGCTGCTGTGGGTGTATCGCGTAGCCCGACGCTAAGCAGCACGCCAGGCAACGCATCCGGTTCTGTGGGCCATGGGCCGGGCTATGCACGCGGCGGCAAGCCGGCGGCAGGAGGCGGCCGGCCTGCCGCCGCGTCGCGTCGGAGTACGCCATGACCAACCGGGGAACCATCGGCCGGCACTGGCTGGAGCGGCTGCGCGGTATGCGCCTGATCAGGTATGTGCCTGCGCTCGCACTGCTGTTACTCGGCGTGGCAGCGGCCATCGTGACGGCCGCCTACGGGATCTTCGAATTCGAACGCGCACGCCTGCGCGGAGAAGCAACCCACTACCTCACCGGTGTCGCCGACGATAAGTTGCGCGCCCTCGAGGCATGGCGGCGTGACCGCCTGACCGAGATCAATCTGCTGGCGTCCAACCCGCGGGTACTGGATAACCTGCGTGGATTGCTCGAAGGTGACGATCCCCTGGCAAGCGAGGTTCTGTCCCAGAGCTTCGCCTCGCTGGTTTCCATCCAACGATACGAGAGTTTCTTCGTATTCGATGCCGAGGGTGCGCTGCGCTACCGGCTGGGCGCCCCGCTCACGCTGCCGTCCGAGATCGATGACCTGATTGGTGCAGCGCTGACGACGGGACAGCCCCAGATCTTCGACGGCGTCACCAACGGTGGGCTGCCCATGGTGCACTTGTACCTGCTCACCCCGATCCCCAGCGGCGAGGAGCCGGGCGTGCCGGCAGGGGTCATGGGCGTGCAGATCAATCCCGGCTATGCGTTCTCTTCCGTGCTGTTCGACTGGCCAGGCCCCGTCAGTTCAGGTGAGGTACTGCTGTTGCGGCCCGAAGGGGACGGGGTGCATTTCATCACTGCGCCGCGTTTCGGTTTTGCGGGCCAGACCAGCAGTGCCGCCGATGCGCGCGTCGCCTTTCGCGCACTCCAGCTCAGCGGGGCCATGGAGGGCACCGACTACCGCAACGAACCCGTGCTCGGGGTGGCGATGCCGGTGCCCGACACGCCTTGGCGGCTGCTGGTGAAGGTCGACCAGCGCGAGGTGTATGCCGCCATCCGTGAAGTGGCGGTATGGATCACCGCAGTAGCGCTTACCGTGCTCGGCCTCGCCTCGGTGCTGGTGTACCTGTGGTGGCGATCGGAACGGGAGCACGACCGGGCGGAGGCCGCGCGTGAGCGAGAGGCCTTGGCACGCCACTTCGACTATCTCGCGAAGTACGCGAATGACATCATCATCCTGGCCGATGGGGAAGGGCGCATCCTGGAGGTGAATGACCGCGCGGAAGAGGTGTATGGATACAGCCGCGAACAGTTGAAGCGCATGCATGTGGCGGACCTGCGCGTTCCGGAAGACAGGGCGCTGTTCACACAGCAATGGTCGCAGATCGTCAAAGGCAGGGCCTACATCTACGAGGTGCGCAACGTCACCAAGGCCGGCCGTGTGTTTCCGTTGGAAGTGAGTGCCCGCATGATCGAGACCGACGGCAAGGTGTACTACCAGACCATCGGGCGCGACATTACCGAGCGCAAGGTCGCGGAACAGAAACTCCAGCGGGCGAATCGCCTGTATCTGGTGCTGAGCCAGACGAGCGAGGCCATCGTGCGGCTCCATGAGCGCCAGTCCTTGTTCGAGGCGGTCTGCCGCATCGCAGTGGAACATGGCCGTTTCGTGGATGCCTGGATCAGCCGCCTGGATCAGTCAGGTGCGACGCTGGCCGGTGTGGCCCATGCGGGGGCCCACCGTGACCACTTCATGCGACAACACCTGTCCCTGGAAGAGGTCGCCCCGGGCAGTCTCGGCGTAACCCGCTGCGCGGTCATCACCGGCGGCGCGTGTGTAAGTAACGATATCCTCACTGAGCCGCGTAAGGCGCAATGGCACAGGGTTGCCGAGGTCCAGGGAGTGCGTGCCGCGGCATCCCTGCCGATCCGCGAGCAGCACCGCACCACGGGCGTGTTCTCCGTGTACTCGGACGAGCCGAACTTTTTCGATGAGCAGATGCTTTCCCTGCTGCGGGAGGTTTCGGAAGCCATTGGTTTTGCGTTGGACAGCATCCGCCGCGACGAGCTGCGGATGCGCGCAGAGACCGAGACCCGCGCAAGCGAATACCGATACCGCCAGCTCATCGAGAACATGAGTTCCGGCTTGATGGTGTTTCAGGCGGTGGGTGACGGGCAGGATTTCACCACCCGGGACGTCAACAACGCTTTCCAACGAATCGAGCGCACCCGGCGTGAGGATGTCATCGGCAAACGCCTGAGCCAGAGCTTCCCCGGCACCGGTGCGGCGGACCTGCTGGCTGCGTTGCAGCGTGTATACCGCACCGGCGAGCCCGAGTCGCTGCAACTCGAACTGAGCACGGAACGACTTTCGGGTTGGCGCGACTGCTACATCTATCGGTTGCCCACGGGCGAGGTGGTGGTGGTCTATGACGACATCACCGAGCACAAACGCGCCGAGCAACGCCTGCGGCAGAGCGAGGAGCGTCTCTCTCTGGTCCTGCAGGGCGTGAACGACGGCTATTGGGACATCAACTACGAGACCCGTGATTACTACTTCAGCCAGCGCTTCGCCGAGATGTTCGGTTATTCACCCGAGGAGCTGTCCCAGCTTGCCGAGGCATGGATCAGCCTGGTCCATCCCGCCGACCGCCCCAAGGTGGAGGTCGCACTGCAGGAGCATTTGAAAGGGAAGTTGCCGCGCTACGAGTCGGAACACCGCATGCTGAGCAAGGATGGCAGGGAGGTGTGGGTGCACGCCGTGGGTGCGGTGGTACGGCGCAGTCCCACCGGTGATGCCTTGCGCATATCGGGCATGCACCGTGACATCACCGACCGCAAGCATGAGGAGAATCAGTTGCGCCTGTGGGCCACGGTGTTCGAGGATAGCCGGCAGGGCATCTTCATCACCGATGCCGAGCGGCAGATCATCTCCGCGAATGCCGCTCTCCAGGAGATGTCGGGATATTCCATGGAGGAGATGCGGGGCCGCAATCCCCGCATGTTCGCCTCGGGCGAGCAGGACCGCGCCTTCTACCAGACCATGTGGGCGGCGCTGAACACCACTGGCCACTGGCAAGGCGAGATCTGGGACCGGCGCAAGAATGGGGAACTGCTTCCCCTCTATACCTCGATCACGGCTACGCGCGACGAGGACGGCAATGTGCAGAACTACATTGCCGTCTGCACGGATATCAGCGAGCGCAAGGCGGCAGAGGAACGTATCCGTTATCTTGCTCATCACGACGTACTCACCGGCCTGCCCAACCGTGTGCTGTTCGAGGATCGTCTGGAACAGGCCCTCGCCCATGCCCAGCGCACCGAGACGCGACTGGGCGTCATATTCGTGGACCTCGACCGCTTCAAGAACATCAATGACTCCATTGGTCACAACATGGGCGACGAGTTGCTCAAGCAGGTGGCGGAGCGTCTGCGTTCCAGTGTACGGATGGATGACACGGTCAGTCGTCAGGGCGGTGACGAATTCATCTTGCTGGCAAGCGAACTGGGCGACGCGGCCGATGCCGGACACGTGGCGCAGAAGATACTCAACAGCATCGCCCGGCCGTTCAGGCTGGAGGATAACGAGATCAACATCACTGCCAGCGTGGGCATTGCCATCTATCCGGAGGACGGCGCTGACGGCGACACGCTGATCCGCAACGCAGACGCGGCCATGTACTTCGCCAAGGAGCAGGGGCGCAACAATTTCCAGTTCTTCATCAACGAGTTGAACCTGCGGGCGCTGCGCCGTATCTCCATCGAGAGTGCCTTGCGCCGCTCCGTGGAACGGGACGAACTCGTGCTGCACTATCAACCGCAGGTGAACATCTGGAGCGGTGAGTTGACCGGCGTGGAGGCGCTGGTGCGTTGGCGCTGGAACGAGCGTCTGGTGCCCCCTGCCGAATTCATTCCAATCGCGGAGGAAACCGGCCTCATCCTGCCCATTGGCGAATGGGTGCTGATCGAGGCCTGCCGTCAGCAGCGGCAATGGGTTCAGGCCGGGATGCAGCCCATCACCATGGCGGTGAATATCTCTGCGGCACAATTCCACCGCAAGGATCTGCTGCAGGTACTCAGGGGCATTCTGGAGCGCGATTGCCTGGCGCCCAGGCACCTCGAAATGGAACTGACCGAAGGCATGATCATGAAGGACGCCGAAGCCAGCATTGTGCTGCTGGATGCGTTCAAGGAAATGGGCATGTCACTCGCCATCGACGATTTCGGCACAGGCTATTCCAGCCTCAATTACCTGCGCCGCTTTCACATCGACAAGCTCAAGGTGGACCAGTCCTTCGTGCGTGACCTGGACAAGGACCCGGCGGATCGTGCGGTCACTGAGGCCATTATCGCCTTGGGCAAGAGCCTGGGTCTGCGCATCATTGCCGAGGGCGTGGAGCGTCACAAGGAGATCGAGTTGCTGCGAGAAAGCCGGTGTGACGAACTGCAGGGCTTCTATTTCTCTCCACCCCTGGCCGCTGACAACTTCATCGCATGGTGTGAGCGGCGCCAGGCAAGCGGCGAGATCCTGATCCCAAGCTGACCATCCGTCCTTGGGGACAGCCGCGGGCACACCCTTGCGGCAAGGGCCTTCACCGGGGCGACAGGAAGGGGCGGTGAACCTCCTTCGTCCGTCCGGCGCGGCCGGAATCCATATCACACCCAGTAGGCGGTCTTGGTCATCACCTTGGCGCTAAGCTTCATGAGCAGCTTCACGGGCGTGGGGAACGACGCACCGCCTGCCGCCTGGGCGATGTCGGCGTGGTGCATCTCGTCCTCTTTCATCTGTTCGAGGATGGCGCGCGTCTTTTGATCCCCGGGCGGCAGAAGGGACAGGTGCTCGTCCAGATGGCGGCAGACCTGGTGTTCGGTCTCCACCACGAAGCCCAGGCTCCATTTGTCTCCGGCCAGTCCCGCGGCGGCGCCGATGGCCAGCGAGCCGAGGTACCAGAACGGGTTGAGCCAGCTCACGTGGGTGCCCATCTCCTTGGCGCGTTGCTCACACCACTCCAGGTGATCGTTCTCTTCCAGAGCTGCCCGTTCCATCTTGTCGCGCACCTCGGGAAGCTTGGCCGTGAGTGCCTGGCCCTGATAAAGCCCCTGCGCCGAAACCTCGCCGGCGTGATTGATGCGCATGAGCCGACCCACCAGATCCCGTTCAGCGTCGGACATGGGTGCTTCAGGATGGCTTTCGCCGGGGTTGGGTCGCTCCGTGAGCAGGGGCTGGCCGAGCACCGTGCGCATGCCGGTGTCGACGTTCATGAGGATGTGGTCGAGAAGTGAATAGTTTCTGGCGTTCATGACAAGAAATTAATGGGAGCCGGCGGCGAGGGCAAGTTGTCTTGCCAGCAGGCTGACCGGATGCACCACTTCGACCGCATATCCGCGTGCCTTCGTGCCTGCGGCCAGGTGCATTGCGCAGCCCACATTGGTGGTCACCAGGTAGCGGGCGCCGCTGGCGGCGAGGGCGTCCAGCTTGGGCTCACGCAACGCGTCGGCCGTGTCCGGGTCATGGAGCATGTGCAGGCCAGCCGCGCCACAGCAGGTCCGGTTGTCCGGGAGCGTGACCAGACGCAGTCCGGGGATATGGGCGAGCACGGTCGTGGCGGCGTCTGGTCGACGTAAGGCGTGGGCCTGGCTGCACGGCACATGCAGGGCGACCGGCTCCGCAAGCGGTGCCGCGGATGGCAAACGGGCGAGGTCCTGCGCGGCGATGAAATCGGTGATTTCCCTGACCTTGCGGCCGAAGTCGGCCGCCCCAGGGGTAGCCAGCCATTGGCCGTACTCGGCGAGCATGGCGGCACAGCCGCTCGCCACACTGATCACGGCCTCCAGGTGCTCCGTCTCGAAGGCCCCCAGGTTATGCAGGGCGCGCTGTTCGAACCCGGCACGGTCACCACGGGCGTGATGGAGCGCCCCGCAACAGCCTTGCCGGGCCGGGGTCTCGACGGCGAAGCCCAGCAGCGGCAGCACGTGTGCCGCCGCCGCCAGTACCTCCTGGTCAAGGGCCTCGCCCGTGCAGCCAAGAAACAGCCCCACCCGAGGCGCGGAGGCCGGCGCGAGGGTGGGTGCCTGGGCGGCAGTGCGGCGCGGGCGTGCCCGTGCCAGTGCGGACAGCCGCTGCGCCATGGTGGACAAGGGGCCCACCAAGGCGGCTGCAGGCGAAGCGCCCAAGCGTACGGCGATGCGCAGGAAGGCCGGATTCGCCAGTGCGTCCGTGGTCAGCCGCGCGACCTTACCCAAACCCCGCTGTGTCGCGATGAGGCGGCGAGCGCCACCCAAAATGCTGGCGTAGCGGACTTCGGAAGGGCACATGGCCTCGCAGGCCCAACACGACAGGCAGTGATCGAAGTGTGCAGCCAGGCTGTCATCGGCCTGCAACTGCCTGCGGGCGAGGGCCTGCGCAAGGGCGATGCGTCCGCGCGGTGATTCGGCCTCGCTGCCGGTGCGCCGGAAGGTGGGGCAGTGGGGCAGGCACATGCCGCACATCACGCAGCGATCGGCCTGGCGCAGCAGGAACTCGGTGGAAGATAGGGATGCATTCACAGACGGCGCAGAATAGCAGGCGTACGCCCCGGCTCAAAGCGGGGCAAGTGAGCCGGGCGTGCACATCGCATATAATCGCTTTTTTGCTTTTGCGACGCCCACATGCCTTATTACCGTTACCACGTCTTCTTTTGTACCAATCGCCGCGAGGAAGGGGCATGCTGCGCCACTTTCCACGCCCAGGACATGCGTGATTACACCAAGCAGAAGGTGAAGCAGCTTGGCTTGGCGGGAAGGGGTGGGGTGCGCATCAACACGGCCGGCTGCATGGACCGCTGTGCCGAAGGGCCGGTACTCGTGGTGTATCCCGAAGCGGTCTGGTACACGTATGTAGATAAGGACGATATCGACGAGATCATATCCGAGCATCTGCAGCACGGCCGCGTGGTCGAACGCCTGAGACTCTGACCGGCCGAGGTATACGTGGACGATTTCAACCTGCAGGAGCTGCGCCGGCGCCATCGCTACGACGGCCTCGAGGAAGACATCTGCATCGGCGAGGAACTCCTGATTCAGGGGCCTGCCGGCGCACTTGAGGTGCTTACATCCGGGCCCGCCCGATTCGACCCGCGGCTGCCCATCGCCATCATCTGCCACCCCCACCCCCTCCATGGCGGCAGCCTCAACAACAAGGTCGTGCATGTGATGGCGGAGTCATTCAACGCCATGGGGCTCATGAGCGTCAGCTTCAATTTCCGTGGGGTCGGGCGCAGCCAGGGACGTTTTGCCAATGGCGAGGGGGAGGTACAGGATCTCCTGGCGGTGGTGGATTGGTTCCGTGGCCGCTACCCGGAAGCCGGCCTGTGGCTCGCGGGCTTTTCCTTCGGTGCCTACGTGGCTGCACGGGCGCACGTCATGGCGGGTGCTCAGCGTCTGTTGCTGGTGGCTCCACCGGTAGGCCTGTTCGATTTTACACAGCTGGATGAGATCGCGATCCCATGGATGGTGATCCAGGGTGGGCGTGACGAAGTCATCGAGCCACAGGCCGTGGCGGCCTGGGTGCACGGCCGGCGCCTGCGCCCCGACTACCGCTGGATGGCCGATGCCGATCACTTCTTTCACGGCCGCATGAACCGCCTGCGCGAGACCATCACCGGGGCGTGGCAGGATGAGGTCGAGCGCCTGCGCACGGTGAGCAGGGACGCCTGATGATGGTTGTCGAAGCCCGCGGGCTGACCAAGCGCTACAGCGGCAGTACGGTCGTGGACGGCATCGATCTGAACGTGCGGGCCGGTGAGTGCTTCGGCGTGCTCGGACCGAACGGTGCCGGCAAGACCACCACCCTCCGCATGTTGCTGGGCATGACCCCGCCGGATGGCGGCAGCCTGCAGGTGCTCGGCTATCCCGTGCCGGCAAAGGCGCGTGAAATGCGTGCACAACTCGGGGTGGTGCCGCAGCAGGATAGCCTCGATCCAGACTTCTCGGTGCTGGAAAACTTGCGCATCTACGCACGCTATTTCAGGCTGCGCGGGCCCGATCTGGAAGCGCGCATCCAGGAACTGCTGTCGTTTGCCAATCTGTCCCAGCGTACCGATGCGCGCATCGATGAGTTGTCGGGTGGTATGAAGCGGCGACTGTCGCTGGCCCGTGCCCTGATCAACAGCCCGCAACTGGTGATCCTGGACGAGCCCACCACCGGGCTCGACCCCCAGGCGCGCCAGCTCATCTGGCAGCGCCTGCGCATGCTCATCGCCCAGCAGCGCACCTTGATACTCACCACGCACTATATGGATGAGGCGCAGCGGCTGTGCGACCGCATCGCCATCATGGATCACGGCCGCATTCTGGACGTGGATGCACCGGCCGCGCTCATTCGCCGACACATCGAGCCGCACGTGGTGGAGGTACACGGGCCGGGGGTCGATGCGTGGTTCGAGGCAGAGGGCAGGGCGCTCGCAAAACGCGACGAGAAGATCGGTGAGACGCTGTTTTGCTACGCCGACGACCACCATGCCCTGATGGAGAGCCTGAATCGCCACCCTGCGCTCCAGCACCTGCATCGGCCGGCCAACCTGGAAGACGTGTTCCTCAAGCTCACCGGGCGGGACTTGCGCGAATGACAGCCTCCGCTCCACGCTACGGCCGGCTCATGGCGGCTTTCTTCAGCCTGCGCTGGATTGCCGTATGGCGCAGGCACGCGCGCGTGTGGCGCAAGCTGGCCGGCCCGGCCCTGCTCGGCAACATCGGTGAGCCGCTGCTTTATCTGTTGGCCCTCGGCTATGGGCTCGGCGCCTTCGTGGGCGAACTGCAAGGGATGGATTACGTCACCTTCCTGGCTTCGGGCTTCGTATGTGCCAGCGCCATGAACACGGCCACCTTCGAGAGCCTCTATTCCGCCTATACCCGCATGGCAGTACAAGAGACCTGGAACGCCATGCTGTACACGCCGCTCGCGCTGGAAGACGTGGTCCTCGGCGAGGCGGCCTGGGCAGCGAGCAAGAGCCTGCTGAGCGCGACCGCCATCCTGCTGGTGGCGGCCGCGCTTGGCGCAGTGGAGGGTTGGCAGGCCATCGGCGTGCTGCCTGTGGCCTTTCTCACGGGCCTGTGTTTCGGCGCTATGGCGCTGGTCATTACGGCCGTGGCACGCAACTACGACTTCTTCCTTTATTACTTCACGCTGTTCCTCACGCCGGTGCTACTGCTGAGCGGCGTGTTCTTCCCCCTCGAGGGCATGCCCGACGCCATACGTATCGGCGCCGAGGTGTTTCCGCTCAGCCACGCCATCGCCCTGGTACGACCCTGGATGACCGGCCAGGACCTGGCCGCGCTCGACGCCATGACCCATGCGGCTGTGATCGCCGCGTACACACTGCTGGCGCTGGCACTGGCGACCCGGCTCCTCCGCAGACGCATAATGCGGTGAATCCTTATGGCGAAACCCTTGACGTTGGTTCTCACATAAGTATATTAGGGTCCACTGATTTGTGGCGCATTGCCGCAAATCTGTACTCCTCCATCCTCCTTTGGTGGTTTGGCGCGGCCCTCCCCCCTTATAGAGCCGCGCCGTTTTTTTATTCAGAACGCGGCTTGTTTCCGGCGAAAGGTTTCTATACCATTACGCCTCTTTTTCGCGGGCCCGATTGGTTTTGGAGCGATTTTTGGGATGAAGACTTTCAGCGCAAAGCCGGAGACCGTGAAGCGCGATTGGTTCGTGGTTGACGCCACCAACAAGACGCTCGGCCGCCTCGCCAGCGAAATCGCGCTCCGCCTCCGTGGCAAGCACAAGCCGGAGTTCACGCCGCACGTGGATACCGGCGACTACATCATCGTGATCAACGCTGAGAAGGTGCGCGTCACCGGTCGCAAGACCACCGACAAGCTCTATCACTGGCACACCGGTTTTCCGGGTGGTCACAAGTCCACCACTTTCGAGAAGCTGATTGAGCGTGCGCCCGAGCGTGTGCTTGAGCTTGCTGTAAAAGGCATGCTGCCCAAGAACCCGCTGGGTCGGGCCATGTTCCGTAAGCTGAAGGTCTTCGCGGGTGCCGAGCATCCGCATGCCGCCCAGCAACCGCAGGCGCTTGAGATTTAATTGGACGTAATAAAGATATGGCAGAGAAGCAGGTCTATAGCACCGTTGGCCGCCGCAAGACTGCGAGCGCCCGTGCCTTCCTGGCTCCCGGCAAGGGCGCCATTCAGATCAACGGCCGTGGCCTTGATGAGTATTTCGGCCGCGAGACCACGCGCATGATCGTCCGCCAGCCGCTCGAGACCACCGAGCTGGCTGGTAAGTTCGACGTCAAGGTGACCGTGCGTGGCGGTGGTAACACCGGGCAGGCGGGCGCCATCCGTCACGCGATTGCCCGTGCCTTGCTCGCCTATGATGGTGAGCTGCGCAAGCCCCTGCGCCAGAACGGCTTCCTGACCCGCGATGCACGCGAGGTCGAACGCAAGAAGGTGGGTCTGCACAAGGCCCGCAAGCGTCCCCAGTACTCCAAGCGTTAAGCGCTGGCTGGCGGGCAGGGAGGCCCACTGGAAATTCCTGGGCATATTGGGTATTTTGCGCGACAAGTTCTCCTGGGGGATCGTCTAGCGGCAGGACTGCGGACTCTGACTCCGCCAACCTAGGTTCGAATCCTAGTCCCCCAGCCAATCTCAAAGGCCATGCTCTGCATGGCCTTTTTTTTTCATCCCGCTGTTCCCCGCGGTAATATGCACGAACGGAGGTGCACATGTCCGGGTACAGCAGGATCCTCATAGCGGTCGATCTCGGCGAAGTGTCAGACGAAGTGTGCGGACGCGGTGCCGACCTGGCGCGTCGCTACGGTGCGCAGGCGAACCTGGTCCACGTCGTCGAACCTGTCCTTGTCGATCCGGTCTACGACATGATGCCGGCGGTACCCTTCGAGCTGGAGTTGCAGCACTTGGAGTCCGTCAGACGCCAAGTAGGGGAACTCGGCAGCCGTTTCGCCATCCATGGCAATCGCTGCTTTGTGGAAACCGGCGCCACGCGCGCGGAAATCATACGGGTCGCCGAGGAACTCGCTGTGCAACTGATCGTGGTGGGCAGCCACAGCCGGCGAGGTGCTGCCCGCCTGCTTGGATCCACCGCTTCATCCGTCCTGCATGCCGCCCCTTGCGACGTGCTTGCTGTGCGTATCAGCGATTAAAGCAAATTGTCATAAGCTAATTGCGATTAGTACGAGGCACGCCGACCCGGGTTGGTCTACCCTTGAAACCTCCCGGAAAAGTTTCTTCCGGCAGCAGGCTTTACAAGTCGGCCAGGAAGCGTAAAATGCGCCCTCTCTCGACGGCCTCAGGGCCCTCGAGGGCGGGGAGAAAAAAGCACGAAACAACGCTTGCCATTCTCCCCAGAATGCGTAGAATGCGCAGCCTCCCG
>JBAYQE010000006.1:0-62395 GCA_041677345.1 Thiohalomonadaceae bacterium
ACACGGGGAACACGGGGTCTTTCACCTGAGTGTTCCCGGCTTCGATGATTACCGTCTACGGCATCAGGAACTGCGACACCGTGAAGAAGGCATGCCGCTGGCTTGACGAACACGGCGTGGCCTACCGCTTTCACGATTTCCGCGCGGACGGACTGGATGATGCTTCCCTGGGTGCCTGGTGTGCTGCCTTGGGCTGGGAGGCCTTGTTGAACCGCAAAGGAACCACATGGCGAAAACTGCCGGACCGGGAGAAACAGATTTCCACATCACCGGAAGCCATGCGGCTGATGCTGGAAAATCCTACTCTGATCAAGCGTCCGGTACTGGTCAGTGGTAACAAGGTCCTGGTCGGTTTCGACGAAGCGCTTTATCGGCAATTTCTCCCTTAGGCAATCACTCCTCACCTCCAACCTGACACGCGCCCATGTCCGCTACGCTTGACCTCGCCCGCGAACTTATTGCCCGCCCTTCCGTGACACCCGAGGATGCGGGCTGTCAAGACATGCTCGCCGCACACCTGGAAAAACTCGGCTTTCGCATCGAGCGCCTCCGCTTCGGCGAGGTGGACAACCTATGGGCGCGGCGTGGCAACGACGGCCCGCTGTTTGCCTTCGCCGGTCACACCGACGTGGTGCCGTCGGGTCCGGTCGAGCGCTGGACCTTCCCGCCCTTCGAGCCCACGGTGAGTGAAGGCATGCTGTACGGGCGCGGCGCGGCGGACATGAAGGGTTCCATCGCGGCCATGGTCACGGCCTGCGAACGTTTCCTGGCGCGCCGACCGGACCACAAGGGTTCCATGGCCTTCCTGCTGACCTCCGACGAGGAAGGCGTGGCCGTGAACGGCACCATCAAGGTGGTGGAACACCTCGAGGCGCGTGGCGAGAAGATGACCTGGTGTCTGGTGGGCGAGCCCACCGCCATGAAGCAGGTGGGCGATGCGGTCAAGAACGGCCGACGCGGTTCACTCAACGGCCGCCTGATCGTCAAGGGCGTGCAGGGGCATATCGCCTACCCGCACCTGGTTGACAATCCCCTGCACCGCTTCGCGCCCGCGCTCGCCGAGTTGTGCGCCATGCGCTGGGACGAGGGCAACGACTTCTTCCCGCCGACATCGTTCCAGTTTTCCAACATCCGTGCCGGCACCGGCGCGACCAACGTGGTTCCGGGCGAGTTGGAGGCGCTGTTCAATTTCCGCTTCTCCACGGAATCCACGGCGACACGCCTCAAGGAACGCGTCACCTCCGTGCTGGACAAGCACGGTCTGCGCTACGAGCTTACCTGGGACCTTTCCGGGGAGCCTTTCCTCACCTCCGCCGGTGAACTGCTGGACGCGGCGCGCACATCTATCGTTCGTCACACCGGTCTTGCGCCGGACGTGAACACCGCCGGCGGCACCTCCGACGGCCGCTTCATTGCCCCCACGGGTGCGCAGGTACTGGAACTCGGACCCAGCAACGCGACCATCCACAAGGTGGATGAGCGTGTGGGCGTGGACGAACTGGACATCTTGTCTGCAATCTACGAAAGCATTCTTGATCAGCTGCTCGGCTGAAAGGCGGAGCTCAGGCGCAGGATTGATCCTGCGCTCCCCCCTTCCCCGCGTCCACACCGCAGGCCGCGGCTAGACGCGTGGTGACCTCGGCGCGGCCACGGGTTTCAGAGGAGTTCCTTGCGCAGTTGTGCCGCGCTCTTCGGCGACAGCAGGCCGGGCCCAATATCAAGCACGGTGTGCGCACCATGTGCACCGCGATGGTGAAGGCGATAGGCGGCACGTGCGTAGGCCACCAGGACGCTGGAAGTGAATTCAGGATTGCTGTCGAGCTTGAGCGAAAACTCCATCATCTGATTGTTGCCCTGGCCGGTTCGACCGCTGCGGATGACGAAGCCACCGTGCGGCATGGTCGAATGATCGCGCTGCAGCGTTTCCTCGGTGATGAAGCTCACGGTGGTGTCGTAATCGGCAAAGTAATCGGGCATGGTGACAATCGCCTGTTCCACCGTCTTGGCTTCGGCGCCCTCATCGAGCACCACGTAGCATTCACGCACATGCTTCTCACGGGTGGAAAGCTGCGGCAGCGAGCCGCTGCGAACCCGCTCCATGGCCGCGGCGGAAGGCACGGTGTACTGCACACCTGCACGCACACCCGGTATCCGCCGAATGGCATCCGAATGTCCCTGGCTCACACCCTTGCCCCAGAAGGTATACGTCTCACCCGCAGGCAAGATGGCCTCGCCGAAAAGACGGTTGAGTGAGAACAGGCCCGGATCCCAGCCCACGGAAATAACGGCGGTACGCTTCGCCGTGCGCGCGGACTCGTCCATGGCGGCGAAGTACTCGGGGATCTTGTTGTGGGTGTCGAAGCTGTCGACGGTGTTGAACTGCGCCGCCAGTGCAGGGCCCTGCTCAGGCAGATCGCTCTTCGAACCACCGCAGAGGATGAGCACGTCTATGGCATCGCGGAATTGCCCGATTTTGTCCACTAAGTGGACCGCCACATCCGCTTCCTGCGGCTTGATGCTGGCCGGCGCCCGACGGCTGAAAATTCCCACCAGTTGCATGTCGGGGTTATGCGAGAGTGCCTTCTCGACCCCCTGGCCAAGATTGCCGTAGCCGACGATGCCGATGCGAATTCTCTCAGCCATTGAGTGCTCCTTGGTCGAGTGTGTGCCGAATGAAAGAACAGCCGTGCTCCGTGCACGTGATGGCACCGGATGCGCGGCCTTGATTTCGATTACTTGTGTGTGACGTCGTCGCGGAGATACACGGGAACGGCGGCTGCTGCCGTGACGTATGCGCCACGCTCGTAAGCGGCGGCTGCAAGCAGGGCGAGATCGTGGGCGTGCGGCAGACGTTCACCGTCGCGCTCCACCACCTGTGCGGGCAGGCGTGCTTCGTAGGCGCTCCAACCTGTCCCGGCGCCGCACCACGATCCGTCATTCGGCAACACCACCGTATCCGGCGCTGATACCCTCTCGTCGCCCGCGGGTTCCACCAGGCCGGAGGCTGACGCCTTGAACGGTGCCCAGTACACCTCACCCATGCGGGCATCGATGGCGGCGAGCACCCGCGTCCAACCCCGCTCGCGCAACGCGCCCTGGGCCAAGGTCGCCAGCGTGGACACAGGGACGACAGGCAGTTCGAGCGCGAATGCGATGCCTTGTGCCACACCCGTGGCAATGCGTACGCCGGTGAAGCTGCCGGGGCCGCGACCGAATGCCACGGCGTCCAGGGCACGCTTGGCCACACCTGCTTCTGCAAGCAACGCATCGCACATGGCGAGGATCAGATCTGCGTGACCGCGCGGTGCGATCTGGTGGCGTGACAGTACGTCTCCGTTCAGATAAAGCGCGGCGGAACAGGCTTCGGTAGCAGTTTCAATGGCGAGAATGTTCATTACAGGTGAACGCCCGCGTACCGCTGGGCGCGCGGGCGTCCGGTAGCGTAGTCAGAAGGTGTAGGTCATGCCCAGGGAGACCACCGGATACCAGTCGTATTCAGCGATGTCGTCCTGGGCGTCAGCCTCTTCACGGGTGAGGTCGGCCTGGAAAATGGGGTTGTTCACGATCGCACTGTCTCCGCGGGCCGTAAAGCTCAAATCGGGCGAGCCCTGATAGAACGCCCCGATCTCCAGTTCGAGCCCGGCGCCCAAGGTACCACCCTTGATGCCAGACCCACATCGGCCTCGGCCGTGGCGCTCATCGTGATGGCGGCTGCCATCAGGGCGCCAATGTATATTTTTTCATGAAATCCCCCATCGCTTGTAGTCAATTCCACGAGCGACGCGGGCAGTGTACTCCCGGCATAGCGAGGTAAAAAACTGAACCAGTACACAGTTCCGAAAACAGAGCGCACGGTGTCGCGTTTCGCTGCTGCGTGTACCCTCGCGGAACGACACAGTACACTGGCTGAGGGAACGGATTCCGGGAGAGCGACCGATGCCAATAGCCATTCTTCACTACCTGGGAATCGTCGTGGTTGTCCTGGTGGTCCTGCTGGTCCTCGGCTAGGACTGAAGTTTCCTCCACACGCAGTTTCCGCCGCTGGCCTTGTCGATGGCAGCAAGCCGTTCCTCATGGGCGGCGTTTTCGTCGGCGCTGGCGCGCACCACCTTCAGAGGCGCCCGTCCGGCATCGACGCGCCGCACGCCGCCGGCCTGGCGTTGATCCGCACCCGCCGTGCCACCGCCAAGAGACAGGCTGGTCTGGCCACCCGTCATGGCCAAGTAGACGTCGGCCAGGATCTCCGCATCGAGCAGTGCGCCATGCAAGGCGCGGTGCGCGTTGTCTACTTCATACCGCCGGCACAGTGCATCGAGGTTGTTTTTCTGCCCCGGGTGCAGTTCCCGGGCAAGCTTGAGGGTATCGAGCACTTGGCACATGCCGTCGATACGCAAGTCCTGTCCGCAGAGATTGAATTCGTGGTTGAGAAAACCCACGTCGAACGGCGCATTGTGGATGATGAGCTCCGTCCCTTCCACGAATTCGATGAAATCCATCACCACATCCGTGAAGCGCGGCTTGTCGGCCAGCATTTCGTTGGTGATACCGTGCACCTCGATGGCACCGTCGTCGATCTCACGTTCCGGGTTCAGGTAGCAGTGGAAGGTGCGGCCGGTCAGGCGGCGGTTGATCAACTCGACGCAACCGATTTCAATGATGCGGTGACCTTCGGCGGGTTCGAGGCCGGTGGTTTCCGTATCGAGCACGATCTGGCGCATGTCAGGGCCTTTTCAAAAGAAATTCAACACAAGGAACACAAAGCTATTTCACACGCCCGCCGTCACGCGCCACGCATTTCGTCGATGCCACGATTGGCCAGGGCGTCCGCCAGTTCGTTTTCCGGATGGCCGGTGTGGCCGCGCACCCAGTGCCAGTCCACCTTGTGCCGGGCAATGGCCTCATCGAGTTGCTGCCACAGATCGATGTTCTTCACCGGCTTCTTGTCAGCGGTCTGCCAACCGCGTTTTTTCCAGGCAGGCAGCCATTTGGTCACCCCGTCCATGACGTACTTGGAATCAGTGGTGAGCTTCACCGCGCAGGCACGGTTCAGGGTCTCCAAGCCGCGAATGACCGCAGTGAGTTCCATGCGGTTATTGGTGGTGTGCCGCTCACCGCCGTGCAGGGTCTTTTCGCGTCCCTTGTAGCGCAGCACCACCCCCCAGCCACCAGGGCCCGGATTGCCGCGGCAGGCGCCATCGGTGAACATCTCCACGATATCTTCGTTGTCGGTCATGTCTTGTGCCGGCGCAGGCCTGCCTGAGAGATTCGGCCCGGCAGCAGCCGGGTACGTTCGGAGCGCCAGCGCGGACGGATGGGCGTGAGGGTGGTCACGCGTTTTCTCGCCACCAGCATGAAGCCGCCCCCAAAAAATGACCACCAGCGCTGCCCGGCACGCTCCAGCAGATGGAGCCGCTGCATGATCCCGGGGTGCTCGATGGGAGGGCGGAAAAAATACCCGCGCACCAGGATGGTGTCAAAGCCGAGCAGCGCCAGCCAGTCCTTGATGCGTGAAGGTGTGTAGAAGCGCCCGCACCAGGGCGCATGGTCGCGCCAACCCGTGAGGAGGCGCCACAGCCCCCACAAGCTCCACGGATTGAAGCACAGGATCACCACATGACCTTCAGGCACCAGGGTGCGATCGGCCTCACGCAACACTTGGTGCGGATTGGCCTCGAATTCCAGCGTGTGAGGCAGCAGCAGCACGTCGAGACTGTCGGAGGCAAATGGCAGTGCGGCGGCCTCACCGTACAGACAGTGCCTGCCCGAGGCAGGTACCGCGGCAGGCAGATCTTCAAGCACCATGCAGTGGGAAACGCGTGACTCGCTTACCAGGTCCTCGCGCACGGGAGTCCCCACCTGCAGCAGGTGATAACCGAACAGGTTGGGCAACACTTCATCCAGTTGCTCGCGCTCGGTGGAGAGCAGCGCCTGCCCCAGGCTGCGCTCATACCACACGCACAGCTGCTGTCGCGCCTGCTGTGGATCGACACAGCGGTAGGCACGCAACAGGCGTCGCCAGCGCGATTCCTTGCGGTTTCCGCTCATTGACCCAGTGTCCTCTGCCTGTCAGTATCTTGCACCATGCTCAACGTCGATTGTATTCCCGCCTTCGATGACAACTACGTGTGGGCCTTGCATACGGCCCCGGGGCGTGTCGCGCTGGTGGACCCGGGCGATGCCGATCCGGTCATCGGATTCCTCGAGGCGGCGGGCCTCACGCCCGAGGCCATCTTAATCACCCATCATCATGGTGACCATACCGGCGGCCTCGCCGAGCTCACCGCCCGCTGGCCGGTGCCGGTGTACGGCCCTGTACGGAGGTCTTTCGGCCAGCTCAGTCGCGCGGTGCGCGACGGCGACGAGTTTTTGCTGGGCGACGTGCGCCTGCGGGTACTGGAGACCCCCGGCCACACCCGCGATCACGTATGTTACCTGGCCCCAGGGGCACTGTTCTGCGGCGACACACTGTTTACCGCGGGTTGTGGGCGCTTGTTCGAGGGTACGCCGGCACAGATGCATGCCTCACTGGAGCGGATCCGTGCCCTGCCCGACGACACCTTGGTCTACTGTGCCCATGAATACACCCTCGCCAACCTGGGCTTCGCGCGTGTCGCCGAGCCGGACAATGCGGCCATCGAGGCACGCTGGCGCGAGGTGCAGCAGGCCCGCGACAGCGGACTGCCCACGGTGCCAAGCACGCTCGCCCTGGAAAAGCAGACCAACCCCTTCCTGCGCAGCCACGAACCCGCACTGCGCGCGGCAGTCGAGCGCTTTGCCGGGCGGCCGCTCAGCAGCGGCGCCGAGGTATTCGCCACTGTGCGGTACTGGAAGGACACACTTGATTGAAAGGCCGGTTATTCCCTGGCTGAACGGAAAGATAGTCGTAAACTACGGCCTCACTGCCGACGCAAGCCTTGCTGCGGAAACAGGCCGTCAGAACTGTGACACGCGGCCAAGCATGTAATTGTGCAAGGCTTCAACATCGAACCCTGGACGCCTCACGGTAAGACTACCGTGAATGGCACAAACGTACCTGCGCGATGACAAGAACCCGTAGCCTCCCTCCTATCCTCCTCGCTTGCGCAGCAGCACTGGCGATTTCCGGCTGCAGCCTGCAACAGGTCCGACCCGATGCGGCCTCGGAAATGGAAACGGAAGCGGCCATCACGGCACCTGACACCGTCGTTCGGGAAGCGGACGCTGCAGCCGAGGACGCGGAAGCACTGGCCGTCGTCGAGGCGGCCCACGTCATGGAAGATGTCGCGGCGGTGACACGGGAAGCAGCCACCGATACCGTCGATGACATCTGGGAACGTATTCGTCGCGGGATGACCCTGGAGGGCCACGAGCATCCGGGCATCGCCAGCGACTTGGCGTGGTTTGCCCGTCATCAGGCCTATCTCGACCGCGTGGCCGAGCGTGCCCAGCCGTACATGCACCTCATCGTGGAGGAGGTGGAAAGGCGTGGCATTCCTAGCGAGCTGGCGCTGCTGCCGGTGGTGGAGAGTGCTTTTCAGCCGTTTGCCTATTCCCACGGCCGGGCCGCCGGTATCTGGCAGTTCGTACCGGGCACGGGCCGCCGCTTCGGCCTGAAGCAGACCTGGTGGTATGACGGCCGCCGCGACATCGCACGCTCCACCCAGGCCGCTCTCGACTACCTGCAGTTCCTGCACAAACAGTTCGACGGCGACTGGTTGCTGGCCTTGGCCGCCTACAACTCGGGAGAAGGCACGGTACTGCGGGCACAACGCAACAACCGTCGCAAGGGCAAGGCCACGGACTTCTGGTCCCTCAACCTGCCGCGTGAAACCCGCGGCTATGTGCCCAAGCTGCTCGCCATTTCGGCCATCGTAGGCGACCCGGCAGCTCACGGGGTGACCTTGCAGCCCATAGCCAACCAGCCCTATCTCACGGCCGTGGACGTCGGCTCGCAGATCGACCTCGACCTCGCCGCGGAACTCGCGGGCATTTCCCTGGACGACATGTACCGCTTCAACCCGGGCTTCAATCGCTGGGCCACCGATCCCGATGGCCCGCACACCCTGCTGGTCCCCATCGACAATGCGGAGGCACTCCGCACGGGTCTTGCCGGATTGCCGGCCCAGGAACGCATCCAGTGGGTGCGGCACCGGATCCGCAACGGCGATACCTTGGGCACCATCGCACACCACTACCGCACCACCATCGCGCTGATCAAGAGAATCAACGGCATCCGCGGCAACACCATCCGAGCCGGCAATTCGCTGGTCATCCCTGTGGCGCGCAAGGACCTGGCGCGGTACAGCCTGAGCGCGGACCAGCGCTTGGCCAATATCCAGGAAACCCCGCGCAAGGGTGATCGCATCGATTACGTGGTGCAGCGAGGGGATAGCCTCTGGAGCATTGCCCAGGCCCATGGGGTATCGGTGGACCAGCTCGCCAGGTGGAACGGCATGGCGCCGCGTGACCCGCTGCTGCCGGGCCGCAGCCTCGTGATCTGGGGCCAACCCCCGCAGCAGGAACAGGCCATCGTCTCGCGCGTGAGCCTGACGCCCGGCGACTTCAAGCATCCCCACAGTGATTCACTGCGCCAGCGCATCGGCTACACGGTACGTAACGGCGATTCCCTGGCCCTCATCTCCAGGAAGTTCCGCGTAACCGTGGCCGACCTCAAGCGCTGGAACCGCCTCAGCGACACCCTGCTGCGCCCGGGCCAACGTCTTACCGTCTATGTGGACGTAACGCAGCAATCCGGCAACATCTGAATCGGTTCTGTTCCCCAGGAAAACGACACAATGCCCGCAAAAGCGGGCCGTGCCCGCCGGCCGACACATCACGGGACACCAGGGGAACCACCTCCTTTCTTCCCGTCCACCTGCAGCGCAACTACGCGGTCTGCTGGAGTAGCGAGGCCTGCAGCAGCAGCCGGGTGTATTCATGCTGCGGGTCGGTGAAAATCCGCTCGGTTTCGCCGCTTTCCACCACTTGGCCATGGCGCATGACCAGCACCCGGTGGCAGATCGAACGGATGACCTTGAGATCGTGGGAGATGAACAGGTAGCTCATGCCCCGGCGCTGCTGCAAGCCACGCAATAATCCGAGCACCTGTTTCTGTACCGAAACGTCAAGGGCGCTGGTGGGCTCGTCCAGCAGGATCAGTCTGGGCTCCAGCACCACAGCACGGGCCACGGCAATGCGCTGGCGTTGGCCACCGGAGAACTCGTGCGGGTAACGCGACATCATGCCCGCTTCCAGGCCCACCTCCTCCAGCACAGCGCGCACACGCTCGCGGCGTTGCGTCCGCGTGAGCTCGGGGAAGTGCACGCTCAGCCCTTCTCCCACGATCTGCTCCACAGTCATGCGCGGCGACAGCGATGAATAAGGGTCTTGGAAAACCACCTGCGCGTGGCGGCGCAGATCCCGCAGTGCCTGTCCGCGTGCCTTGACCAAATCACTGTCACCGAAGCGGATCGCACCCTGACAGGATTGCAGCCGCAACAGGCACATGCCCAGCGTAGACTTGCCTGAGCCCGACTCCCCCACAATGCCCACGGTCTCACCGGGGCGCACACTCAGGCTCACGTCGTCCACCGCCTTCACTTCACCGATGGTGCGACGAAAAAAACCCGCTCGAATGGGGAAATAGCAACGGATGCCCTCGCCTTGCAACACGGGCGCAGCATTCGCATGCGGCGCCGCACCGGTAAGCGGCTCAGGCTCACTGGCCAGCAGGTGGCGCGTATACGGGTGCTGCGCGGCAGAGAACAGTTTCCCCACCGGGGCCGCTTCCACCACCTGACCATGCTGCATCACGCACACACGATCGGCAAAGCGCCGCACCACGTTCAGGTCGTGGGTGATGAGCAATACCGCCATGTTGAATTCGCGCTGCAGTTCATCGAGCAAGTCGAGGATCTGTTTCTGGATGGTGACATCCAGGGCCGTGGTGGGCTCGTCGGCGATGAGCAGCTTCGGGTTGCACGCGAGTGCCATCGCGATCATCACGCGCTGGCGTTGACCACCGGACAGCATGTGCGGAAAGGCGTCGATGCGTTGCTCGGGATCGGGCAGACCCACGCGCGCGAGCAAGTCGATGGCGCGGCGGCGCGCCTGGACGCGATCCAGTCCCACATGCCCCATGAGCGGCTCTATCAGTTGCTCACTGATGGGATATACGGGATTGAGCGAGGTCATGGGTTCCTGGAATACCATGGCCACGTCACGTCCGCGCACCCGTCGGATGGAGCGTTCGCTCAGTTGCAGGAGATCGGTGCCCTCCAGGTGGATGCGGCCGGTGTAGGTGGTCATTTGTGGATCATGCAGCCGCAGCACGGACAATGCGGTCACTGATTTGCCCGATCCGGACTCACCCACCAGTGCCACCTTCTCACCCGCGCCCACACTCAGGTTGACGCCCTCGATGACGCGTTGGCGCGCGCCCTCGGGACCGAAGGCCACGCTGAGATCTTCGATACGTAGCAATTCCTTCATGGCTCAGCCCCGCCGCGGATCGAGGGCCTCACGCAGCCCTTCGCCGATGAAAATGAGCAGCACCAGCGTGCCGACCAGGACGCCGAAGGTGGTCATGGACAACCACCACGCCTCAATGTTGTCCTTGCCCTGGGCCAGCAGTTCACCCAGGCTGGGTGTGGTGGGCGGTACACCGAGGCCGAGGAAGTCCAGGCTGGTGAGCGCCAGGATGGCGCCACTGATGCGGAACGGCAGGAACGTGATCACCGGCGTCATGGCATTGGGTAGCAAGTGACGGAAAATGATGCCGCCATGGCCGACACCAAGCGCCTTCGCAGCCTTCACATAATCCATGTTACGCCCGCGCAGAAACTCGGCGCGCACATAGTCCGCCAGCCCCATCCAGCCGAACAGTGACAACAGGACCACCAGCAGCAGGATGCTGGGGTTGAAGATGGACGCAAAAATGATGAGCAGATAGAGCTCCGGCATGGAACTCCAGATCTCGATGAAACGCTGCGTAAACAGGTCCAGCTTGCCACCGAAATAGCCTTGCACCGCGCCGGCCAGCACCCCGATGAGCGTACCGACCGCTGTGAGCGCCAATGCGAACAGCACTGACAGCCGAAAACCGTAGATCAGCCGCGCCAGCACATCACGGCCACGGTCATCGGTCCCCAGGAAATTATGCTCCGACGGCGGCGCAGGATTTGCCGCCTCGGTAAAGTAGGCAATGGTATCGAAGCGATAGGGATTGGGTGGATAGACGGCCCAGTTATCGCCCGTGTGCAGGTGCTCGCGCACGAAGGGATCGAGGTAATCGGCCTCGGTATCGAAATCGCCCCCAAAGGTGGTCTCAGGATATTCCTTGACGATAGGGAAATACAGGCTGCCCTCATAACTGACCACAAGAGGCTTGTCATTGCTCAACACCCCGGCGAACAGACTGAGCCCGAAGAGCACCAGGAAGATCTTCAGACTCCAGTAACCGCGGCGGTTCGCCTTGAAGCGCTGCCAGGCCCGCGCGGCATAGCCTGCGGCACGCCGCTGCGTGTGCGCTTCGAACAAGGTGTCGCCAGGCTGCATGTCACTCATTCAACAAAACCTCGCGTGTGCGTGTCACAGAGCACACGGAAACCACAGAGGAGAAACCTGCCTGCACAAACATCCGCTCCGCTCCAATCCGTGGCCCCTGCCCCTTCTCCGCACTCATTTCTCCAATGACTCGAACTGGATGCGCGGGTCGATGAGCACATAGCAGATATCAGTGAGCAGCTTGGCAATCAGGCCGAGCAGCGTAAACAGGTAGAGCGTACCGAGTACCACCGGATAATCGCGCTTGATGACCGACTCGTAAGACAACAAACCCAGGCCATCGAGCGAGAAAATGGTTTCGATGAGCAGGCTGCCCGTGAAGAACGCGCCCAGGAAGGCGGCGGGAAAATTGGTGACCAGCGGAATGACGGCATTACGGAATACGTGCTTGTAAAGAATGGTGTTCTCGGCAAGGCCCTTGGCACGCGCCGTGAGCACGTACTGTTTGCGGATCTCCTCCATGAAGCTGTTCTTGGTCAGCATGGTCATGACTGCGAAGCTGCCCACCACGGAAGCCGTCACCGGCAACACCATATGCCAGAGATAATCAAGCACCTTGCCGTACCAGGGCAGTTCGCCCCAGTTGTCCGACACCAGGCCGCGTAATGGGAAAATATCGAGGAAGCTGCCGCCACCGAACAGCACCAGCAACACGATGCCCAGTACGAAACCCGGGATGGCATAGCCGACGAGTACGATGCTGCTCGAAACCACGTCGAAGGTACTGCCATCGCGCACCGCCTTGGCAATGCCGAGCGGTATGCAGGTGAGATAGGTGAGAAAGAACGTCCACATGCCCAGGCTGATGGATACGGGCAGCTTCGAGATGATCAAGTCGATCACGGATTGGTGATGGAAGTAGCTGGTACCGAGATCGAACGTGAGATAGTTACCCATCATCTCCACGAAGCGCTCCGGCGCCGGCTTGTCGAAGCCGAACAGTTCGCGCAATTCCTGCACACGCTGCTCGTCCAGGCCCGATGCGCCACGGTACAGCCCTTCCACGCCGGCACTCACCTCACCGCCGCCCATGCCGGCGCGCCCCTGCTGGATCTGATGGATGAGCTGCTCCACCGGGCCACCCGGCACGAACTGGGTAACTGCAAAAGTGATGAGCATGATTCCAACCAGGGTCGGAATCATGAGCAGCAGACGTTTCAGTATGTAAGCCGCCATGCGTCAGTTCACCGGTTTTTCCCACCAGGTGCTGATTGCCCAGGTGATCGGATCGTAGTAAAGCGGCAGGGTTTCGGGCTGCCGGAAAAGATCCCAGTAGGCCACGCGATGGCTGGCGATGTACCAGTTCGGCACCAGGTATTCGTTGTGCAACAGCACGCGATCAAGCGCGTGCACCGCCGCTACCAACTCCTCGCGGTCCGCGGCATAGATCACTTCCTGCACCAGTGCGTCCACCACGGGATTCTTGATGCCGGAGACGTTATTGGAGCCCTCCTGATCCGCCGCGCCCGAGTGGAACATGCCCATCAGTTCATTACCGGGTGACTGCGACTGGGGATAGACGTGCACCACCATGTCGAAATCGAAGGTTTCCACTTTGCGCTGGTAGATGGCTGCGTCCACTGTGCGGTAATTGACCTCGATACCCAAGCGTTCCAGATTACGGGCGAAGGGTGCGACGATACGCTCGAAGGCCTTCTGCACCAGGGTGATCTCGAACACAAAGGGCTGCCCCTGCGCATTGCGCAGGGCACCTTCACGATAACGCCAGCCTGCTTCTTCCAACAGGGCCTTGGCCTCCTTCAAATTCTCGCGCAGGCTGTGTGGCGGCATCGTGGAGGCAGGCACCCAGCGCTCAGTGAATACGGCCTCCGGCAACTGGCCGCGGAAGCGCTCAAGCAATTCAAGTTCACGCCCCGTGGGCAGACCGCTCGCAGCAAGTTCTGAGTTGGAGAAATAACTGTCACAACGGGTGTACTGGTCGTAAAAGAGTTTGCGGTTTGCCCACGCAAAATCCATGGCCAGGGAGATGGCGCGACGCACACGCTGATCGTTGAACAGCGGCCTGCGCAGGTTAAATACGAAACCCTGCATACCCGCGTTGTTGCGGTGCCGGTATTCGCGCTTGACGATGCGTCCGTCATCGAACTTCGGCCCTCTGTAGTCACGCGCCCACTGTTTCGAGTTGTTCTCGAATACGAATTCGAATTCGCCTGCCTTGAAGCCCTCCAGTTCCACAGTATCGTCGCGGTAGTACTTGAAAGTGATGCGTTCGAAGTTGAACATGCCTCGCCGCACGTTCAAGTCATTGGCCCAATAGTCTGGGTCACGAACGAAGGTGATGAATTTACCGAGCTGATACCGCTCCACGCGATAAGGGCCGCTGCCCACGGGGTCTTCGAGAGCCAGGCGGTCAAACGGCCGGTCCTTGACCCAATGCCGTGCGAATACCGGGATCTGGCCGGCGATCATGTGGAGTTCGGGATTTTTGCGCGCGAAGTTGAATCGCACGGTGCGATCATCGAGCACGTGGGCGCTCACGATATCGGCCCAGTAGAAGCGATATTGCGGGTGGGCCTGCTTGCCCTTCAGGGTGTCGAAGGAAAACTTCACATCGTGTGCCGTCACCGGTACACCATCCGCAAAGCGTGCCTCCGGGCGCAGGCGATACGTCACGGAGAGCCCGTCGTCCGCCAGTTGCACATCCTCCGCCAACAGGCCGTACTGGGAGAACGGCTCGTCCCAACTGGCCGCCATGAGGGTCTCGAACAGCAGCAAGGAAAGACCGTCCGCAGCCGTACCGCGCAGGGTAAACGGATTGAGGCTGTCAAAGCTGCCCTTCGCGGGGAGAATGAATTCACCGCCGCGCGCGGCCGTGGGATTCACGTATTCGAAATGCTCGAAGTCGGCCGGGTACTTGGGCTCGTAGCCGAGTGCCTGAGCGGGCGCGCCGATGACCGGCTCGGCCAGCAGTAGCAATGCTGAAAATACGAGGAGGGTCGCGGCCCGCAGAGCGCAGACGGCCGTATGGCGTCGTACCATGCTGTTAATCTTGTGACTCCCGTATGCGTGAGCGTTTGCCCGGGCCGTTGCCTGGTCTCGCGCTGTTCCCCGGATGTAAGATTGCAAGCCGCTTCCTGGCGGTCCGGCGGTGCAATGCCGCTACGGCACCGCCGCTGGATACTACACGAATCATAGGACAACGGGAGAGACCATGGGTTTCTTGCAAGGCAAGCGCGCCCTCGTGGTGGGATTGGCGAGCAACCGTTCCATCGCCTGGGGTGTCGCCGAAGCATTCCATCGGGAAGGCGCCGAACTGGCCTTCACCTATCAGGGAGAGAAGCTCCGCAAACGCGTTGAGAACATGGCCGCCGAACTCGGTTCCGGGCTTACCGTGGGCTGCAATCTGGCCTCGGACGAACAGATTGACGAGACGTTCAGCTATTTGCGAGCGAACAGCTGGGATCACATCGACATCATCGTCCATTCGGCCGCTTTCGCGCCCGCAGGCCAACTGCACGGCGATTTCCTGGATGATGTGACCCGCGAGGGTTTCCGCACGGCCCACGATATCAGCGCCTACAGCTTCATAGCACTGGCCAAGGCAGCGGGTCCCATGCTGTGCCAGGGCGGCAGCCTGCTCACCATGACCTATCTGGGTGCCGTGCGTGCCGTCCCACGCTACAACGTCATGGGCCTGGCCAAGGCCAGCCTCGAGGCTGGTGTGCGCTACTTGAGTGCGAGCCTGGGCCCCAAGAACATCCGGGTGAATGCCATCTCGGCGGGCCCCATCAAGACGCCTGCTGCCAAGGGCATCACCGATTTCAACAAATTTCTGGACTACGCGGAAAAGAATTCACCCATGCGCCGTAACGTCACCATCGAGGAAGTAGGCAACGCCGCGGCCTTCCTGTGCTCGAATCTGGCATCAGGTATCTCCGGCCAAGTGCTGTACGTGGACGCCGGCTATCACATCATGGCCATGCCAGTGCCCGATTGAGCGGCCTCATTCGGCATACACGGTCGTCGATGTCGCGAGGTCCAGTACGTCACCGGCAGTGAACCTGCCTGGTCCCTCACTCCCGGGACTCCCGGGGAAACACGTTCCGAATGCGAAGGGTCACCGCCGCTTTCCGGAGCCGTGCTCAAAAAGAAAACGCCGGGCTTATTGCCCGGCGTTTTCTGCCTGACCGCATCAAAGCTGATCGCGATTGATGCGGATGTCGGTCTGGTTGCGCAGGGTCGTCAACACACCCTGGTACAGGGCCTCTGCATTGGCCCGCTCCACCAACGGTGCCTTGGCATCCGCGGGTACCTCGCCCTCTTTCACGCCATACAACACCACCACGGCGTGATCACCGGAAGGCAGCGAGGTGCTTTCCACGGCAGGTGCATCTTCGTCGGGACGCGGCATGCGGAACGCCAGTTGAATGATGGGGCCGGGCACTTGCTGCACATCCCGGCCGATTTCCTGGCGTTTCCATTCCAAACCATTGCGCTTGGCGTAGTCCGCGGGCTGCACCTTGCCCTCCGCCAGCTCGCCGGCTGCCTCTTGCGCGGCGCGGGTGGCCGCCGTGCGTGCCTTTTCTTCACGTAGCGTGGAGACAATCCGGTCACGGACCTCGTCCAGCGGCAGGACGCTGGCAGGGCGGCGATCCTCCACACGCAGTACGACCAGGTGATCGGGGCTGATTTCCACCGGCTCGCTGTTGTTGCCGGCTTCGAGCACGTCCTCGCTGAACGCAGCATCGAGCACCTTGGAGTTCGCGAACAGTCCGGAGCCGCCGCTACGCGCAATGTAATCGCTGTGCTGCAGTTGCAGGCCCGTTTCCTTGCTCACGGTTGCCAGCTCATCGGGATGCTCGTAAGCCAGGTTGGCGAGCTGATCCGCCTGTTCATAGAAGCGGGAACGCGCCTGGTCCTCACGCAACTTGCTACGGATGGTGTCCTGCACCTGTGCAAACGGCTTGGTTTCACCACCGCGCACATCCTCGAGCTTGATGACATGGAACCCGAAGTTGCTGCGCACCGGCTCGCTTACGTCGCCTTTCTGAAGCGCAAACGTGGCCTGTTCAAACGTCGGGTCCATGACACCACGACCGAAGTAACCGAGATCGCCGCCTTGCTTCGCCGAGCCTGGATCCTCGGACTGTTCCTGTGCCAGGGTGGCGAAGTCCTTGCCGGCACTCAAGTCGGCCAGGACCGCTTCCGCCTTGGCGCGGGCCTCGGCTACCGCCTGCTCGTCGGCATCGGGGGCGACGCTGAACAGGATATGCCGCGCACGGCGCTCCTCGGGGGCGCTGAATTCTTCCGGATGGTTTTCGTAGTAATCCTTGACCTCCTGGTCACTCACCTGGACGGCACGTGCAAGCGACTGCACCGAAAGCTCCACGTAGGCCAGCTTCACCTTTTCGGGTTCACTGTAGAGGCTCTGGTTGGCATCGTAATGCGCCTTCACCTCGTCCTCGCTGACCTCGACCTTTTCGGCGTAGCGCGCCGTCGGGAACACCAGATAGCCCACATCGCGCTTCTGATTCTGCAGTCGCAGGAACTGCTGCACCTCGGCGGGCGTGGCGAAATCGGATTCACTCACTGCCGCCTGCAACTGACCCACCAGCAGGTCCCGCCGAAGCTCGACTTCGAACCCTTGCGTGGTGTAACCCTGCAGCCTCAGTGCCCGTTCGTAAGCGGCCGTGGAGAATTGACCATTTTCGCCTTGAAACGCGGGAATGGAGCGAATCACCGATGCCAGCTGGGCATCGGAGACCCACAGGCCGTTCTCCAACGCAGTCTGCACCAGCACCTCGCGCTCGATCAGGCTCTGCAGAATGGCCTCGCGCATGGACGCCTCGGCGAACATCTCGGGGCGGAAGTTGGGACCTAACATTTCCTGCAGGCGCTGGCGCTGCTGGTTCACGGCGAACTGCAAACGCTCCTTGGAGATGCTGGTCTCATTGACCTGTGCCACCGGGACTTCCTGGCCCCCGCCCAAATATTCCTGGACACCCCACAGGGCGAAAGTGATGACGATGAAGCCAACGATGATCCAGGCAAGAATGCCTTGGGCACGTGCACGGATGAACTGGAGCATAGGCGTTCCCATTAAAGTCAAAAAAAAAGGGCGCAACTGAGTGCACCCTTCTTCTTTCAATGGCGGAGTGGACGGGACTCGAACCCGCGACCCCCGGCGTGACAGGCCGGTATTCTAACCGACTGAACTACCACTCCTGATTTACCATGGTGGGTGCTGAGGGACTTGAACCCCCGACCCTCGCCTTGTAAGGGCGACGCTCTACCAACTGAGCTAAGCACCCGGAAAACAAGGGTGATTAATTTACAGCATCCTTGAGGCCTTTACCAGCCTTGAAGGTGGGAACCTTGCTCGCGGCGATCTCGATGGTTTCGCCGGTCTTTGGGTTGCGACCCGCGCGTGCCGCACGCTCACGTACCACGAAGGTGCCAAAACCAACCAGGCTTACCTGATCACCCTTCTTGAGAGCGCCCGCGATTGCGTCAACCATTGCATCCACTGCACGAGCAGCTGCTGCCTTGGAAATATCGGCACTTTCGGCTACTACGTCGACCAATTCCGATTTATTCACTGAGAGTTCCCCTTGCTTCTTTTTTAAAAAAAAACACCGCCTGCATTTTACAGGCGGCCGGGTTGTGGATGGGTTTTATACCAACAGGCTTCGCACAGTGTCAAGGTGAAGCGGCTGGCGAGCCAACCGCTTCACGTTCGGTACTAATGCGCGTGCACGCTTGCGCTTTCCTTGACCCCCTTCTCGCTCACCTCCATCCCCTCCACCTTGTCGGGCAGCGGTGTCGGTGCATGCGTGAGCGCCACCTGCAGCACTTCGTCGATCCATTTCACTGGATGAATATCGAGGTCCTTCTTAATATTGTCCGGCACTTCCTCGAGATTGCGGCGGTTTTCCTCGGGAATAATCACGACCTTGATGCCGCCGCGATGGGCCGCGAGGAGCTTCTCCTTCAAGCCACCGATAGGCAGGACTTCACCACGCAGGGTGATCTCGCCGGTCATGGCCACGTCGGCCCGTACCGGGATGCCGGTGAGCGCGGACACGATGGCGGTACACATGCCGATGCCTGCACTGGGACCATCCTTGGGGATGGCGCCCTCGGGCACGTGCACATGGATGTCCTGGCTCTCGTAGAAGTCCGGTTTGATCCCAAGTATCTTCGCGCGACTGCGCACCACGCTCATGGCCGCCTGGATCGATTCCTTCATGACATCGCCGAGCTGACCCGTCACGGTATGCTTGCCCTTACCGGGCACGACCACCGTTTCGATGCTGAGCAGTTCACCGCCGACCTCCGTCCAGGCAAGACCGGTCACCTGGCCCACCTGATCCTTCTCCTCTGCGAGGCCGTAGCGGAAGCGGCGCACCCCCAGGAATTTCTCCAGGGTCTCATCCTTGATCACCACCTTCTCGGAAGGCGGTGTGAGCAGTACATCCTTCACCACCTTGCGGCAGATCTTGGCGATCTCACGTTGCAGATTACGCACACCGGCCTCGCGCGTATAGAAACGGACGATACCGCGCAACGCTTCATCCGTGATATCGATCTCGTCTTCCTTCAGGCCGTTTGCCTTGATTTCCTTTGGCACCAGGTAACGCCGGGCGATGTTCAGCTTTTCGTCTTCGGTGTAACCGGCGATGCGAATCACCTCCATGCGGTCGAGCAACGGACCGGGAATGTTCATGGAGTTGGCCGTGGCGACGAACATCACATCGGACAGGTCGTAATCGACTTCCAGGTAATGATCGCTGAAGGTGTTGTTCTGCTCCGGATCGAGCACCTCAAGCAACGCCGAGGCGGGATCGCCACGGAAGTCCATGGCCATCTTGTCGATCTCGTCGAGCAGGAACAATGGATTGCGCACTTTCACCTTCGACAGGTTCTGTACGATCTTGCCCGGCATGGAACCGATGTAGGTCCGGCGATGGCCGCGGATTTCCGCCTCATCGCGCACACCGCCCAATGACATGCGCACGAACTTGCGGTTGGTGGCACGTGCGATGGACTGGCCGAGCGAGGTCTTGCCCACGCCCGGTGGGCCCACCAGGCAAAGAATGGGACCCTTGAGCTTCTGCACGCGTTGCTGCACGGCGAGATATTCGAGGATGCGTTCCTTCACCTTGTCCAGGCCGTAGTGATCCGCTTCCAGGATCTCCTCGGCACGGGCCAGGTCGATGCTCACCTTCGTGCGCTTCTTCCAGGGCACGCTCACCAGCCAATCGACATAGTTGCGCACCACGGTCGCCTCGGCTGACATGGGTGACATCATCTTCAGTTTGGCGAGTTCGGCCGTAGCCTTGGCCTTGGCCTCCTTGCTCATGCCGGCCTTTTCGATCTTCTTTTCAAGCTCCTCGAGCTCGTTGGGATGTTCCTCCAGCTCACCCAGCTCCTTCTGGATGGCCTTCATTTGCTCGTTGAGGTAGTACTCGCGCTGGCTCTTTTCCATCTGCCGCTTGACGCGACCACGAATGCGCTTTTCCACCTGCAGCAAATCGATCTCGCTCTCGAGCAGCGACATGAGATGCTCGAAACGTTCGCGCAGATCGACGATTTCGAGGATCTTCTGCTTCTCCTCGATCTTGAGCGCCATGTGCGCTGCCACGGTGTCCACCAGCCGGTTGGCGTCGTCGATCCCCGATAGTGAACTCAACACCTCCGGCGGCACCTTCTTGTTCAGTTTCACGTACTGGTCGAACTGGTTCATCACGGAGCGTGACAGCACTTCCGACTCACGCTCGTCGATGTACGGCAGTTCGAGCACGTTCACCTGTGCCGAGAAGTACGAGGGGTTCGGCAGGAAATGCACGATGCGTGCCCGCTGGGCACCTTCGACCAGTACCTTCACCGTCCCGTCCGGCAGTTTCAGCAACTGCAGGATGGTGGACAGCGTGCCGATGCGATAGATGTCTTTGGGTTCCGGATCGTCCTCACTTGCACTCTTCTGGGCGACGAGCAGGATCTGCTTGTCGGCAGCCATGGCTGCCTCAAGGGCATGGATGGACTTGTCGCGGCCAACGAAAAGCGGAATGACCATGTGCGGATAGACCACCACATCCCGCAACGGGAGCACGGGGATAGCCTGCAACTGCTGGCTGACTTCGGACGTTTTGTCTTGCTGCTCCATCTCGGAGTTACCTCATTGGCGGCGGGCCGCGTGAAAACCTAGTAGTACTCTATGGCTTTCTACATAAGGACGGGCACGAACGCTTTCAAGGAAGGATGTGCCGCACTATACGACAGGCGGCAGAAAAAGGGCGTGCCCGGCGTCACCGGGCACGCGGTTTCTTACTCGGTCGCAACGGCGGGGGCGTCCGATCCGTCGTAGATCATCAGGGGCTTGGAGGCCCCGTTGATGACACCATCATCGATAACGACCTTGGATACATCCTTCAGGGAAGGCAGGTCGTACATCACGTCCAGCAATGTCCCTTCGAGAATGGAACGCAGGCCGCGGGCACCGGTCTTCCGCTCCATCGCCCGGCGGGCAACGGCCTTGAGTGCATCGTCGCGGAACTCCAGTTCGACCCCTTCCATGTCGAAGAGTTTCTGATACTGCTTGGTCAGGGCGTTACGCGGTTCGGTAAGGATCTGCATGAGCGCGGTTTCGTCCAGTTCCTCGAGGGTCGCGACCACCGGGAGACGCCCCACGAATTCCGGGATGAGACCAAACTTGATGAGGTCCTCAGGCTCGACCGCCTGCAGCACCTGGCCCACACCACGCCCGTCGTCCTTACTGCGCACTTCGGCCGAGAAGCCGATGCCGCTCTTCTCGGTGCGGTCACGCACCACCCGCTCCAGGCCGGCGAACGCGCCGCCGCAGATGAACAGGATGTTGGTGGTGTCCACCTGCAGGAATTCCTGCTGGGGATGCTTGCGTCCGCCCTGGGGCGGCACCGAGGCGATGGTGCCCTCGATGAGCTTGAGCAGCGCCTGCTGCACGCCCTCGCCCGACACATCGCGGGTGATGGACGGGTTGTCGGACTTGCGGGAGATCTTGTCGATCTCGTCGATGTACACGATACCCGTCTGCGCCTTCTCGACGTCGTAGTCACACTTCTGCAGCAGCTTCTGGATGATGTTCTCCACGTCTTCGCCCACGTAACCGGCCTCGGTCAGCGTGGTGGCGTCGGCGATGGTGAACGGCACGTTCAGCAACCGTGCGAGCGTCTCGGCCAGCAGGGTCTTGCCGCTGCCGGTGGGGCCGATGAGCAGGATGTTGCTCTTTGAGAGCTCGACCTCGTCGCCCTTGCGCACCCCCGTTTCAAGCCGTTTGTAATGGTTGTACACGGCTACGGAGAGCACTTTCTTGGCACGCTCCTGGTCGATGACGTACTCGTCCAGAATGCCTTTGATTTCGCGCGGGGTGGGCAGCTTGCTGCGTGAGGTTGCCGCCGACTCCTCCTGCACCTCCTCGCGGATGATGTCGTTGCAGAGTTCCACGCACTCGTCGCAGATGAACACGGAAGGCCCCGCGATCAACTTGCGCACCTCGTGCTGACTCTTGCCGCAGAACGAGCAATAGAGCAGCTTCCCGCTCTCGCCGCCCGTCCCTTTCGTATCGTCGCTCATGACCTTCCTCGCGAATGGTGCCCTTGCTTACAAAATGCAGCGGAACGCTCGATTTTTCAAGCGCCCGCAGCCGATCCCGCGGGGAAGATTCCCCGCGGGTATCAGGCTTTTACGGCTATTCCGCGTCCTTGCCGGCGCGGCGGTCCAGGACGGCGTCAACCAGGCCGTAATCCACTGCCTGCTGGCCACCCATGAAGTTGTCGCGCTCGGTATCGTTGCGGATTTGCTCGATGGGCTGCCCCGTGTGCCTGGCAAGGATCTGGTTAAGACGCTCGCGCGTGTACAGCATTTCGCGGGCATGGATCTCCACGTCCGTGGCCTGACCCTGAAAACCGCCCCAGGGCTGATGGATCATGACCCGGGAGTGCGGCAGACAATAGCGCTTGCCCTGTGCACCGCCCGCCAGCAGGACGGCACCCATGCTGGCCGCCTGCCCCAGGCACATGGTGGACACCTGCGGCTTGATGAACTGCATGGTGTCATAGATGGAAAGGCCTGCACTGACGGAGCCACCCGGCGAGTTGATGTACAGATGGATGTCCTTGTCCGGGTTCTCCGATTCAAGGAACAGCAGCTGGGCGACGATCAGGTTGGCCATGTGGTCTTCCACGGGGCCCACCACGAAAACCACACGTTCCTTGAGGAGACGTGAATAGATGTCGTACGCCCGCTCGCCCCTGGAGGTCTGTTCGACCACCATGGGCACCAGGCCCAGATTATTGATCTCGTGTGTGCGGCTCATGGATTCGTTTCCGCTGATTGATAGCTCGTTACTTAGACGCGGCCAGCGTTGGCGTGGTTCATCACCTCGTCAAAGCTCCGCTCCGACATACTCGCCCCGGACTTCTCGAGCACCCACTCGACAACCTGATCTTCGAGCACGAGCGACTCCACCTCGGACAAGCGACGCTTATCAGAGTAGTACCATTTGATTACTTCTTCCGGGTGCTCGTAGGAAGCGGCCAGCTTCTCCACCTGCGCACGCACCGCTTCCGGGCTCGCCTTGATGTCGTTGCTCTTGATGAGTTCGGACAGGATGAGGCCCAGGCAGACACGGCGGCGCGCCTGCGGCTCGAACATGGCCGGGTCCAGATCCAGATTCTTGCCCTTGGGCACGTGCATGTTCTGGCGCATCTGCTCCATGAGCGCACTGGACTCGCTCTCCACCAGGGCCTTCGGCACTTCCAACTCATTGATTTCGAGCAGCTTGTCCATCACGGCCTGCTTATTGGCGGCCTTCAGGGCCTGTTCCAGTTCACGTTCCATGTTACTGCGCACCTCGGCGCGCAGCATATCGGCGCCGCCCTCGGTGATACCGAAGCCCTTCGCGAACTCCTCGTCCACCTCGGGCAGGTGCGCCTCTTCGACCTGGTGCACCTTGATGGCGAACTGGGCCGCCTTGCCGGCCACATCCTTATACCCGTAGTCCTCGGGGAAGGTGACGTCGATGGTACGCTCCTCGCCCGCCGTTGCACCGGTCAGGCCATCCTCGAAGCCGGGGATCATGGCGCCGCCGCCAAGCACCACGGGCACATTCTTGCCTTCGTTGCCCTTGAACGGCTGGCCGTCGATGCTGCCGGAGAAATCGATAATCACGCGGTCACCCGAAGCGGCAGCGCGCTCGACGGTGGTCCACTCGGTGCGCTGCTTGCGCAGGTTCTCGATGACACGCTCCACATCAGCGTCGGTGACCTTGGCGCCCACGCGCTCCACCTTGGCGCCCTCCACCGGGGCCAGCTTCACCTCCGGGAACACCTCGAAGGTGGCAACGTACTCCAGGGCCGCGCCGGGCACCACGCTCTTGGGTTCGATGGTGGGGTGGCCCGCCGGGCGCAACTGCTGTTGGGTCACGGCCTCGTACCAGGTGGACTGCACCACGTCACCGATCACCTCCTGACGCACCTGGGCGCCGTACTGCTGCTCGATGACCTTCATGGGCACCTTGCCCGGGCGGAAACCCTTCACGCGGGTGGTGCGCGCCAAGCGGGCGAGACGGTTCTGCACTTCCGTGTTGACGCGCTCTTCCGGGACCTGCACGGTCATGCGGCGCTCGAGAGTCCCGGTCGATTCAACTGAAACCTGCATCTGAATTCCTCGCAAAAAATGGGCTGCTGGTGGATTCGTTGGTGGTGCGGCGGGCAGTGCGGCGCCCCGGCGAGGGCCTTTCGTTCACCGACGGCAGCACGCGCAAGCCCCGCGGATGCACTCGGTGTCGGGCCCGGGAATGCGCCACAGCCGACCTGCCCTGGCGCCCGTTCCGCCTCGCCTACCCGGAAACGGCGCATAATAAAGGTTCTGGTGTTTGGGCGAAAGGCTTGCCGGACGGCCGTTGAGCCCCCAAAACGCCCCCACAGGCCCGCGAAATCGGCCCATTCCGTGTCCACGGGGCAGTCCTGGCCGAACACATCGCCGCCCAGCCCTTTGGGCCGTGCGCTTCCATGGGGTTCCCCCCGGCGGCGGCTCCGGCGAACCGGATGCGCTGAGCCGGGTCCAAATAGCGATTCCCTACCCCTGATATTCGCCATGTGCGGTCGCTTCTCCCAGTCCAAACCGGCCAGCGCCTACGCCCGCTTCCTTGCCATCCCGGGGGAAACCGGGGACCGGACCGGTCGGTTCAATGTGGCGCCCTCACTGCCGGTGGCGGTGGTGACCCGGCGCGGGCCGTGGCCCAACGGAACGCCAACCAACCGCATGGACTGGTGTACCTGGGGGCTGGTGCCCCACTGGGTGCATGACCCGCAGACCCTCAAGACCCGCCCCATCAATGCCCGCATCGAGACCGTCGCCGACAAGCCCATGTTCAGGGATGCCTGGCGGCGCGGCCAGCGCGGCCTGGTGCCGACCGACGGCTTCTATGAATGGCGCACCGAGCACGGCGGGAGACAGCCCTGGTTCATCCGCCGGCGGGACGGCACCCCCCTGCTCCTGGCAGCACTGTGGGATACCTGGGGCCCCGATCACTCACTCTCCTGCACCCTGCTGGTGGGTCCGCCCAACGAACGGGTGGCCCGGCTTCACGCGCGCATGCCCATCATCATCCCGAGGGACGCGCTGGACGTCTGGCTCGATGCGCACACACCTGCCGACACCCTGGCGGCCTTTGCCGCCCCCTTCCCCAGCGTGGAACTGGAGGCGTACCGCGTGAGCACGTGGGTGAACCGGGCGGACAACGAGGGCGCACAATGCATCGCCCCACTGTCTTCCCCACCATAACTTCGCTCATGGAATGGGCGCCGCACGCCGTCCCCCGGCGGCAGGCCACCGCAGCCCGAACACGTTGGGCGGCAAACGGCCCTACTTCACCCGTTCCTTCCCCGCGGCAACAGGACAAGTAGGACGAGGACTGCATCGCTCAGCGAAAACGCATGCTTGGCGAACCGGCCAGAGGTTGCATGGAGAAGGTGGGATTGGTGCGAAAGGGGGGACTCGAACCCCCACGGCAAAGCCACTGGAACCTAAATCCAGCGCGTCTACCAGTTCCGCCACTTTCGCAAAGACGCGGAGTATAGCCGGCCCGCGTACCGTGGTACGGCGCCACAAACGAAAACAGCCGCGCAAGGCGGCTGTTTTGATTTGGTGGGCCGCGTAGGACTCGAACCTACGACCAAGAGATTAAGAGTCTCCTGCTCTACCAACTGAGCTAGCGGCCCGCTAGAAGCCGCGCATTTAACCAGAACACCTTCAGATGGTCAACACCCTCTTTTGACTTTTTCCAGTGCTATCATGGCACGCACTCATCGGGAAATGCGCGCGTGGTCCTACCCCTCGTCACTGCCCTGCTCCTGGGGCTGTTCAGCACCGTTCATTGCATCGGCATGTGCGGCGGAATCAGTGGCGCACTCACCTTCAGCCTGCCCGAAAACGTGCGTCGGCAGCCCACCCGCCTCGCCTTGTTCCTCGCCTGTTACAACGCCGGGCGGGTGTTCAGTTACGCCGCGGCCGGGGCGCTGGTGGGGTATCTCGGTGGTGCGGTATATGCCACCGTAAGTCCAGCGGGCGGGTTCTTCGTCATCCAGGCGGTTGCGGCGCTACTCATGGTGGCCGTGGGATTGTACGTGGGCGGCTGGTTCCCACGTTTCGCCGCCGTGGAACGTATCGGTATCCCTGTGTGGCGCCGGCTCGAACCTCTGGGGCGGCGGCTCATCCCGGTATGCCATCCCGGCCAGGCCTTCACTTATGGGCTGGTGTGGGGCTGGCTGCCCTGCGGCCTGGTGTACACCGCATTGCTGTTCACTGCGACCGCGGGCGGGCCGGTACAGGGAGCTCTGTTTATGGCCTCATTCGGTTTGGGGACTTTACCTGGCGTCATGGGGGCCGGTATCCTCTCGGATAAGTTGCGCCGCCTCTCCCATCGCCCCGGCGTGCGGCAGGTGGCAGGCGCGGCCCTGGTGGTGCTTGGCCTGGCCGGCGTACTGTTCGGCGGATGGCTCCACGGGACCGCACCCTTGTCCGATCACCAAGCCTTGGAATGCAGCGATGAACGTTTTTGAGACTTCCCTGCTCGGCGAATCACCCGAATTCCTGGCAACGGTGCGCTCGGCCCAGGTGGCCGCAGCTACCGACGTAACCGTGCTGCTACTCGGTGAGAGCGGCACCGGCAAGGAGATGCTCGCCTGCGCCATGCACGAGAGCAGCCGCCGCAGCGGACGGCCCTTCATGGCCCTCAACTGCGCCGCCCTGCCCGAGGCCCTTGCGGAGTCGGAGCTCTTCGGCCACGCCAAGGGGGCCTTTACCGGTGCCGTAGCCGGGTCGTCCGGGCGCATTCGCGCCGCAGAGGGTGGCACCCTGTTCCTTGACGAGATCGGTGAACTGCCCTTGGCCATCCAGGCCAAGCTGCTGCGCTTCCTTGAAACCGGCGAGGTCCAGGCCGTGGGCGAGGCCACCACCCGCCGCGTGGACGTGCGCGTGATTGCCGCCACCCACCGTGACCTCCACCAGGAGGTGCAGGCCGGCCGTTTCCGAGCCGACCTTTATTACCGCCTCAACATCATCCCGCTGGAGCTGCCGCCGCTGCGCGAGCGTACCGGCGACATCCCGCTGCTGTTGTCCGCCTTCACCGCACGCCTGAGCCAGCAACACGATCTGGAGCCCCCGCTCTATCAAGCGAGCACGCTGGCGATGCTCGAACGCTACCGCTGGCCAGGCAACGTGCGCGAGTTGCGCAACCTGTGCGAACGCATGGTGATCCTGTTTGCCGGCCGCTACGTGACGCCCGAGAACCTGCCGTACGAGATCCGTGCCGAAAGCCGGCCCGCCGACGGCGCGAGCTTCGTGTTGCCCAATGGCGGCATTCGTCTGGAAGAACTGGAACAAACCATGATTCGTCAGGCCCTCGAACGGACCCATGGCAATCGCAGCCATGCCGCCCGATTGCTCGGTCTGACGCGCGACACGCTGCTCTACCGGCTGAAGAAGTACGCCATCGGCTGACGCAGGAGCATACGGGCAGAACGGCAGCCCGGGCGTCCATGGGCTGCAGGATTTCCGTTGCTCACTCCCTGACCCCCACTCCGTGAACCTCCGGCCGTTCGAGGCCGGCTTTGCGTACTGCTCATGGCTGCGCGGGTACCGCCCCCAGCGCCACGAGAGCGCAATACGCGGGTTGAGCCCGCGCCCACGATGCATAGACGACAGGTTGTTCCCCCTGGGCCCGCGTCCCCTGTGGGAGCCGACCCCGGGGGTGCTTCCTGATGCACCGTGCGTCGGCAGGGCCGACGCCCACGAATGTTCACGGCCGTCCGTTCCACGGCGGATCCCGTGCGAGGCGGCGCAGCCTGGCAACAGGCGGGCGGCGCCTCCGCCCCCCTCACGGGGAACAAACGTAACCTCGCCTCCTCGCCTCAATGCGACATATGGCCGTGGTCCATGGCCATGCCCTGCCCCTTGCGCACCTCGAAGTTGACGGGCAGGGTCGCGCCGTCCTCGAACTCAAGGACCACTTCCACCCTGTCACCGGCCCTGAGCGCGATCTTGGGGCCGATGAGCATGATGTGCAGGCCGCCCGGCTGCAGTTTCACCTCACCACCGGGAGCGATCTCGATTTTCTCCTGCGGCACCATCTTCGCCAGACTGTCTTCCATGACGGTCTGATGCAGTTCCACCTTGCTGGCGACGGCACTGCGTGCAGCTACCACGGTCCGGGCCTGATCCGTGCCGTTGTGCAATGTGGCGAACGCCCCCAATGCCAGGGCATTGGGGGGTGACTCGCGGATCCATGGGTCCTTGACCATGAATTCGGCCGCCGAGGCGGCACTGGCGAACAGGGCGGCGCCCAACAGGATTGCCTTCGCTTTTCTCACACACTTCTCTCCCGGAAACCAGACCGGCGGCGTTTTCCGCCGGGTCAGAAGGAAACAGTCGCCTTGACCCATGCGAGCCGGCCCGGTTCGTTGACACGCTCGCTTGGCTCGAAGTCGATGATAGCGACCTCGTCACCGGCACGGCTGAGGTGCTCGGCATAGGTCTCATCAAAGACGTTGTCCACGCCTATCGCCACCTTCACATGTTTGTTGGGGCTGTAGGCGGCGTTCAACGATACCACGGTGAAGCCATCGCTCTCAGCCACATCCTTGCCTGCTATGCCGCCGCGCCCGATGTCCACACGGTCCTGCTCGGCCACCCAGCGCACCAGCACGCCGGCTGCCCAGGTACGGTCGTCGTAACCCAGGTTGAGCCTGGCCTCCAGGGGCGTGACCTGGGCAAGTGCCACATCATCAGTCTCGTTTTCGCCGATGACATGTGCCAGCGTGGCGCGCGCGGTCCAGTGGGGCGTGAGCGCATAGGCGGCATCGGCCTCGAAGCCGTACAGCCTGGCGTCCACGTTCCGGGCGATGCCGGCCGGCGGCGGTGTGGGTTTTTGCGTCCAGTCGATGAGGATGAAATCATCCACATGCGTGTAGAAGGCCGACAGCGTCGCATCCAGCGCACCGCTGCGGAAAGTGGCGCCCAGATCGAGCTGCGTGCTCTTTTCCGGCTCGATCTCGAAGGTGCGAGCACGCTCCCAGTAGTCGGGGGCGCGTTCCGCATGGCCGATGCCAGCCAACAGGCGCCACGTATCGGAGAGTGCGTGCTCATAGCGCACGAAGGCGCCGCGGGTGGTGTCCTCGTCATCCGTGCCGGGCGCCGCGCTCCTGGCACCGCGCTCCGCAGTGGCCGTCACCCGGTCCACACGCAGGCCCGCGGCGAAGGTGTCGCGGGCACCCACCGCATGCTCAATCTCGGTGAAGATTCCGAGTTGCTCGAACGACAGGTCCGGATCCCGCGCTTGGGCTTCGACGTCGGGCTCGACGCTGGACATGGCCATGGCGCTCGCCATGCGCAAGGTATGCTCGTCATTGCGGTAGTCCACACCCAGGGTTGCCATGGTGCGCTCACCAATGGCCAGATCCATGACGGCGCGCGCACCGTCCGTGGTTCGATCGGGATTACTCACCATCCACATCGCCCCTGCGGGTCGCGTGCGCAGACTGAAGTTGTCCATCACATGGTCCACATAGCTGTGGTAGTACTGCACCTCGAGGCGTTGCAACAGCGGTGATACGTTGTTTTTTTCCGCCTTCACGCCCCAGGCCTCGCGCTCGAACACCACGCCATCCATGGCACGGTCGGCGTAGGCCGCCTCGCCATCGGAGCGGTCCACGTTCAATTCCACGCGTGTGTCGTCATCCGGCGTCCAGCCCACAATGGCCGTACCACTCCAGCGCTCATATTCGGAGTGGATTTCGTTGCCGTCGCCGTCTTCGTAATTGTCCGCTGCCGAGCGCGTGCCGATGACGCGCAGAAAACCCTGGGAGGCACCGCCCGTGAAGTCGACCAGTTGGTCGTTACGCCCGAAACTGCCCAGCACGCCGCTTGCAAGAAAACGTGTACCGGCCTCTTCGAAGCGCGGCGTCGTGCGCTCGAACAGCACCGTACCCGCCACGTTGCCACCGCCGTAGAGCACACTCTGCGGGCCCTTGAGCACGGTGATCTTGTCGAAGGATTCCGGATAGGTATAGGCGGTGGGCGGGTCCATGCGCTGGCCGCAACCACCGAACACGTAGGCGCCGTCCTGCACGATATTGAGGCGCGAACCGCCCAGACCGCGGAACACCGGATCACCGGAGGTTCCGCCCTTGCGGATGCTGGAAAAACCCGGAATGTTTTTCAGCAAATCGGCACCATCACCGGCCGGGACCGGCTGGCGGGGCGCCTTCGGATCGGTCTCCACAGTGATGGGATCGGTCATGGGCGGCGCCGTCACCACCATTTCCCCCAGGTAACCGCTCTCGTCGGCCTGCGCCATCGTCGTCAAGGGCACCAACGCACCGGCGGCAAAGACCATCCAGTTTTTCATCATCCCACTCCCATTCTCAGTGTTTCAGCCCGGCCGCACGCAGGCAGACGGGTGTAAAGCGGGGCATGCCCGCACCCAAAAAACTCACCGTGCCGCCCGCAGGCTGAACTCCATGCCGAAGCTTACCGGTAATGGCAACGACAGCCCTGTGGGCGGTGCAGGCAGCGGTAAAGCGGACGACACGGCGTTGCAGGCTGCACTCTCCAGCAGGCCCGGGCCCGAGGTGCAGCGCAACCCGGCCACGCCCCCGGCCTCCACCACCATGAAACTCACGTGCACCCGCCCTTGCACACCACGGCGCCGTGCGATGGGCGGATAGAACTTGTGTGACTCGATGTGCGCCATCAGCAACTGTTCGTATTGCTGCCGGGCCTGCGCGAGTGATGCGGCCTGGGCGATGGCAGCCTCCGCCGCGGTGGTATCTTCCGTGGTTACCGGTGCGCTCACGGCCGTGGGCTCGGGTACTGTTTCACGCGGCGGCTGTTCCTGCGGCGGCTGCACGGGCTCGACACGCTCCACCACCTTGCGCTTGGGTTTGGGTTTGGGCTTCGGTTTGGGCGGCTTGGGTTTTTCCGGCACCGGTACCGGGGTTTCCACGGCCTTGGCTGCAGGCACTGCGGGTGACGCCACCGAACGGAAACTCAGGCGCACGGCCTCGCGAGTCTGTTTGCCGTCGGGGCGCCCCGCGTCGACCGATGCCTGGTAAAGCAGCGCGCCATGCACCAGCGCCGAAAGCACAAGTGCAAAGCCCCATTGCCGAAAGGCGGACTGCATCACGGTTGCTCAGTAAGGATGTCCACGCCGCTCGCTCCCGCCGCGCGCGCAGCATCGAGCACGGTGACCAGTTCGCTGAGCGGCACTTCACGATCGCCGCGCAACTGCACATTCTTGTCGGTGCGTTGCGCCAGTTCCTCCCGCAGTACGTTCTGCAGCGTCTCCTTCTCCACGATGTGCTCGTGCAGCAGGATGTGACCTTCGCGGGATACCACCAATTCCAGCCGGTCTTCCACCACCTCGCTGCCGCTGCTCGCCTCAGGAAGGTCGATGGGCAGGACTTCCTCGCGCACGAAATGGGACGTGAGCATGAAGAAGATGAGCAACAAGAACACCATATCGATGATGGGCGTCAGGTCGAACGCCTTGCCCACCCGGCGGCGGCCCTCAAATTGCATCGGCGACAGCCTCGCGGTGATGTGTGACGGGACCTTCATCCATGTCTGTCGCATGCGGCAGGTTTTCGAGCACCAGTGAGGCATAGGTGCGCATGGCATGGGCGCGGCGATCGGCCATGCTTTCCAGCATGTGCAGCAAGAGCAGAATGGGAAGTGCCACGGCAAGACCGACGCCGGTGGTGATCATGGCCTCCCAGATGCCGCCGGCCAGCGCCTGTGCATCCACACGGCCCCCCGCCGATTCAATCACCATGAAGGCCTTGATCATGCCGGTGACAGTGCCGAAGAGACCCAGCAGCGTGGCGGTATTGCCCATGATGCCGAGGGTACGGAAGCCGCGCTCCATGCGCTGCAACTCCTCGGAACCCACGCGAGTCGCCACACGTGCCAGGTCCTGCACACCTTCGCTGCCAGCCTGCACCAACGCTCGCATCAGCCGAGCCTCGGGGCCCGCTGCACCGGCCAACACGCGATGGGCATCGCCACTGCGCAGGGCGCCAACCAGCTCGCCGTCGAAACCGCTTGGCAGACGCCCCAACCGTGCGAAGTGAAATATGCGTTCGAGGACAATGGCGAGCGCCACCACCGAATAGCCGAACAGGATCCAGGCGACAGGACCGCCCTTGTGGAGAATGTCGATAAGGCTCATGGTTTGATCCAACCCAAAAGAGTGACGGTTCCCAGTGCGATCAGCGAAATTCCGGCACCGGTTTCAACGTGGCGACGCCAGTGCGCCATATGGGCACGCACCTGCGCGCCGAAACGTGCGACCAACGTAGCGAACACAATGGACGGAACGACCACGGCACCCAGCCCGAACGCCAGGCCGATTCCCGCACCTGCGCCGGCCTGGGCGGTCGCGGCTGCCGCAAGCAGTACCGTACCGAGCGGCAGACAGGGATTGAGCGCCATACCTGCGCCCATGGCAAAAAGCGAAACAGGCAGTGGCTGGGTGGCGCGGTGCAACACGGTTTCGCCGGCCTGCCCGGGACTACAAGCACGCTTGCGCCGCAGGAGTGATATACCCGCCAGCACGGTGGCGCCGCCCAGCAGCCAGGCGCCGAGCGATGCATCTACACGTTGCGTAACCGCATTCCCTGCGGCGCCTGCCAGCCCTCCCAGCAACGCATAGCCGAGCAATCGGCCTAACGAGAATGGAATGACCGTGTGCCAGCCGCTTCCTTCCCGCAGGAAAACCGGGCCGATATAAGGCAGGCAGGCGATGTTGCAGGCGCCGGCGCCATATACCAGTCCCATGGTCAGAGCGGCGAATAGTCCAAGCGTGACCGGCTCCATCACACCCGCTCCCTGTGTGCACGCCACCACGCAAGCAGATTGCCGCCTTCCCAGCGCGATTGCGCCTTCTTGCGCTGTTTGAAATAACGCGGGTCGGCACTGAACACCGGCACGAAGGCGTACTTCAGTTGCAACACGTCCTGGTCGGGACAGAATTCCACACAACGGCCGCACAACGTGCAGTCCTCGAAGGTGACGTCCTTTTTCGTCATCTCTGTGTGGATCTCGCGGATGTCCATAGGACAGGCCTCGGCGCACAGGCCGCACTTCTCGCAGCGTGGCTTGGCGTTCTTGATCAAGCGCACGAGCCCCAGCTTTCGGAACACCGCGTGCATGGCGAGCATGGGGCATACCCGACAGAAGGGTTGACGCATTTTCATGGAGAGGGATGCCGTCAGCCCGAACAACAGGGCACCCGTGAGCGACAGCACCAGCGCACCCGCGGACGAGGTGTCCAGCACCAGTTGCGAGCCGTTGCCGCTGGCCAGTGTGGTGAGGATACGGCTCGGGCAGATGCTGCAATAGGGCGAGCCCAGCGAATGATCCAGCAGGCCCATGCCCGCGAGCACGGGGATGCCGAACACCAGCACCACCAGGATCACCCATTTCACCGGGCGGACTCGGCGCACGGTCGCCTGTGACAACGAGGCAGCGCGCTGCAGGCCGAGCTTCTGCCCCAACATGCCCATCACCTCCTGAAAGAAGCCGAGCGGGCAGACCCAGCCGCAAAAGGCCTTGTTGAGCAACACGAACAACACCAGGAAGGTCGCCAGGGTGATGAGCGTGGGCATGAGCGCGGCAAGCACCGATGTGCCTGCCACGATAGCCGCGCCCAGGCGGTGATCCATCTGGTGCTGGAAGGGTATGAGCGTGCAGTAGTCCGCCGTCTGCACGTCATAAGCACAGGCCAGCACTGGGAAGGCGCCGGAAAGCTTATCGGCGGAATAGAAGCCCACCACCACCGAGCCATACACCAGGAATACGAAGGCGGCGAGTTGGACCAGTTTGCGTAACAGGGACACGTTCATGGGGAACGTCCCTCCGTAGGCAGGCGACGCCACAGCGCCATGCCACCCACAAACCCCGCCAGCAGTGCGAACATGCCGCCTAACGAGGATTCCCAGTGGGACGGATTGACGTGATACTGCGCGCTGAGGCTGGTGAGGTGCCGGGAGTCGCCGTGTCCGTAAGCCGTGCTGACGATGAATTCGGCGGGGACATTGGACTCGCGCCCTGGCAACACGTGGGAGAAGTCCTCGGGCAGTTGGAAACGCACCTTTCCTGCCTGGTCCGTCAAGGCCTCCATCAGCGTGCCGTTGGTGGTCACGAGGCGCACCGGCTGCCCGGGCAACGGCTTACCATCGAGACGGATGATGAACACCGCCGGGGTGCTGGTCTGATAACGCCAGTGTTCCCGCGGTAAAGGACTGGGGACGATCTCCAGTGTTACCTTGGTCGCACCCAGCAGACGACTGGGGCTTTCATCACTCGGCTTGCCCCGCATGTACATGTAGCGCAGCGCAACCTCTTCGCCTGCTGGAGATTGTCGCTTCGCAACCAGTAGATGGTAGTTGTCCACACCCGTGGGCCGTACGACCACCTGGCCGTCAGGCTTCGCCGGCGCGAGCGGGCTCTGCACCAGCGAAGGGTTCCACAGACTGACGACTGCGTCGTTGCCATTGCGCAGGTAGATGCCTGTACTGCGCCGACCATGACCGTCATGACCGCCTGCCCCGCCCGGCTCGTGTACGACCATCTCGGGCGCCGAACGCCAGGTCATCTGCGCGTGCACCGGAAACGCCGTTCCCAGCGCAAGCAGCAGCGCGCCGGAACAGGCACCGGCGCGGTGTGGCACGCCTTTTTCACGTGCACTGGGCATGGCCATCACCGGAAGTTGTAGCGGTAGGTGAGCAAGAAGGTCCGGGGTGACGCCGCGGTGTAGTCCTTCGCGCCCGCGGTATCCTTCTTCACCTCGGCTGCATAGTGTTCATCGAACACATTGTCCACATTGAGCGTAACGGCGTGCTGCTCATGCTCATAACCGATGGAGAGGCTGGTAATCCAGTCCCAGCCTTCGTATTTCTCCGTATTGGCGTTATCCATCCAGTACTCACCCCAGGTATTGCTGGTGACTCGCGCACGCCAGCCGGTCGGCGATCGCCAAGCCAGGAACAGTCCGTACTGGTGCTCCGGGAGGTAAGGCAGGCGATTGCCGGAGCGATCCTCATCGTTGACCACCGGCACGCCGCCCACGAAGCCGCGTACCGGCTCGACGAAATTGTCGAAGGTGTAATCGGCATAGCTGTAGAAGCCGCCCACGCTCCAACCCGGTGACAGCTCGTAGCTGCCTGCGAATTCAAAGCCACGCTTGTCGGTCTTGCCGGCGTTGACGTATTCGGACTCACCACCTTCGTTGGTGACCTGGATGATCTCGTCTTCCACGGGATTGACGTAGATGCTGGTGTCGAACTCCCAGCGTTCGGACCTGCCCTTGAGGCCGATCTCGTAGTTGCGTGAGGTGGCCGCATCCAGGTCCGGGTTGCTGGATATTTCGCTGGTGGAAGGGATTTGCCCGGCTTGGGCGACGGTACCGAACAGGAACAGCCCGTCGGCCAGGCGGTAGCTCACTGCCAGCTTGGGCGCGGGGAGGTGGAATGTCTTGGTCGTTTTCTGCTCAATACCGCTCCCTGCCATGTATCTGTTCGCGCCATACACAAAACGCGAAAGCTCCGTCTCCTTGATCTCCATGTCCAAGACGTCAAGGCGCATCCCCAGGTCCACAATCCAGCGCTCACCAGGACGCCAGGACTCCTGGGCATAAATGCCCGTGAGCAGGGTGCTGCTGGAACTCAGGGCGGCCAATTCACCCTTGCGGTCGGAGAGTGTCGCATCGATGCGGCCGCCGCCCGCAGTCCGCAGATCCCGATACTTGTACTTGCGCGAATCCGGGACCTCCTCCTGGCGCACGGTCACGCCGCCGACCAGAATGCCGCCTGCATGCCGCAGATGGGCTTCGAGATCGGTTCCCACGTTGTACACCCAGTCTTCGGTCTCGTTGATGAATCCCGTGACCGGGTGATAGTGGTACCAGGTATTGTAATAGAAGCGCGGCTTGAATGAGAAGTTGCCGCGCTCCATCTCGTAGCGTGTATTGAAGAACCAGGTCTTGGAATAGCGGCCCGAATGCTGCCAGATGTCCGTGGTCTGCTCCTGCTCTCCGCTGTCCTTGAATTCCTCGAACAGGGCCTCGTTCATGCCGCCGGCCAACTGGATGTCGGACTCGGAATAGGCAATCTCGCTTTCCAGCGTATCCCCTTGAGAAAACATCAGGCCGTGCTTGAGCGAAGTCTGGGTGGTGTCGAATTCGTTCCACAGGCGCCAGTCGTTGTCGGTCTTGCGATGGGTGGCCGTCAGCGCCAGCGCCTGTTGCTCCCCTACCACGCCATAGCGCACATGGTAATTCTCGGTCCCATAGTTGCCGGCACCGAGCCTGATCTGATTGGAACTTTCGTCGAATACCGAGCGGGAAAGGATCTGGATAGCGCCGCCGGCGCTGCCGGTGGCGAACAAATTGCCCGGGCCCTTGGCCACCTCGATGCGTTCGATGTCCTGGGTGTCGATGAAATCGAGCTTGGTGAAACTGTCGGGATCGGTGAGCGGCACGCCGTCGCGCAGCAGCATGATCTCGCGGATACCGTAGCGCGCCTTGAGTCCCGCGCCACGAATGATGAGGCGTGCATCGAAGCCGCCGTTCTTGCTGTCGATGAGTACGCCCGGAATACCCTGCAGGGCTTCCTTGACGTTGAACATCTTCTTGTCTTCGAGTTCTTCCTTGCCGACCACCGCGATGGCCTGCGGTACCTCGGCCGTGGCACGCTCCTCACGTGTCGCCGTGATGGAGATTGTGCCGAGGTCGGTGGCCTGTGCCATTACGCCCGGAGTCACACCTACCAAGCCGGACAGCACCACTGCCTGACCGACAAGACCCTTGTCTTTACGCCCCATGTTTGTCCCCGCGTCTCTTGTACTACCGACGTATTTATCGCCGATGATTTATGCACCCAGGCTGCGCGGCACGTGGAGCTTCCAGCAGAAAGTGATCAACCCTGACCGACCATGCGCCGGGCAATGCAACGCCCGGTATCGCATCACTCCGTCGCACGATCCGTACCAACTCTCCTTACCTTGATTTCACGAGGGTCGTGAGCTATGCGGGGCGGTTGTGTCTGAGTGGTTTGGCGTAGATGTGTGTGAAATCACACAGCGGAAACCGGCCGTTCGGCGATATGCCGTTCGAAAGGAAGTGGTGGCGGAAAAAAATCGCCAAGGCGAGCGGGCGCTGAAACGCCTTGCACGAAAAGCAGGGAGCGGAAATGAAACAGCCCCGTTTCACGGGGCTGTTTCATTTTGGATGGGGTGGACGATGGGAATCGAACCCACGACAACAGGAGCCACAATCCTGTGCTCTACCAATTGAGCTACGTCCACCATTGAAAGGACCAAGCGCGATGATTGGCGCGCCCGGCAGGACTCGAACCTGCTACCCTCGGCTTAGAAGGCCGATGCTCTATCCGGATGAGCTACGGGCGCGGATAGGGCCGAGTCCAGGGCATAGTACCAAAGCGCCCCGCCTGATGACGAATTGGTCGGGGTAGAGGGATTCGAACCCCCGACATCCTGCTCCCAAAGCAGGCGCGCTACCAGACTGCGCTATACCCCGGCAAACCGGTTGACCACCGATGGCGCGAAGTCGGCGAATCATACGCACGTGCCGCATCATCGTCAACGTCGGATGTGATTCTCGAGTATACGTCTGTTCGCGCACGAGATCCCGCTCGGCCTGTAGCCCTCCCGTTCACGGGTGTGCGGCCTCCCCAGCCGCGCGGTGTCTTGGCAGCACCGCGGCTCGCGCGTGGCATCCGTGGTGCGCGCCTCCTCTCGATGATCCACGGCAAGGTTGGCGAAACCTTCGAACGCATGTGAAAATATGCGACTTTTCCCGGACATATCCACCCATGACCGCGCAGCTTATCGACGGCAAGGCCACCGCCGCCCATCTCCGCCAGCAGATCAAGACCCGCGTTGACACGCGCTTGGCCGCCGGACTCCCGGCGCCGGGGCTCGCCGTCATCCTGGTGGGCAACGACCCGGCATCGGAGGTCTATGTGGCGCACAAGCGCAAGGACTGTGCCGAAGTCGGTATCCGCTCCATCAATCACGACCTGCCCGCGGAGACCCGTCAGGAGGATCTGCTGGCGCTGATCGACCGTCTCAATGCGGATGAAAGCGTCCACGGCATCCTCGTGCAACTGCCGTTGCCGGCCCATATCGACACCACCGCCGTTATCGAGCGCATCGCGCCGGAGAAGGACGTGGACGGTTTCCACCCCTATAACGTCGGTCGCCTGGCACAACGCATCCCGCAACTGCGGCCCTGTACCCCCTATGGTGTAATGACCCTGCTTGAGCACGCCGGTATTGCCATCAGGGGCATGGATGCAGTGGTGGTAGGCGCTTCCAACATCGTCGGACGCCCTATGGCACTGGAGCTGTTGCTCGGCGGCTGCACGGTCACCGTCACGCATCGCTTCACCCGCGACCTGCGCGCCCATGTGGAGCGTGCCGATCTGGTGGTGGTCGCCGTGGGCAAGCCGGGGCTGGTCAAGGGCGAATGGATCAAACCTGGCGCCGTAGTAGTGGACGTGGGCATCAACCGCCGGGCCGACGGCCGCCTGGTGGGCGACGTGGAATTCGAAACCGCGAAGGAACGCGCCGCCTGGATCACCCCCGTCCCCGGCGGCGTCGGCCCCATGACCCGCGCCATGCTGCTCAAGAACACCCTCGACGCGGCGGAACGCCTGCGCGTCTGAGTTCATAGTGGGAAGAAGAGAAAAGCATTAACACGGGGGACACGGGGAACACGCGGCTCTATTCGTCGCCTTTGACCTGTGGGAGCGTGCCTCAGGCCGCAATTGGCGTCGGATGCAGCACCATCGCGGCCTGAGCACCCTTCGGGCGTAAAGCCACTCCTGCAGAAAAACTGATTTCCCCGTGCCCCCCGTGTTCCCCGTGGTTTAATGCTTTTTTCGTGATCCCGCGGATGCCCACCAGTGCAGGCTGACTTCAGCGCCGCTGTTCCTCGGCGCGGGTGGCGCAGCGGATGCATTGTTCGGCGGCCGGGTCCACCTGCAGGCGTGCGGGGGCGATGGGCTCACCGCAGGCGGCACATTCGCCGTACTCCCCTTCCTCAAGTCGCTGGAGGGCCGCCACTACACGTGCCAATTCGCGCTTGCGCCGACGCATGGATTCCGCACCCATGGCCTGGTTATGCAGGTCGTCGAGCCGCGTGAGCCGGCCCGCCCGTGTAGGATCCACATCGGCAGTTCCTTCTTCTCCCCCCACCGCCAGTTGTGCCGACAGGGCTTCGCGCAAGGCAAGCAGCCGTGTCTTCAATTCTTCGGAATAGGTGCGTCGGTCCATGATGTTCCTCGCCCATCCTGGTGGGAGCCGTGCCGTTCCTGCAGGGTACGCGGTGAACGGGGGTATTCAGGAAGGATTGCCTGATGTCGCATCGCCCGCACACGCTTCCCGCAAATGCGGGCGACACTTGAAATTTAGCAAAAAATTCGGCGTTTGACGGGCAGCGCGGCACGAGCGCGCCCGGGGACCGGGTCCGGAAGGGTGGTATAACGCGGAAACCGCAGACACACCGTTGCGCAGCCCCGGGACACGCTTGCCGGCGAGATCCCATGGGCAAGCAGGCCCTGCACGGGTGAGGACGATGAAAGTGCCCGGTGCGTCAACCAGACCGCTCCCGCTCCAGGAAAAAGCTACACGGCCGGCGGATTATTCACGTCGCCAAGTGGTGCCACCGGCACCGTCCTCAAGCACGATGCCCTGGGCCTTGAGGCTATCGCGGATACGATCGGCTTCGGCCCAGTCTTTCGCCTTGCGCGCGGCGAGGCGCGCGGCGATTGCCGCTCCGATTTCGGCATCCGAAAGTCCACCCTCCGCTGCCGGTGCACCCCGTAGAAACGCCATCGGATCGCGCTCCAACAGACCCAGCAGGCTGCCTAACTGCTTTAGCAGCGCGCCATGGCGTGCCGCGGCAGGCGCATCGATGTTGCGCAAGCGGTTCACTTCTCGTGCCAAATCGAACAGCACGGCAATGGCCTCAGGAGTGCCGAAGTCGTCATCCATGGCCGCAAAAAAGCGTTGCTCGAAATCCGTGGTCTCTATGGGTTCCGCTGCATCCAGGCCACGCAGCGCCGTGTAGAGCGTAGTGAGTGCACCCTTGGCCTGGTCCAGGTGCTGGTCCGAATAATTGAGAGGGCTGCGGTAATGGCTGGCAAGGATGAAGTAGCGCACTACTTCGGGGTCGTACTTGGCCAACACGTCGCGGATCGTAAAGAAGTTCCCCAGCGATTTGGACATCTTTTCGTTGTCCACACGCACGAAACCGTTGTGCATCCAGTAATTCACGAAGGTGCAGCCACAGGCGGCCTCGCTCTGGGCGATCTCGTTTTCGTGGTGCGGGAACTGCAGGTCGAGCCCGCCGCCGTGGATGTCGAAATGTTCGCCCAGGCAACGGGTGGACATGGCCGAGCACTCGATGTGCCAGCCGGGTCGGCCGTGGCCCCAGGGCGAATCCCAGGCCGGCTCGCCGGGCTTGGCAGCCTTCCACAACACGAAATCGAGCGGGTCATCCTTCGCCTCGTCCACGGCCACACGCTCGCCGGCGCGCAGGTCGTCGGGGTTTTTGCCCGAGAGCCTGCCGTAGCCCTTGAAGCGACTCACGTCGTAATAGACGTCACCGTTCGCCGCCGGGTAGGCGTAGCCCTTTTCGATCAAGGTGCGCACCATGGCGATGATGTCTTCCATGTGCAAGGTGGCGCGCGGCTCGGCATCGGGACGCAACACACCCAATGCCGTGGCGTCCTCGTTCATGTAGCCGACGAAACGCTCCGTGAGTGTCTGGATGCTCTCGCCGCGTTCGTTGGCGCGCTTGATGATCTTGTCGTCGATATCGGTGATGTTGCGCACGTAGGTGACGTGCTCATTCCCGAATACGTGGCGCAGATAGCGGTTGACCACGTCGAACACCACCAGCACACGCGCATGGCCGATGTGGCAATAGTCGTACACCGTCATGCCGCACACGTACATGCGCACCCGCCGCGCATCGATGGGAACGAAGTCCTCCTTGCGCTTGGTCAGGTTGTTGTGGATCTGAAGCTTGTGCTGGTATGCCATAGGTTTCTCGGAGAAAAGCGCTAACCACGGGGAACACGGGGGACACGGGGAAGAAAGAGGGGGCTGGGAACGCTACGGCCTTGTCCCGCTCTTGCCCCGTGTTCCCCGTGTCCCCCGTCGTTCATGCTTTTGTAGCACAGGCCTCGAGGCGGCGGCGGGCGCGCTCGGGGCCGATGAGGGGCAGCAGGCGCGCCATTTCGGGGCCGCCCATGTCGCCGGTGAGGGCGGCACGCAGGGGCATGAACAAGGCCTTGCCCTTGGCGCCGGTGGCGGTCTTCACCGCTTCGGTGAAGGCCTTGAAATCGATACCATGGACGTCGAGCGCAACCACGGCGGCCTGGAAAAAGGATGTACCCGCCGTGGCCACCGCTTCGCGGGCGCCGTCGTTGAGGATGAGCGGTTCAGCAAAGACCGCTTCGGCCCAATGCAGCGCCTGGGACGGGAAACTCACGTTGGGACGCACTGCCTCGGTGAACGCCTCCGCATGCTCCTGCGGCACGCGCGCGTGTACCGCCGGCCCCATCCAGGCCCACAGCTCGGCGCTGCTCGAAGCGGCGATGGCCAGATGCTGCCAATGCAATAATTGGTGCGCATCGTAACGTGCCGGCGCACGGCCCAGGCGCGCCACCTCGAAGGCGGCAGCGAGTCCGTCGATGGACAGCAGCGCATCGCTCTCGTAGCTATGACCGAGGCGCGCCAGATAATTGGCCACCGCCGCCGGTAAATAACCCTCGGCGCGCAGGTCGCGCACGCTGCGGCTGCCGTTTCGCTTGGAAAGTGGGGCACCATCATGACCGACGATGAGGCTGAGATGCCCGTAAGAGGGTACCGGCAAGCCGAGCGCCTGCAGCATGAGGATCTGGCGCGGGGTATTGGTGAGGTGGTCCTCGCCACGCAGCACATGGGTAATGCCCATGAGTGCATCATCCACGGCATTGCAAAAGAAAAAGGCCGGCGAGCCGTCGGCTCGACGAATGATGAAATCACCCATGTCGCTGCCACGGAACAGCTTTTCACCCTGCACCAGGTCGGTGAACGCGACCACCGCTTCATCGGCCACCCGGAAGCGCAGCGTGGGCTTCAGCCCGCGCGCGAGCCTCTCCCCCACCTCGGCGGGTGACAGTCGCGCACACTTGCCGCTGTAGCGTGGTGCCTTGCCGGCGGCGCGCTGCGCGGCGCGGGACAGCTCCAGTTCCTCGGGGGTACAGAAACAGGGATAGGCCAGGCCCGCCTGTTCCAACTGGTGATAATGGTGGGCATAGATCCCATCCCGCTCCGACTGGAAGTACGGCCCCTGCTCGCCACCCGCGGCCGGGCCTTCGTCCCAGGGCAGCCCCAACCACCAGAGGTCTTCCTGCAGGGCCGCGGTGAATTCGCCGCGCGAACGCTCGCGATCGGTGTCTTCGATGCGCAGCACGAACCGGCCTTGTCGGTTGCGTGCGAACAAGGCGCTGAACAGCGCCGTGCGGGCATTGCCCAGGTGCAGGAAGCCGGTGGGACTGGGAGCGAATCGGGTCTTGAGCATAGGGGCCAAATGGTAGCGGAATCGTGGGGACGGCACCAAACCCGGGCGCGCCCGCGGCTCGGTCCGCCGTGCATACTACCTACGCTTGGACCGTGGCCGGCGCGACAGCATACCGGTATGATGGCTGCTTTGCCCGGAAAGGAAACCCAGATGAAGCGAATCCTGCTTGCGCTGATGCTGAACACCCTGGCCCTTGGCACCGCCATGGCGGCCGACAATCCGCGCGTGCGCCTCGAAACCGGCCTCGGGGACATCGTCGTGGAACTCTATCCCGAGAAGGCGCCAAAGACAGTGGAAAACTTCCTGCAGTACGTGAAGGACGGCCACTACGACGGCACCATTTTTCATCGCGTCATCGACGGTTTCATGATCCAGGGTGGCGGCTTCACCCGTGACATGGTCCAGAAACCCACCCGTGGCCCCGTCATGAACGAGGCCGACAACGGTCTGCGCAATACTGTGGGCACCATCGCCATGGCGCGCACCAACGATCCGCACTCCGCCACCGCCCAGTTCTACATCAACGTCGCCAACAACTCGGCTCTCGATTTCCGCGAAAAGACACCGCGCGCCTGGGGCTATGCCGTGTTCGGCCGCGTGGTGAAAGGCATGGACACCGTGGGCAAGATCAAGTCTGTCCCGACCACATCGGTCGGCCACTATCAAGATGTCCCGCGTGAGCCCATCGTCATCCGCAAGGCCACCCTGCTTTCCACTGTCGAGAACCAAGGAGACCAACAATGATCCGTATCAACACCAATTACGGCGCCATCGAGCTCGAGCTCGATGCCGAGAAGGCGCCGGTGACGGTGGAGAATTTCCTCACCTATGCAGGCGAGGGATTTTACAACGGTACGCTGTTCCATCGCGTCATCGACGGCTTCATGATCCAGGGCGGCGGCATGCTGCCAGGCATGATCGACAAGCGCGGCGAACATGCCCCCATCAAGAACGAGGCCGACAACGGCCTGCCCAATGAGCGCGGCACCATCGCCATGGCCCGTACCATGGACCCGCACTCCGCCACCAGCCAGTTTTTCATCAACGTGGCCAACAACACCTTCCTGAACTTCCGTGCACCCACCCGCGATGGTTGGGGTTACTGCGTATTCGGCAAGGTGACCAACGGCATGGATGTGGTGGACAAGATCAAAGGTGTGGCCACCACCAGCCGCAGCGGCCATCAGGATGTACCGGCGGAAGATGTGGTCATCGAGAGCGTCGAAGTGATCTAAAAACCCCATGGCGCCTGATGCGTTGCACGCCGGCCAACTCATCCGGCGCCAACACATCGCTCCACGCTTGAATACCGCAATGTTCCTGTTTGTTTCCGATCTCCACCTGAGCGCGTCGCGCCCCGAGGTCACCGGACTTTTCCTGCGTCTCCTGCGGGAGTACGCGCCTGGCTGTGAAGGTCTGTACATCCTCGGAGACCTGTTCGAGGCGTGGCTGGGCGATGACCTGGTGCTGCCGGAATACGCACCCGTCGTAGCCGCGCTGAAGACCCTCACGTCGGCGGGTACGCCGGTGTACGTGCAGCACGGCAATCGCGACTTCCTGCTCGGCGAGGACTTCGCTGCGGCGAGCGGATGTGAACTGCTGCCGGAGGCCTACGTAATGGAACTGCATGGCGAGCGCACCCTGCTGTTGCACGGGGACACGCTCTGCACGGACGATCACGAATACCAGGCCATGCGCGCACAGTTGCGCCGTCCCGATTTCATCGCCGCCTTCCTTGCCAAGCCCAGCGCGGAACGCATCGCCTTCGCCCGCTCCCTGCGAGAGCGCAGCCAGGCCGAGACCAGCCGCAAATCCGAATACATCATGGACGTCAATGCCGACGCGGTGGTATCCGCAGCGCGCCACCATCAGGCGGTACGTATCATCCACGGCCACACCCACCGTGCCGGCGTGCACACCCACGACGTGGATGGCCGTACGCTGGAGCGTATCGTGTTGGGCGACTGGAATGAAAAAGGCAGCATCGCCGTCTGTGACGCAGCAGGTTGCCATCTGAAAAGCTTCCCCTGAGCGGCGCACCGGGCGCGAATGGTTTGCCGAAACCGCGCTGGTGCGTCGAGAATCGCGGCCGATGGCCGCTCCTACAGGGGGAATTATCCACCGCAGTTTGAGGCCTCGCGTGTAGGAGCGCCCACCGGGCGCGAATGGTTTGTAGAAACCACGGCGGTGACACCAACAATCGCGGCCGGTGGCCGCTTCCAGCCGGGCTACACATCCATCACGCTATTTGATTGCGGTGATATTGAAGCGGCGGTAATCAGTGGGCAACGTGAACAGCGTCGGAGCCATTTCGACATCCGCGCGAAAGTCGACCAGGGACCAGCGACGGCCGTTGTATTCGTGCTGTTGAATGGGCAAACCGAAGCGCAGCGGCCAGCCGGGGGCGTAGATGTTGATGGCGAGATCACACGCACCCTGCACGTCTGCGGGGATGTGCGGAATCAGCGCGGCATGCTCCCCGGCCAACACCTTCTGCATGTCCGCCATCGCCGCCACTGCGTCGGGCATGAGCCCGGGCACAACCACCGCGTCCAGGCACAAGCGCTCGCCTGCATACAGTTGTCGCCGTACCGCGGTGCGTCCACCCACGCGCGGCGCTCCTTCACCCAGCCCCACTTCCCTTTCATTGAGATGCAACGATTGGGGTGGCGGCTGCTTCACGGCCCGCCAGTGGATCTCGCCGATGGTGCGATCAGCGTGCACCACGTTGTAAATGACGCGTGCCTTGCGGTCATAGAGCACGAAATCACCCGCCTCCGCGCCGTCATCGAGGCGCAGGTAATCGGGCGTGATCAAATAGCGGGCAGGCGCCGCATCCACGCCCGGCTCGGCCATTTCGTAGAGCAGCGTGGCAACGGGCGCGGCCTGCAATGCAGGTGGGCAGAATGCGAGCAGCACGGTCGCAAGCAGACGCTTCATGGAACCTCATTCACAGGTGTTCGAGTTGGGTGAGTTCGTTCGCGGAAAACCCCGCCGCCAAACGCGCCTCACGATGGAAAGGACCGCGCAAGCCACCCTTGAGATGACGCGCAATGAGTTCGCGGTATGCGGCCTCCGGCTCCAGGCCACGCGCCGCACACAGATAACGGAACCAGCGATCGCCTGCGGCCACATGACCTACTTCATCCCGCAGGATCACATCCAGCAGCGCTGCGCCTTCCGTGTCGCCGCACGCGAGCAGTTTGGCCTTGATCCCTGGATTCACATCCAGCCCCCGTGCCTCCAACCCGCGCGGCACCAGCGCCATGCGTGCGAGCGCATCGTGGGCCGTTTTTTCGGCCATCTGCCACAGGCCGCCGTGCGCAGGAAAATCACCATAATCGTAGTCAAGCCCGCGCAGATGTCCGCGCAGCATCTCGAAATGGTCGACCTCCTCTTCCGCGATGCGCAGCCAATCACCGTAATATTCGGCGGGCAGTCCGTGGAACCGGCAGGCGTGATCGAGGGCGAGATTGATGGCCGTGAATTCGATGTGGGTGATGGCGTGGAACAGCACCGCCCGGCCTTCCGGTGAATCAGTCCGGCGCTCCACCAGTTCGCGCGGAGGCACCAGTTCCGGCCGCGCCGGGCGGCCCGCGGGCGGCGGCAACGGTGCGTCATCCTCCAGCATGAGTTCGCCGCGGCGCCAGGCGAGCGCCGCCGCGCGCGTGAGCGCGAGCTTCTCCTCTACGTCACAAGCCGCCAGACAGGCGCCTACCGTCGCAAAAAATCCGGCTTTTTCCATGGCGTGATTCTACCAAGCCGTCGCAAGGCCCGTTTAGTAAAGTCCGCAAATGAACGCTAATGAACCCAAAGTCGTAGGTCGCGTTGCGAAGCTACGCGACATCTTCCGACCGCGCTGTGTCACGTAGGCGCTGCGCGCCAACGTGACCTACGACTTTTGCGTTCATTTGCGGACTTCTTGCATCCTCAGGCCGAGGATGAGGTCCATGACGTTGGTGCCGGTGGGTCCGGTGGCAATGAGGTCACCGCTGGCTTCGAGGAAGCTGCCTGCATCGGCGCGGGCGATGGATTCGTCAAGGCGGTAACCCCCGTCTTCACCGCGCTTGAACGTGTACCCGTCCACCAGCGCGCCGGCATCTTCGCCCGGCCCGTCGCTGCCGTCGGTGCCGGCGGCCAGCACACTGATGCCGTCGTGGCCGGCGATGCGGGCGGCCACGAGCAGTGCCAGGTGCTGGCAGCGTCCTCCGCGGCCCGGTTCAGGTGGCAGGCGCAGCGTCGCTTCGCCACCCCACATGTGCAGGCCGGAACCGGAGGCGATAAGCGCGTCGGTCACTTGCCGGGCGACCTCGGCCACGTCGCCCGTGAGCAGGCTGTCGTGGACGATGACGGAAATGCCTGCCTCGCCGGCAGCACGTGCCGCCGCATCGCGTGCATCGCGATTGGAAGCGATCACGTGGGTCTCGATGGTGCGAAAGCACGGATCGTCCGGCGCGGGCGGCATGCTATCGGCCAGCAATGCGTCGATGTCTGCGGGCAAGGACGGCAGGGGCAGCTGTGCGTGGGGATCAGGCACCAGTGGACCGGAGCCGATGACGGACGGTTCGTCACCCGGCACGTCAGAGATGAGCAGGCACAAGGTCGGGCGTCCCGCAAGGACGCGCGCCAGGCGCCCCTGCTTGATACGCGAAATGCGCTTGCGCACCTGGTTCATGGCGGCGATGTCCAGGCCCGCCCCCAGCAGGTGTGTGTTCACGCGCACCAGATCCGCGAGCGTCATACCCTCGGGCAGGACCTCCACCAGCGCCGAGGAACCGCCCGAGAGAAGGAACAGGAAGGGATGTTCCGCCGGTGCGGCGCGAATGAACTCGAACAAGGCCTCGCCGGCTGCCAGACTCGCCTCATCGGGCAGCGGATGGCCCGCTTCCATGACGGTGGCTCGCCCCCGCAGGGCGGGGGCATGATAACCGTGCTTGGTGATAACCAGTGCGGATTCCACACCGCCGGCATCTAGCGCGCCCAGCGTCATGGCGGCAGCGGCCTTGCCGATGGCAACGACACGCCGCGTGACTACGGGACGGGTGGCAAGAAAATCGCGTACACGGCTGCGCCCATCCACCGCCGCAAGGGCTGCGCGGTAGGCCTGTAGCAGCGCACGGCGGGGATCACTCGCCGTTGTCATTCCAGATCCGGTAGGCATCGGGGATCTGGTTGATGCCGCTGAAACTCACCTTCAGGTCGCGCAGCAGGCCGTCCTCTATGCCGTAAATCCAGCCGTGGACCGACAGCTTCTGCCCACGTGCCCAGGCGTTCTGTACGATGGTCGTGTGGCACACATTACCCACCTGCGCGCGTACATTCAGCTCGCACAGCCGGTCGGCGCGTTCCTCGACGGGGAGCTGTGCGATGCGTTCAGCATACTGATGATAGATGTCCTTGATGTTCCGCAACCAGTTGTCGGTGAGGCCGTGGTCCTTCTTCTCCATGGCGGCCTTGACGCCGCCGCAGCCGTAGTGGCCGCACACGATGATGTGCTTCACCTGCAACACATCCACCGCATACTGGAGCACGGTCAGGCAATTGAAATCGGTGTGCACCACCACGTTCGCCACGTTGCGGTGGACAAACACGTCGCCCGGCAGCAGGCCCAGCAGCTCGTTGGCCGGCACGCGACTGTCGGCACAGCCGATCCACAGGTACTCCGGTGTCTGTTGCCTGGCAAGCGCAGGGAAGAATTCCGGATCGTCCCGCGTCACCGCCTTGGCCCAACGCCGATTGTTGTCCAGCAGATGCTGCAAGGGATGCGAGCACTTTTCACACATGCCAGGAACCTTGAATCCGCAAATGAACGCAAATGCGCAAATGCGCAAATGGGAGAGAGTACGCAGGATGAACACGAATCAATACAGCTCACGCTTGGCTGTTAGCCACTAATCTCCCTTCATCGCATTCGCGTTCATTTGCGCTCATTTGCGGACCTCACTCTTAACAAATCCCCGGGAGAGATCGGCTTTGATGTCTTCGATGTCTTCCAGGCCTACCGATATGCGGATGAGGCCTTCGGTGATGCCTGCTTCATGGCGTTTTTCCGCCGTCAGGCGACCATGGGTGGTGGTGGCCGGATGGGTGATGGTGGTCTTGACGTCGCCCAGGTTGGCGGTGATGGAAACGAGGCGGGTGTTGTCGATGACACGCCATGCCGCCTCGCGACCGCCCTGCACCTCGAAGGACACCATACCGCCAAAGGCACGTTGCTGACGTGCAGCGAGGGCATGCTGGGGATGGGATGCGAGGCCCGGATAATTGACGCGCACGACACCCGGCTGTTCCTGTAACCAGGTGGCCAGCATCAGGGCGTTGTCGCTGTGGGCGCGCATGCGCAGGGCGAGGGTTTCCAGGCCCTTCAGCATCACCCAGGCGTTGAACGGGCTGAGGCTCGGGCCGGCGGTCCGCAAGAAGGCGAACACCTGGTCCAGCTGTTCCTCACGCCCGACGACGGCGCCGCCCAGAACCCGACCCTGGCCATCGATGTACTTGGTCGCCGAGTGCACCACCAGATCGGCGCCGAGCTGGAGCGGACGCTGCAGTGCGGGGGTACAGAAGCAGTTGTCCACCACCAGCAAGCAACCGTGCGCATGGGCGAGCGTGGCCAATGCCGTGATATCGGCCACCTCCATGAGCGGATTGGAGGGTGTTTCCAGAAACAGCAGTTTGGTCTCCGGGCGGATGGCTGCTTCCCAGGCGGCAAGATCGGTCAACGGCACGTGCGTCGTGGCGACGCCGAAGCGCGCCATGTAGTTGTCGAACAACGTCAACGTGGCGCCGAACAAGCCACGCGAGGCGACGATGTGATCCCCTGCGCGCAACAGCGCCATGCAGGTGGACAGGATGGCGGCCATACCGGAGCTGGTCGCAACGCAGCGCTCGCCGCCTTCGAGCGCGGCAAGGCGTTTTTCGAAGGTGCGCACCGTCGGATTGGTGAAACGCGAATAGACGTTGCCGGGTTCACTACCGGCAAAGCGCGCCGCCGCTTCCGCGGCGCTGGCATAGACATAGCTCGACGTGGTGAAAATGGGCTCGGCGTGCTCACCCTCAGCCGTACGGTGTTGTCCGGCACGCACCGCGCGCGTATCGAACCCGTACTCGTCCCAGACCTCGCTCATCCCATTCCCCCTTTGGAGGATCAATCACAGAGGCCACACAGGCCACGGAGAAGATCCCCTTCAATGCCATCGGCGGGCAGCCCGCCCGATATCTGTTGTTGCAACCAGCGGTTTGTCACGTAGGCGCTGCGCGCCAACGTGACCTACGCGTCTTCTTCGCAGAGGCGGTGCGCCACGGAATTCAGCCAGACAGTGCAAACCCCCATGTTCCCCGTGGTTGAAGCATTTTCTTACCGGTTGTTATGCATTTCGATGGAGAAGTTTTCCATCTTGTCGCGCTGTTCCTTGGAGGCGTCGTTGCGGTTGCATTCCAGCGCAGAGAGGTAGTCCGCGGTGATGTCGCCGGTGACGTATTCGCCGTTGAAAACCGAACAGTCGAATTTCTCGATGTGGCGGCTGCCCTTGGTAGCCACGGCCTCGATGAGGTCTTCCAGGTCCTGGTACACCAGCCAGTCGGCCCCGATCTCGGCAGCGATGGCCGTCTCGTCGCGGTTGTGACCGATGAGTTCCTCCGCGCTGGGCATGTCGATGCCATAGACGTTGGGATAGCGCACCGGCGGCGCGGCGGAGGCGAAATAGACCTTGTTGGCACCGGCCTCGCGCGCCATCTGGATGATCTGCTTGGAGGTGGTGCCGCGCACAATGGAGTCGTCCACCAGCAGCACGTTCTTGCCGCGGAACTCCAGGTCGATGGCATTGAGCTTCTGGCGCACGGATTTCTTGCGCTGCTTCTGCCCGGGCATGATGAAGGTACGTGCGATGTAGCGGTTCTTCACGAAGCCTTCGCGGTACGGCACATCCAGCTTGTACGACAGTTGCAGCGCCGCGGTGCGGCTGGTGTCCGGGATAGGGATGACCACGTCGATGTCGTGGTTCGCAAACACCCTCAGGATCTTGTTGGCGAGCTTTTCACCCATGCGCATGCGCGCCTTGTAGACGGAAATGCCGTCCATGATGGAATCGGGGCGCGCGAAATACACATACTCGAAAATACACGGCGCATATTTGGGCGTGTCGACACACTGGCGGGCATGGAAACGGCCCTGCTGGTCGATGAAGACAGCTTCACCCGGCTCGACGTCGCGCATGAGCGAGAAGCCCAGGGCGTCGATGGCCACACTCTCGGAGGCCACCACGTATTCATCGCCCACGGGCGTCTCGCGCTTGCCCACCACCAGGGGCCGGATGCCATGCGGGTCGCGAAAGGCGATGAGGCCGTTGCCCGGGATCATGGCCACCACCGCATAGGCGCCGCGGACCCGACGGTGTACGCCGACGACTGCATCGAAGATATCGTCATGGCCGATGCGCAGCTTGCCGCAGCGCTGCAGTTCGTGGGCGAAGACGTTGAGCAGGATCTCCGAATCGGAATTGGTGTTGATGTGGCGCAGATCTTCGCGGAAGACCTCTTCCTGCAGCTGGGTGGCGTTGGTCAAATTGCCGTTGTGCGCCAAGGCAATGCCGTAGGGCGAGTTTACGTAGAACGGCTGGGCCTCAGCCGATGAGGCACAACCGGCCGTGGGATAACGCACGTGGCCGATACCGGTGTTGCCGGTGAGGCGCAGCATGTGCTGAGGTTGGAACACGTCGCGCACCAAGCCGTTGTCCTTGCGCAGATTCAGACGACCATCATCGCAGGTCATGATGCCGGCGGCATCCTGACCGCGGTGCTGGAGCACAGTGAGGCCGTCATACAGGGCCTGGGCAACGGGACTTTTGGCAACGATGCCGATAATGCCGCACATGAATGGGTGTTCCTCTGCAGGACTGTCTGCGTCTTGGTCAGCTGTAGCGGATGCTGGCGGCCACTTCCGGCGGCAGATAGCCGCGCAGCCACATGGCCATGTCTTCGAAATAATGCAGCAGGTAGGACTGCCGCCACCAACCGTCCTGGGGCATGGGGGTGAGACCGCTAAGCAACACCAGGACAACCACGATGGCGCAGCCGCGCGCGAATCCGAACACCAAGCCGATGACGCGATCGGTGCCGCTCAGGCCCGCCTTCTTGACCAGTTCCGTGGCCAGGTGATTCACCAGCGCTGCCACCAGGATGGTTGCCAGGAACAGCAGCGCGATGGCAACGACGAGCCGCCCGGATTTCGATTCGATGAAAGGACGCAACAGGCGTTCCAGTTCATCGGCGAAGGTAAGTGTGACCCACACGGCCAGGATCCAGCCGGTCAGGGACAGCGCCTCACGGGTGAAGCCGCGAAACAGGCCAATGAGGATCGAGATGGCGATGACGGTGAGGATGGCGTAGTCGACCCAGTTCATCGCGAGACGTGGAAAGTGGTTGCGTGCGGGACGGAAGCCACAATTTTAACAGAGCGCGTGTACGGTTTCACACTGGTACAAGGGATCACGGGTGACTCATCACCACGGCCTCGATGCCGAGGCTGTTCCGGATCTCGGCCTTGCGCGCCTCCGCATTCTCCCGCTTGAGCTCCGGGCCTACACGCACGCGGTAGGCAAGTGAGCCGTTGTCCACCTTTACCTGCTCCACGAAGGCCGTGAAACCCTTCCCGCGCGCCTTGTCCCGCAAGGCCATGGCATTGACCGCACTGCCGAAACTGCCCAGTTGCACCACCCACGACTCCGGACCCCGCTCCACGGGCGCAGGGGCAGGTGCAGCGGCCTGCTGTTGCACCGGGGGCGCTGTAGCCAGCACGGCGGTGACTTCAGGGGCCGGTGTGCGCTGCGCTGCCTCGTGGGCCTGTGCCTGTTGCACGGACTCGACCACGCGCTGCGGCGCGCTGGCGGGCTGTGCCGGGAGTTGCAGGGGGATTTCGATGCTCTGGAAGGTCTGATCGGGACGTTCGGGAATGTTGCTGCCGAATGAGGACATGCCTTCGTCATCGTCGCCATCGAGCAGCATCGGCACGAAGATGACGACCAGGGCCACGAGCACCACGGCGCCCGTCAGGCGCTTTTTCAGTTGTTCGTTCACCGTTCCAGCCTCGGAGAAAACCCTCGGAATTATACGGGCACGGTCAAAGCCGCGGCCACCGTGCGGAAGGAACCGAACACCACCACGCGATCGCCGGCCTGCGCTTCGGCATGGGCCTGGCGACAGGCGTCCTCTACCTGGTCGAAGGCCTGTACGGAAGCGATACCGGCGGCCTGCAGGATGGCAGTAAGCCGCGCGTGGCCACTGCCCCGGGCACCATTCAGTCCTGCCACATACCAGCTATCCACCTGCGGGGTCAATTCTGTCACCACGCCCGCGGCATCTTTGTCGCCGAGCATGGCGATGACCAGGCGGGTCTTGCCGCTACAGGGCCAGGCGGCCAGATTGCGAGCCAGTTCGGCGGCGGCATGGGGGTTATGGCCCACATCCAGGATGCGGGGCACCGACCCGGGCAACACCTGGAAACGGCCCGGAAGCTGAACCGACAGCAGGCCGGCGCGTACATCCTGCTGGTACACCGGTACGCGTGCGGTGAGCTGTTCCAGCGCCATGAGCACACCGGCGGCGTTCCGGGTCTGGGAAACGCCACGCAGGGCCGGCAGCGGCAGGCCCTCGCGACGCTGCAGGGTGCCGCGCCACCACCACTGCTGGCCGTCCACACCGAATTCGTAGTCACGACCCAGGATGAACAGTGGGGTGCCCAGGCGCTCGGCCTCGGCGAGCAGGGCCTGCGGTGGATGCGGATCGCTGCATATCGCCGGCCGGTGCGGACGGAAGATGCCGGCCTTCTCCCGCGCGATGCGCTCACGGTCGGGGCCGAGCCATTCGGCATGGTCCACATCGATGGGTGTGATGAGCGCCACGTCGGCGTCGATGAGGTTGACCGCATCGAGGCGCCCGCCCATGCCCACTTCCAGGACAGCAATGTCCAGCTCGGCCCGTTCCAGCAGGTCCAGGGCCGCCAGGGTGCCGAATTCGAAGTAGCTCAGGGAGACATCGCCGCGTGCCCGGTCCACACGATCGAAGGCGGCGCACAGGGCGGCGTCAGAGGCCTCCACACCGTTGATGCGCACGCGCTCGTTGTAGCGCAGCAAATGGGGCGAGGTGTAGGTACCGACCCGATAGCCGGCCGCGCGCAGGATGGCGTCGAGCATGGCGACACTCGAGCCCTTGCCGTTGGTGCCGGCCGCGGTGATCACCGCGTGCGAGGGCCGTCCCAAGCCCATGCGCCCGAGCACCTCCCCCACCCGTTCCAGGCCAAGATCGATGGCCTTGGGATGCAGGGTCTCCTGCCAGGCGAGCCATTCAGCGAGGGTTTGATAGCGCATGGGAGAAAAGAATAAACACGGGGGACACGGGAAATACGGGGGGGTTCATGGGTTCCGAGGATGAATTTGCCTGTGGGAGAGGCTTCGGGGCGCGATGGGTTCGGCCTGCCACATCACCGCCGCCGGAACACCCCTCGGGCATAAAGCTCCCACAACACCAATACATCCCCGTGTCCCCCCGTGTTCCGGCTTTTCCCTTCACGCCGCCGGCAACTGCTGCAGCATGGTGAGTACACGGGCGAAGCGATCACGCATTTCGCGGCGATCGATGATCATGTCGATGGCGCCGTGTTCGAGCAGGAATTCGCTGCGCTGGAAACCCTCGGGCAGGGTTTCACGTACCGTCTGTTCGATGACGCGCGGTCCGGCGAAACCGACCAGCGCGCCCGGCTCGGCCATGTTGATATCGCCAAGCATGGCGAGACTCGCCGACACGCCGCCCATGGTGGGGTCGGTGAGCACCGAAATGAACGGGATGCCACGCTGGGAGAGCCGTGCCAGGGCCGCCGAGGTCTTCGCCATTTGCATGAGGGAAAACAGCGCCTCCTGCATGCGTGCGCCCCCCGAGGCGGAGAAGCACACCAGGGGAATGCCCTCATCCAGGCTGGCGTTGACGGCGCGTACGAAACGCTCCCCTACTACCGATCCCATGGAGCCGCCCATGAAGCTGAACTCGAAGGCGCAGGCCACCAGCGGCACACCATGTACCCGGCCCTTCATGACCACCAGCGCGTCGGTTTCACTGGTGACTTTCTGCGCCTGCAGCAGGCGATCCTTGTAACGCTTGCTGTCCTTGAACTTGAGGGCGTCCACCGGCTGTACGTTGGCACCCAGCTCCTGGCGCCCTTCCTCGTCCAGGAAGGTCTCCAGACGGCGGCGTGCATTGATGCGCATGTGGTGACTGCACTTGGGGCAGACCTCGAGGTTGCGTTCCAGCTCGGCGCGGTACAGCACGGCACCGCAGCCCGGGCACTTGGCCCACAGGCCCTCGGGCACGGTCTTTTTCACACCGCTCTCGCTACGCTCGGTGCGTATACGGGAGGGGACGAGTCGTTTCAGCCAGCTCATGGCTTTCCTCCGCTGCCGCTTGCGCGGCTTCTATTTATTTGTTCGCTGCAGCCGCGTCCATGGCGCGGCGCAATTCGCCCAGGAAGGCCGCGGCGGCTTCGGGTACGCGCGCAGGCTGGCCGTCCAGCGCGCCGATGCGGCTCACCAGGGCGCTGCCCACGATCACCGCATCGGCCACGGCGGCGAGCCGTGCCGCCGATTCCGCATCGCGGACACCGAAGCCCACACCAATGGGCAGTGACGTGTGCTTGCGTACCTCTTCGAGGCGCGCGGCCACCTCGCCCGTATCGAGGTGGGCGGCGCCGGTCACGCCCTTGATGGACACGTAATAGACGAAGCCGCCCGCCACCTCGCAGATACGCGTCATGCGCCCCGCGTCGGTGGTAGGTGCCAGCAGAAAAATGGGATCGATGTCACGCGGACGCAGCGCGGCCAGGAACTCCTCCGCCTCCTCGGGCGGCAGGTCCACGGTGAGTACTCCGTCCACGCCCGCCTCCGCCGCGGCGCCGGCGAAGGCCTCGTAGCCCATGACCTCCACGGGGTTGAGATAGCCCATCAGCACCACGGGGGTGTGCGTGTCACTCTTGCGGAACTCACGCACCATCTCCAGCACCTGGCGCAGGGACACATGGTGGCGCAAGGCACGTTCGGCGGCACGCTGGATCACGGGACCGTCGGCCATGGGATCGGAGAACGGTACGCCCAGTTCGATGATATCGACACCGGCAGCGACCATGGCGTGCATGAGCGCCACGGTCACGCCCGGCTCGGGATCCCCTGCCGTCACATACGGAATGAGTGCGGTGCGGCCCGCGGCGCGCAGTTCGGAAAATCGGCTGGCGATACGGCTCATACGGTGATTCCTTCCAGCGCAGCCACTGTGTGGATGTCCTTGTCGCCGCGCCCGGAGAGACTGACGATGATGAACTTGTCCTTGCTGAGGGTGGGTGCGAGCTGCATGGTGTAGGCGAGTGCGTGGCTGGATTCGAGTGCAGGCATGATGCCCTCGGTGCGGGTCAGGGAATGGAAGGCCGCAAGGGCCTCCTGATCGGTGACAGGCACGTACTGGGCGCGGCCCGTGTCCTTGAGCCAGCAATGCTCGGGCCCCACGCCCGGGTAATCCAGGCCGGCGGAAATGGAGTGGGTCTCGATGACCTGACCGTCCTGGTCTTCCATCAGGTACATGCGGTTGCCGTGCAGCACACCGGGCCGACCGGCATTGAGCGGCGCCGCGTGGCGACCGGAATCGATGCCCTCACCCGCCGCTTCCACGCCGTACATGGCGACCGTCGGGTCACCGAGGAATTCGTAGAACAGGCCCATGGCATTGGAACCGCCGCCCACGGCGGCCACCAGTGCGTCGGGCAGACGGCCTTCGTGTTCCAGCGCCTGGCTGCGCGCCTCGCGGCCGATGACGGCCTGGAAGTCACGCACCATGGCAGGGTACGGGTGCGGACCCGCCACCGTGCCGATGATGTAAAAGGTGTTATCCACGTTGGTGAGCCAGTCACGCATGGCCTCGTTGAGCGCGTCCTTCAGGGTGCGCGAGCCCGAGGTCACGGGCACCACGGTGGCGCCGAGCAGCTTCATGCGGAAGACGTTGATCTTCTGGCGCTCGATATCGTCGGCGCCCATGTACACCACACATTCCATGCCGAGCCGCGCCGCCACGGTGGCGGTGGCGACACCGTGCTGGCCGGCACCGGTCTCGGCGATGACGCGGGTCTTGCCCATGCGCTTGGCCAGCAGGGCCTGACCCACGGTGTTGTTGATCTTGTGTGCCCCGGTGTGGTTGAGATCCTCACGCTTCAGGTAGATGCGCGCCCCTCCCAGTTCACGGGTCCAGCGTTCGGCGTAATACAGCGGCGACGGCCGGCCCACGAACTCGTGCAGGTCGTGGGTCAGCTCGGCCAGGAACTGCGGGTCGTGGATGTAGCGGTGGTAGGCCTCGGTGAGTTCCTGCAGCGGCCCCATGAGGGTCTCACCCACGAAGCGGCCGCCGTAGGGGCCGAAATGGCCGCGCTCGTCCGGCAACTCCAGCAGGTTTTTCCAGTTCTTGTCAGCGTGCACTCTCCACTCCTCGCATGAAGGCGGCCATTTTCTCGGGGGACTTGATGCCCTTGGCCGCTTCGACGCCGCTGCTCACGTCCACGCCCCAGGGGCGCACGGTACGAATGGCGTCGGCAATATTGTCCGGGTCCAGGCCCCCGGCCAGCACCAGCGGCAAGCCGAGCTGTGCGGGTAGCCGCTCCCAATCGAAGCGCGTACCCGTGCCACCGGGGGCGTCGGGGTGGTAGGCATCCACCAGCAGGGCGCGCGCATCTACATAGTCCTCCGTCGCCACCCGCAGGTCCATGCCCGGCCGCATCGCCAGTGCCTTCAGGTAGGGTCTGCGAAAAGCACGGCAGTACGCAGGTGATTCATTGCCATGGAACTGCAGCAGGTCCAGTGGCAGTGCATCCAGCACGGCATTCACCTCCTCCGCCGGAGCGTCCACGAACAGGCCCACGGTGGTGACGAAAGCCGGAAGTGCCGCCAGGATGGCTTTGGCCTGTGCCACATCCACGGCACGCGGGCTCTTGGCATAGAACACCAGGCCGATGGCATCGGCACCCATTGCCGCGGCATGCCCGCCGTCCTCCGGCCGGGTGATTCCACAGATTTTCACGCGCGTGCGCGCGACGGATTCGTCGTGCATAGGAATCGTGCAGATTACCAGACCAGGGGGGGCGGCGAAAGCTGGGGCAGGCCGAAGCGCGACGGATAGCCCACCCCCACGAGATACAGCCCGCAGGGCGGGGCCGTGATACCGCCCACGGTGCGGTCACGAGCCTGCAGAACCTCACGGGCCCACCCGGGTTCGCGCTCACCGGCACCGATGGTGGACAGCACACCAGCGATATTGCGCACCATGTGGTGCAAAAAACCGTTGGCCTCCGCCTCCAGCACGATATACGGGCCGTGGCGCCGCACGTCGAGCCGGTGCAGGGTGCGTACCGGGCTCTTCGCCTGACAGGCCACGGCGCGGTAGGAGGAGAAATCATGCTCTCCGAGCAGGTGGCGCGCGGCCTCGGCCATGCGTCCGGCATCCAGTTCACGATGGTCCCAGCTGACCCGGTAAGCGAGGAATGTGGGCCGTACCCGGCGTGAGAAGATCACATAGCGGTAGGTGCGGCGTTCGGCCGAAAAGCGCGCATGGAAGTCATCCGGCACGCGACATGCCCATAGCACACAAACATCCTTGGGAAGATTGGCGTTGACGCCATACACCCAGGCCCGTTCGCTGCGTTCCGCACTGGTGTCGAAGTGCACCACCTGCCCGCTGGCGTGTACACCGGCGTCGGTACGACCGGCACAGGCAGTGGTCACCGGTTGCGCGGCCACTTTCGTGACGGCGGCTTCGAGCGCGCCCTGCACCGTGCGCACGCCCGGGGCCTGCGCCTGGTAGCCGCTGAACTTGCTGCCGTCGTATTCGATGCCGAGAGCTATGCGCATCGTTGGGATTTGCCTAAGAAAAGGATTTCAACGCAAACAGGGAACGCAAAGCTGATGGTGCCGGCAGAAAAATGTGAAGGGCGCAAAGCGCGCGGGAAGTGATCTTCCTCTGCGACCTTTGCGCCCTCTGCGCCTTTCGGTGGCTGTCTCTTCCTGCTCAGGCGATCTGCTTGAGGAGTTCCCCGGCCTGTTGCTTCTGCATCGCATCGCCTTCCTGCATGACCTCGTCGAGCAGGTTACGGGCACCGTCGTTATCGCCCATGCCCATGTAGGCGCGGGCGAGATCCAGCTTGGTGTCCACCTCATTGATGTCGCCCAACAGCAGGTCGTCATCCGTCTCCTGCTCCGGAAGCGCCATGGCATCGACGCCCAAGGCGTCCGTCCCCGTATCCAGGTCGGCGAGGTTCAGTTCGCCCATGGGCTCCGCGTCCGGATCCACGGGATCCGGCTCCCCTTCCTGCCTGGACTCCGCGTCACCGAGGTCGAGTTCGGCCAGATCGAAGTCCGCCAGTTCCAAGCCCCCGTCGTCCTGCAGCGTGGCAGGTGTGGCCGTGGCGGCGGCTTCAGGTTCTTCCAACGTCAGCTCGCTCAGATCGAAATCCGGCACCGCCTCCTGCTCAGGTACGGGTTCCACCACCGGCTCGTCCAGGGACAGGTCACCGAGGTCAAAGTCGAGGGCGGTGTCTGCCGCGGCAGGCTCCGGTGCGGATGCCGGTGACGCTGGGGATTCGCCGGCGAGGGCGTCCAGGTCCAGGTCGAAGGCGGGTTCCTCGGCGGCGGCCGGTGCCGCAGTCCCGGCCGGCGTGGCGGCGGTCTTTCCGGGCTCCAGATCTTCCAGATCCGAGAAATCCACGCCCAGGTCCAGATTGAAGTCGCTGGCGCCCGATTCCATCTCCTCGGTGAGCGCATCCAGGTCCAGCCCGATATCAAGCACCTCGTCGTCGAGGCGGGCATCCACGTGATCGGGCCCGGCAGGGACAGGCGTCGTGGGGGCCTTGGCAAACAGATCGTGCTCGGGCAACAGCTCATGGCCCAGCACCAGCACCTTGTCCCACAGCGGACCCGTGCCGTTCAGGAGCGCGTGGGTCTTGAGGGCTTCGGCCTCAAACTTGGACTTGTCCTGGGTCGCGTGATAGACCTCGAGCAGCTTGACGTGCAATTCCGGACGCTCCGGATTGTGCTTGAGGGCATCCCGCACCAGGTCCTCGGCCTGCTGATAGCGCTGATAGGCCATGTACACATCTGCCTCGGTGAGCGGGTCGACCTCCGAGTCCTCGGTCTGGATATCACCCATGCCGCTCACGGCGAAGTCACTGAAGAAGGAGCTCTCCTCCCCTGCCTTGGCTTCCGGAGTCCTGCCCATGGAAGGCGTACCGCCCATGAGGATGCTCTCGGTGAAGTTGCTGTTCGAACGGCGGCGACGAACGACAAGCACGGCGAGCGTCGTCAAGGCCAGTCCAAGCAGCAGGAACAAACCCGAATACACCGGGTTGGCGAGCAGGGCCTCCAGCAGCGTGGGCTCCGGCGGCGGCGGGGGCGGCAGCGGGCGCCTGGGCTTCTTGAGGGGCTTGGGTTCCTCAGTCTGGGCAGCATCGGCCTGCGGCGCCGGCGCGGCTGGGCTCGCTGTTGCTTCCGCTACCGTCGCGGCCTGAGGGCCGGCGGCAGACACCACGGAGGGGGTGGCTTGGGTGGGAGCGGCACCGGCGGTAGCCTGTTCCGTCGCCTGCGGCGCCTCGGACATGGCCGCGGCCATGCCAGGTTCTGCGGCAGGGGCCGCTACGGCCTTGCCCAACTGGCGCTGCAGCATGGCGAGATCATCGTCCTTCAGGCTGAGCAGGCGTTCCATGGCCGTGATCTGGTTTTCCAGTTCCTGCAAGCGGGTGCGCAGTTCTTCCGCTTCCTGCTTGCTCGCCATACCGGCCTCCTGGGCCAGCAGCAGTTCCTTTTTCAGACCTTCGAGTGCCTGGGCGTCCTTACCGGCGGTGCCGGAGGAATCGGTCTTGCCCGGCTCGGCCGCCTCGGGGGCGACCAGCTTGAGGCGCGGTTCCTCGGCCTTCACCGCGGCGGCACTGCGCGGCACGGTGGCCTCACCCGTGGGTACACGGCTCCTGGCCTCGTCCGCGGCCTGTTGCTTGAAGTCTTGCCAGGCGCGGTCCTGACGGGCGACCTCGCGCGCCGCCTCGGCACGATCCATGGCCTTGAGCAGGGCCGGATCGAGGCGCAACACCGTGCCTGCCCTGAGGCGGTTCACGTTGTTGTCCTCGAAGGCGCCGGGGTTGCCTTTGAGCAGGGCCATCATCACCTGGGGCACGGTGACGGACGCGTCGGGGCGCAACTTGTTGGCGATGCTCCAGAGCGTTTCGTTGTCCCGCACCGGGCCGTAGGTGCGCGGGCCCGCGGGCGTGGCGCCCTTGCCGGTGACCGCGACACCGCGTGCGGAACCCGGTGCGCGCTTGCCGGTGGTGCCCGCCCTGGCGGCGGTAACGGGAGCACGCACGGCGGGTGGCGCCTCCTTCTTCATGAGTTCGGGGGGATCGAGCAGAACGGTGTATTCGCGCACCAGGCGACCCGAACGCCAGTTCACCTCCACCAGGAAGTCCAGGAAAGGTTCACGCATGGGCCGCTCACTGACGGCCTTGATGAAATAGGTGCCGTTAGGCCGCTGCTCCACCGAAAATTCGATGGCCATCAGGGCCATGGGACGGTCAAGATCAAGTTGCTGGAAGGCGTCGCTGGAAGCCAGGGAGGCGACAATGCTTGAGACGTCATCCGCGGCGACGGAGAGCAGGTCAATCTCGGCTGAAAGGGGTTGGTTCAGGCCCGAATGGAGGCGAATATCGCCGAGCCCCAGGGGATAGGCCGCTGCGGGGGCAAGCAGCAGGGCCAGCAAAAATGATTTTAGCTTCCGCAAGTTCTGCACTCCCTCAGGCGCCGCTGGCGGTCGGCAATGGGTCGAGAACCATATTCCGTCCGCGGGTTTGGTGCCGAAACTTACCAAACGGCTTTAGTTGTAGCAACTAACCTTGTCTCAGGAGAGGTTTTTTGCCAACTGTTCCGCAATCTGAACGCAGTTCAGTGCCTGACGCCGGATGTTCTCCGTGACCACCCACAAATCCAGCCCACGGGGATGACTCAGGTCCTCCCGCAACCGGCCCACCCAGACCGGATCCTGGCCCGCGGCCTCGGTGACGGGCGTGGGATAACCGCCCGGCTCGTGCACGTCCAGTACCTCCACGCCAGCGGCGGATTCCAGCAGTCGACGCGCCTCGGCGGCACCCAGCCTGTCGCGGGTTTCCAGGTGCACGGCCACGGAGTGGCCAAAGAACACGGGCACACGTACGGCGGTGGCATTCACGCCGAGGTCGGGGGCATGCAGCACGCGGCGCAGCTCATGCATCAGCTTCATCTCCTCGCCGGTGAAGCCGTTGTCCTGGAAGGCATCGACCTGCGGCAGCAGATTGAAGGCGATTTGCTTGGGGAACATCCCTGATTCCACGGGTCGCACATTGAACAGGTTCGCGGTCTGGCGCGCCAGCTCCTCCACGGCGTTGCGCCCACCGCCGGACACGGCCTGGAAGGTGACGGCATTGATACGGGTGAGGCCCGCAACATCCTGCAGCGGCTTCAGCGCCACGGCGAGGGCGATGGAACCGCAGGAGGGGCTGCTGATCAGGTTGCGCGCAGCGAAGCCGGCGATGTCGTCGGCATTGACCTCTGCCACCACCAGCGGCACGTCGGCCGCATCCCGGAATTTCGGTGAACTGTCGATGACCAC
>JBAYQE010000007.1:0-58274 GCA_041677345.1 Thiohalomonadaceae bacterium
ATCCGGGTCCTTGAAATCGATCATCTTCACCTCGATACGCTGCGCCTCCACGTCCAGGCGTGGGATGTCACCGGCACCCACGCCGTCCACACCGTGACAGGCGAAGCAGGGCGCCGCCAGCATCTCGGCGCGGCTGGGCGCCGCCTGGACGGGGCTCAGGAGAACGAGCGCAAGGACGAACCACCAGCGTTCCATGGCAGGATTCCCCTTTCGTGGTATGACCTCATCACGATGAAACGACGGTCTGCTCGGACTCGGACGCGCTGACGCGCCCAGGCAGGCGCCGGCATGACAAGGCGTTTGTGCGCAGTACCTCAAGACCGACGCCTGGGTATACAGGAAGCCATCCACCTCCGCAACCAAGTGCCCGATAGCCCCATGCCCACGGGAGTCGGGGGCCGCGCCGTGACAGGGATCGACGCAGCGTGTCAGGCAATGCCTTGCTTGTCGCTCAGTCCGGGGGCTTGTTGGTGAACAGCCAGTAATAACCCATTTCGGCGACGATCTTGGCGAAGGTATCGAACTCTACCGGCTTCGGAATGAAACTGTTCACCCCTAGCCGATAACTTTCGGTGATATCGCGCTCTTCCTTGGACGAGGTAAGCACGACCACGGGCACCATACGGATGCGCGGGTCGGATTTGATGCGTTGCAGGACCTCGAGGCCGCCGACCTTGGGTAGCCGCAGGTCGAGCAGGATCACCTTGGGCAGGACGGGACGGCGTCCCGCATAGCTGCCTTCGCAGAAAATGAAATCCAGCGCCTCGGCACCGTCCTTGACCCACACCAAGCGGTTCGCCAGATTGTGCGCCCGCAGTGATCGTATGGTCAGTTCCGCATCGGTGGGGCTGTCCTCCACCAACAGCACGTCCACCTCTTCAATCTCTTTCGTCATGGCGCGTCCCTGTCGCAGGCAAGGTGAAATGGAAAGCTGCACCGCCTCCGGGTTTACCCTCTGCCCACACGCGGCCACCGTGTCGCTCCACGATACGCTTGACCACGGCAAGGCCGATGCCGGTGCCCTCGTACGCCTGTTCCGGATGCAGCCGCTGGAACACGCCAAACAATTTCCCGGCAAAGCGCATGTCGAAGCCAATGCCGTTGTCACGCACGGTATACACATGCTCGCTGGCTTCGGTGCGTCCTGCCACCTCGATCACCGCCGGGTGGGCATCGCGCGTGAACTTGATGGCGTTGTCCAGAAGCCGCGCGAAGACCTCACGCAGCAGGACTTGGTCGCCGCTGGCAGGCGGCAACGGCCGCACGCAGAATTCGATCGTGCGTCGCGCCATGCCGGCCTGGCGTGCCTGCCAGGCCTGCTGTGCCAGTGCGGTCATGTCCACGTGACGGCGGGTCATTGCCACCCGTCCCACCTGCGAGAACGCGAGGATATCGTCGATGAGGTGTGCCATGTTCTCGGCGCTGGCACGCACCACGTCGAGCATCCGTCGCGCCTCGGGGTCGAGACGATTGCCGTACTCCCGCATCAGCAAGCCGGCGAACCCGTTGATGGCACGCAAGGGCGTGCGCAGATCGTGCGAGACGGAATAGTTGATCTCCTGCAATTCCTGCAACGCCGCCTCCAGCGCGGCGGTGCGCCGCGTGACGCGTGCCTCAAGGTCCGCGTTCAGGCGACGCACGGCATCGTCGGCCTGCCGGCGTTCCCAGGCGGCCGCCACCACGTTGGCAGCCGATTGCATGAAGTTGATCTCCTCGTCCGCGAAGCGGCGCGGCGCACGCGTGTGCACGGTAAGCACACCGTGCACGCCCGCGCGGCCGCCCAGTGCCACGGCCGCGCTACTGTTCACCTGGTGCTCCACCAGTAGCGGCACGTCGGCGAAGCGCCGTTCTGCCGGGGCGTTCTCCTCCGTGGCACTGTGTCCCGAGTGCAACACGTGGCCAGGCAGGGTGGACGGATGTGCCGCCACGCTGGCGTGACCGACACAGCCCGGCTTCCAGCCGATGCCGGCACGCAGACGAAACGAGTCGCTTTCCGGCACGTGTTCGAACAAACCGCAATAATCCACCTTCATGGTGGTGGCCACGCGCTGTACCGCTTCGTGCATGAGGTCGGCCATGCGCCCATCCGCCAATGCCCGGTATCCCAGGGCGGCGATACAGGCCTGCTCGCGGGCACGCAGCCGCAGACGTGCTTCGTAGCCCAGCCGGGTGAGCGTGGATTCCATCAGGCGCGCCACGGCCAGGTAGACATCGAGCAGATGTCGCGGCAAGGGCGCGGTGCCGCCGTGACCGATTGCAAGCAAGGTATCGTTGCGGGCGTCGCGCGCGAGGGGCAACAGCACGCAGGAACAGGGTTCGGGAATGGCGATGATCTCTGTGGCAAGGAAGCCCGAATCAAGCACGGCAGGGCCGTGCTCGGTCAGTGCGTCCATGAGCCGCGTGCGCGCGGCCCCGTCCTGCACACTGGCATGGCGCAGGAACAGATGTCCCTCGTCATCCCTGCCGGCAACGGCCACCAGATCGGCCTGAAAGAACCGGCTCACCACTAGGCCCAGTTCCTGCCAGTAGTCGGTGGCAGGTTGCAGGCCGGCGAGGTATTGCGCCGCGCGCGTGACTGCCTCCAGGTAGTCCATGCGCGGGAGTTCGTCGTTCATGGCGACGTCGCGAACGGCTCCAGGTACAGCCCCGCGAGGAACAGGTCATCGAACTCGGGACTCTGGCCCAGGTTGACCAGGCGGGCCGCGGTCTCGATCCTGGCGAGGCGCTCCGCTGCCTCCGTATGCAGCAGCAGATCGCTGCAGCCGGACAGCGCCGTGTTGCCCACCAGTTCGTAACGGGCGCCGCGGGCGGCGGGCAGCAGACCGATGCTCTGGGCGTTGGCGACGTCGAGATCACGACCGAAGGCGCCGGCCACGCAGACGCGTGCGAGGTCCTGCGGCGCGATCCCCGCACGCAGGCACAACACCTGGATGCCGGTGGCCACGGCCGCCTTGGCACGTTGCAGTGCATCCACATCGTGGTTGGTGAGGGCCAGGTCGGGCCCGCCCGCGCTAAAGGCAAAACGCGTGACGGGTTGCCCGCCATCGCGCAAATGCCCGCGCGCGGTGAGTCGCCCCGAACGGCGCAGGGCGGCCAACAGGTCAACCAGCCCCGAGCCGCAGATCCCTTTGCCGGCCGATTCACCGATGACTTCGTAACGGAGGGTGTCATGGTCGGCATCGAGGTGCACGCGGTACACCGCGCCGGTCTCCGCCGGCATGCCGTGGCTGACACCGCCGCTCTCGAAGGCGGGGCCGCCGGCCGCGGCGGTGACCCACATGGCCTGGCCGTTCCACAGCGCGATCTCCGAGTTGGTGCCGACGTCCACGAACAGCGCCGGCGCATCGCCTTCGATGAGCCGCGTGGCGAGCAGACCTGCCAGCAGATCAGAGCCGACGAAGCCGGCGAGCGGCTGCACCACCTCTACCTGGGCCTCGCTGTGCACGCCCCATTGCTCGATCCACGACGCGACGTCGGTGGGCGTGCAGGCGATATGTTCAGCCCAGTGTGCCGGTTGCAGCAGATGCCCATGGCCGCAGTCCGTGAGCAGCGCCAGCATGGCGGTGTTGGCCACCAATGTAATACGCACCACCTGGCGCAGTTCGAAGCCTTCGCGCGCACTGATGTCCCATAGCCCGTCGCGGATGGCCTCCACGAGACAGCGTGATAGCGCCGCAGCGCTATCGCGTGAGGCGTCCGCCGCCAGCAACCGCGACACCACGTCGGCCCCGAACCCGGCCTGCGGATTGAGGGCCCGTCGTTCAGCCATGGGGACACCGTCGCGCAGGTTCCACAGGGCGAGGCTGATGTTGGTAGTGCCGATATCCACCGCCACCCCCAACGGGGTGGACACGGCGACCGGCACGGGCCGCAACGTGCCGTCCGGCACCGCACCGTGTTCGCGCAGCAGCGAAAACGGCGGGCTCTTCCAGCGCGATGCCGGCGCTGTATTCAGGACAGCGATAACCAGGTCGCCCAGCGGCTTCACCTGACAGGCGAGTCGGATACCCTGTTGCAGTTCCCCGGCCGCGAGGTGATAGCGTTCGTTGGCGGTGGGTTCGCCCGCGTCGCCGCCAAGCACACGGATTCGGCAGAGCCCGCAGGCGCCGATGCCGTGGCAGGCGGAGCGGACGCGGAAATCGGTGGCATCGAGCAGGCTGCGCACCGACTGCCCGGGTACGAAGGAAAGACGGTGTTCCGCACCGCGCACCCGCACCACGAGGGTGGGCATGGTCAACGCTGCCTGCGGGCCATGGCGCCCGCGTCGGCCCGGGTGGCGTCCCTGGCGAACGTGGCGACGTGGACGTGACAGCGCTCCCCCGTGGCGAACGCACGCCCGCCATGCTCCGGCGCGGCACTCAAGGCCACTGTCCCGGCTGCGCCTTCAGCCGTCATGATCCACTCCTGTAAGCGAGCAAGAGTCGCGCGAGTTGCCTCGTTTTCATTATGGTTCAGGCCCCTCCAGGCCGTGCACGGCCCGCCACGCCGGCTGCTATGGTCTACCCAGTCAAACTTACTCCTCCAGGAGGCGCCCGTGAACGCTAAAGTCGCCATCATCGGCCGCGGCAATGTAGGAACTGCGCTCGCCCAGGGGGTGAGCAGGATCGGCTATGACGTGAAGAGCACCGGAAAGGACCCGGACCAGATACGCCAGATCACGGCGTGGGGCGACATCATCGTCCTGGCGGTACCCTTTACCGCCATCGACGACGTCATCCACAAAATGGGTGACGCCGTGGTGGACAAGGTGGTCGTCGACGTCACCAATGCACTCACACCCGACTACCAGCTCGCCCTCGGATGCACCACCAGCGGCGCCGAGGAACTGCAGCGCAAGCTCCCCTCGGCACGCGTGGTAAAGGCCTTCAATACCGTGTTCGCACACAACCAATCCACCGGTCGGGTAAAGGACGAGGCCATCACCTTGTTCGTGGCCGGTGACGACCAGGAGGCAAAGGAGCAGACACTCACCCTGGGGCGGCACATCGGCTTCGACGCGGTGGATGCCGGGCCGCTCATGAATGCACGCTGGCTGGAAACCCTGGGTTATTTCCAGATCCAGCTCGGTTACACCCTGGGCATGGGCACCGATATCGGTATCCGCCTCATACACTGAACACCGGCGGTGCGCCCCGCAGCATAAAGCCTGCTTGACGTGTGTCGGTGCGGATCGAGACTTCAAGCAAGAGACGCGGAGATGTGCACATGGCAACCATGGATCTCGATCGCAGCAACTGGCACGCCTACTTCGACGATTTGGCGCGCAAGACCCTCGGCAACCAGGTGTCCCTGGAGACTACGGGAATGAGCGTGGGCAGCCAACGTGAAACCGACTGGTTGTCACTGAGCGGCATCACCTATGATCCCAAGAGCGACGTGCTGGAGGTGATCACGGACAGGCTGGACCACCTCATCAACCATCCCAGCGCGATCAGCATCGATTACGACGCCCGGGGACTGCACAACGTGGCAGTCACCGACGCCGACGGCAACTGCCAGATCATTCACCTGAAGGAACCGGCGCCGCTGCCCGTGCATTGAGACGGCCGCAACGGCCGGTGAGGCGGGAACCACCGATGCTTGTTGGGCTGGAGGCAGGTATCGTGCCCCATCACACCTGGTGGCGGCGGCAGTGGTTCGAGGCCGGAGGGCGTTATTACCACCGGCCTCGGACCGACGCAGCGGTATTCATCCCTGACGCGGACTTCTATCAGCGGGTGGACCCGCCCCTGCGCGGGCTCTGCCGCAAGCTGCACGCGTGCGGCCTGCTCACCACGCCCTGCTGCGCCGGCCATTTCCACGGCAGGCGCTATTTCGAACGGCGCTGGGAGGAAATGCAGCGGGAGGCCGCGGCCATCACACGCGGGGGCCTGTGGGTCAGGGATGCGGAGAACGGCCTCCGCTATCTGTTTCGCGACGGCAGCTATCACCTGCCATGGCAGACTTTCGGGGCCTTTCTCGACCAGTCGGTGGCGCACCAGGCCTGGGGTTATCTCGGGATCTTCGTCGCACGGCAGGAAACTGCCTTGCATGCACGCCTGTGCGCATCACTGAAGGAAACGGGCCCGGCGCGGGTCGCGTTTGAACCGCACGCCACCGGGCCACGCGATGCCTGGCTGCTGCACGTGCTGGTGCGGCCGCACGATCCCGCGGATGCGGCACAGCGTTGGAGCAAGGTGGCCAAGTGGCTCGCGCAGGTGACGTAAGGCCACTCGTGTGCGCGCCATCCCTGGCGAGCGTCAGCGCGGACCATGCCCGCTGCGCGCCCCTGCGGCCCGCAATATTGCCAGCCGCGTCTACGATTGCCGCTACCTGCGGGGCGGTGTGGTGATCCTTCCGCCCCTTACGCCTTCTTCACGAACTTGGTGAGGATGACGATCTGCTGGCCGTTGACACGGCCTTCGATCTGCCCCGGATTGTCGGGCACCAGGGAGATGCCGCGCACGGCGGTGCCCCGCTTGGCAGTGAAGTTGGCACCCTTGACGGTGAGATCCTTCACCAAGGTCACGGTATCACCCGCTTCCAGCACGGCGCCGTAGCAATCCGTGTGCTGGGTGGACGACTCGCTCTCCTGTGTCTCCAGGCCGGCCTCGGCCCAGGCACGGGTGGCGTCATCCAGATACATCATGTCGAGCAGCGCCTGCGGCCAGCCCTCATCACGCAGGCGGTTGAGCATGCGCCAGGCCAGCACCTGCACCGCAGGCACCTGGCTCCACATGCTGTCGTTGAGGCAGCGCCAGTGGTTGGGGTCGGTCTGATCGGCGTCTTCGATCTGCGCGCGGCAGGTGGCACACAGGAGTGCGCAGCGCTCTTCGCTGCCGTCCGCGTCGGGTGGAACTTCGTACGTGGCGAGTTCGTCGGTGGCCCCGCAGAGTTCGCACTTGGAACCGCTGCGCGCCTGCAATGCTTGCTTGATGCTCATCATGTTCTCCGGTTGGGGGTGCGTATTATGCCGCACTCCTGCCTGCCTCACGACAGGCCTTCATCCCAATAGGGCTGCGCACCGAAGCGCTCCCCGAGGAATTCCACCAGGGCGCGCACGCGCCGCGGCAGGAAGCGGCGGGTGGGATACACCGCATAGGCATTCGCCGCAGGCAGGCGGTAATCGGTCAGCAGCGGCACCAACCGGCCTTCCAGCACGGCGCGATAGGCGATGAAGGTGGGCGTGGCCACGATGCCCAGCCCCGCCGCCGCCGCCTCCAGCAGCAGGTCGCCGTTGTTGGCGCGCAGGCGCACCGGCACGCGCACCGACTCCGTGTTGCCCTTGGCGTCCGTGAAGCGCCATTGCTGCGCCTCGGGCACGTTCGTGTACACCAGGCCGTCGTGCCCGGCCAGGTCCCGCGGGCGGCGCGGCATGCCGCGGCGGGCCAGGTAGCCGGGGCTGGCGCAGAGCAGGGTCCGGATGGGGGCCAGCGGCCTGGCCACCAGGCTGGAATCCTCCAGGTGACCGATGCGCACCGCCAGGTCGAACCCCTCCTCCACCAGGTTCACCGCACGGTCGTTCAGGTCCACGTCCAGCTGCACGCCGGGATGTTGTTCCGCGAAGGCGGTGAGCGCCGGATTGAGGTGAAGCAGACCGAAAGACAGCGGCGCCGACAGGCGCACCCGTCCGGTAAGCGCCTGGCGACCCTCGGCGGCGGCGTGCTCGGCCTCCGCCAGCTCGGCCAGGATCTCGGCGGCGCGCCGGTAAAAGGTCTGGCCCGCGTCGGTGAGCACCAGGCGGCGCGTGGTGCGGTGCAGCAATCGGACGCCCAAGTGCGCCTCCAGCTCCGAAATGCGCCGGCTCACCACCGACTTCGCCACGTTCAGCCGTCCAGCGGCTGCGCTCAGCGAGCCCGCCTCCACCACGGTAACGAAGGCAGTAAGGCATTGAAACCGGTCCATTGTTCTCTATTTCGCAACAGTGAATTGTCGTCACGGTGCTTTTTAACAGGAAACGGAACGATACACTACGACCATACCGCGCCTGCCGCGCAACCCAGGAGGAATGCCATGCCGCCCATCCCGACCGACCGCCCCGTGGCCCAGGTGGTGCGCGGCCTCGAGACCTCCGACGGTGCCGGTGTACGCCTGACCCGGGTCATCGGCGGCCCCCAGTTGCCCCTGCTCGACCCCTTCCTGCTGCTGGACGACTTCCGCTCTGACGACCCGGACGACTACATCGCCGGTTTTCCGCCCCACCCCCACCGTGGCTTCGAGACCGTCACCTATCTGCTCGCCGGACGCATGCGCCATCGGGACAGCGCCGGCCACGCCGGGGTGATCCAGGCGGGGGGCGTGCAGTGGATGACCGCAGGCCGGGGTATCGTCCACTCCGAGATGCCCGAACAGGAGCAAGGCCTGCTGGCCGGCCTCCAGCTGTGGGTAAACCTACCCGCCGCCGAGAAGATGCGCGCACCGCGCTACCAGGAACTGGGGCCCGAGGCCATCCCGCATGAACGGCGGGACGCGGGTGTGGAACTACGCGTCATCGCCGGCACCACCAGCCGGGGCACGGTGGGCCCGGTACACGAGCTGATCACCCCGGTGTGCTACCTGGACGTGAGCCTGGCGAGGGACACCCGCTTCGAGGAACCCCTGCCCCCGGACTGGAATGCCTTCGTCTATGTTGTGGACGGCGCGCTCGACATTGCGGGCCGGCCCGTGGCCGTCCGCCAGTTGGCCCGCCTGGGTGCAGGCGGGCGCGTGACCATTACCGCAACCCGGGACAGCCGCCTGCTGTTGCTGGCCGGTCGCCCCCTGGGCGAGCCGGTAGCCCGCCACGGGCCCTTCGTGATGAACACCGAAGAGGAACTGCGCCAGGCCTTTCGTGATTACCAGGCCGGACAATTCCAGGACCCGGAGGTGAGCCATGCAACTGCGGGATGATGCACACCGCTACGGCGCCGTGAGCGTGGCACTGCATTGGGTAGTGGCACTGGTGGTATTCGCCCTGTTCGGGCTCGGCCTGTGGATGACCAGCCTGACCTATTACGACCCGTGGTACCGCCTTGGTCCGTGGTGGCACAAGAGCATCGGCGTGGTGCTGTTTGCCGTGGTGCTGTTGCGGCTGGGCTGGCGCCTGTGGTCGGTGCATCCACACCCGTTGCCCAATCACCGCCCGTGGGAGCGGGTCGGTGCACGGCTGGTGCACGGGCTGCTTTACCTGTTGTTGCTGGCGGTGATGGTGAGCGGTTACCTCATCTCCACCGCCGACGGTCGCGCGTTGGGGGTGTTCGACCTGTTCGCGATCCCGGCCACCGTCACCGGCCTGGAAAACCAGGAAGATGTGGCCGGCCAGGTGCACCTGGTGCTGGCTTCCACCCTGGTGGGCCTGGCCGCACTGCACGCGCTGGCCGCCCTCAAGCACAGCCTTATCGACAAGGACCGCACCCTGGCACGCATGCTGGGCCGGTAAACACACCAGAGGAGAAGAGGACCATGAAGAAGTACATCCTGCCGCTGCTGTTCGGACTCGCCGTCGCACTCCCGGCCCAGGCCGAGGACTACGTCATCGACACGGACGGAGCGCACGCCTACATCCATTTCAAGATCAAGCACCTGGGGTATAGCTGGCTATCCGGACGCTTCAACGAGTTCAGCGGCGACTTCAGCTACGACGACAAGAATCCCACCGCCTCGCGCATCAAGGTCGCCATCAACCCGGGCAGCATCGATTCGAACCATGCCGAACGTGACAAGCACCTGCGCGGCAAGGATTTCCTGAATGTCGGCAAGTTTCCCGAGGCGACTTTCGTCAGTACCGGGTACCAGGACCTGGGCAATGGCCAGGGCCGGCTCTCCGGTGACCTCACCCTGCGCGGCGTAACCAAGCCCATCACCATCGACGTCGAGCAGATCGGCCATGGCCCCGATCCCTGGGGCGGTTACCGCCGCGGCTTCCACGGCACCACCGAATTCAAGCTCGCCGATTTCGGCATCGACTACGATCTCGGCCCGGCCTCGCGCACCGTCATCATGGAGCTGTCCGTGGAAGGGGTACGCAAGTAAGCGTACGGGCAGGGAAACCGCCGCGCGTCACGCAGCGTCACGACGTGGCCTACGCCTGGTAGGCCACGTTGACGTGCAGCGGCCAGTGACGGAAGCGGTTCAGGTGGCGGGTGCGCCGGAGAGAGCTCACGCAGCTTCGCAAGCTGACCGCCTCACTGCGGCCGCGGCTCAAGAGGAATCCTTGTCGGTCGTGTAGTAGATGCCCGGGATGAGGGTCTTCCTGATGACCCGGGTCTCGCCCATGACGCTGTGGTCGTCGAGGAAAAACCTGAAGAAGGTCTTGCCGATACGCATCACGTCACCGTCCAAGAGCGCGTGGACGGTGATGCGCCGGTCGTTCACGAAGGTGCCGTTGGTGCTGCCTTGGTCACGCAGGATCCAGTCGCCCGTATCGACGTCTCCGGGTCCCGGCCGAAAATCGATACTGGCGTGTTCGCGGCTGGCCAGTTCGTCGTCGATGCGCAGGTCGTTGCCCTCGCCGCGGCCTATGCGGAACACCGGCTTGCCGACGATGATGTTCACGCCTGGAACACCGTTGATCTGTACCAGTACCGCCATGACCGTCCTCCCCTTCACCTGCCGCGACTATATCACCGCCGCGGCCGCGCCCTCGAATCACCGCGTGCAGCGTGACACGGTTCACACTGCGGCACGGCGATATACGAGCGAGGCATGCCCGCCCCTGCCGCAGGCTGTGATCCCGTACACACGACAACATCACGGGTGACGCGGCAAAGACGAACAATCACTCACCCTGCGCGATGGCCACGCAGGGCGTGCAGCGCATCGATGTTGCACCCGAGGAAACCCGCCGAGACCAGAGCAAGCGGTAAGGCCCGGTCTAACGGCGTGCGCGCAGGGTGAGCACCAGTACCAGCGTGATGCCCAGGAACATCACCGCAGACCAGTTGGCCATGGAAAGCCCGAACAAAGACCATTCACGACTGGTGCAGTCGCCCCAGGCGTAGAACATGGTCGGCCACCATTCGCCAAGCCGGTCCACCAGGTGCTCGATGGGATTGCTGGGCACACCGATGCTGCACTTGATGAAGTTGGCCGGGAAGGCCTGCATCCAGCTCTGGTACGTGGCGGTCACCAGGCCGCCAACCGCCGGCAACAGCGCGAGCGCACCGGTTGCGGTCAGGGTGCGCGGCCATACCGCCCCGGTCAGGGCGAAACCCGCAACGGCGAGATAGAGAAAGCGCTGGAACACGCACAGCGGACAGGGCTCCAGTTGCAACTGGCGGGTGAGCACCAGGGCGAGCACCACCAGCGCGGCCGAGCCGAGACCTGCCAGGGCCATGCCCCGACGCGGGGAGAAGTGGGTCGTGTTGGATTTCATGAGTCTGCTTGCAAACGGTCTCGCCGGCACGGCGGCAGCATGCCCGCAATGCCCGTCGGGATCAACGCATGTACCCTGCGCACGATGTCATCGCCACCGCAGGATACACATCGGCGCCGCAGGTCGCCTTGCTGGAACGCAACCACAGTCCCCATGGGCCCTGTCACCTGTCCCTGATACTGCAACGAGCGGCGGTACATCCAGGGCCATCGCCCCGGTCAGGCCCACCCCGTGTTTGGCAGCGAACCGGGCCGGGAGTTCGCGCCCCGCCCCGGAAATGCCGCCATGCCGGCAGATGTTCGCAGCCCTGCGGACGAGGCGTCAGAAAGCGGGCTTCATACCCGGGACTGCGCGGGCCACGATGGTTCCGCTGGCGAGGGGAAGGGTCGTGTGGGTGGCCCGCTAGGGCACGCGGCGGAGCAGTTCGTCGCGGATGGCGTGCAACGACGCCTTCACGCGCCGGGCATTGTCCTCGCCCATCCTGAGCAGGATCTTCTCGCCGGCCGAAAGTGCCTCCAGCCCGGCATCCGAGAACTTGTACATCACGCTCGGGCGTACCAGTTTCGCGGCCGACGCCTGATCCGGCGCGGCCAGCAACATATCCAGCACTTCGATCAGGCGATCGTTGAAATAGCCGTGGGGATAGCCCAGCTCCACGTAAGCCTGCTGGAACAGCGGATAAAAGCGTGCGTACACCTCCACCAGTGCGGCAGGGTCCACGGCTTCCAGTGCCTCCACGTACAGGCGGTAGCGCACGGCGTTGGCGGGTGCGATGCGTTCGGGTGCGGCGGTGACAGTGAAGCTTCCGGGCACCGGACGCAGCGGCATGAGCTGCATGGCGAGCCTGCGGCGTGGCAGATTGTCCACGGTAGCCACAAGGCGCCGGATCATGCGATCGGGATAGAAAAAGCCGGGCAGGGCCTGCACCCCCATGAGTTGTGCGAGTTCCGCACCCAGGGCCTGGTCGCTGTCATCCAATTCCGGTAGCGGGTGCGCAGTGGCCGGTGGTGGTGCCACGGGATGCTGGATGGCGGGTGGGGCGTCGGCCGCGGGCACTGGCGCCTGCACGATGGGGGTGGGTACGGGCGGTGCAGCCGGTGGCTCCGTCTGCCAGTACTCGATGACCAAGGCCCCTAGCAGGGTCGCCAGGGCGATGGCGAATAAGCTGCGCTTCATGCCGACTCTCCCGAACACCAAAACCGTCGCGGCCGGGAGCCGCTCCTACCGGGAGGGCAACCAGACTGCTGCACGCTCAGAGGGCCGGAGGAAGCCTGTCCGCCCGGCACACACAATGTAGTGTACCGGTAAAACGACCAGCGGATGTACTCAGCGGAAGCGGGGGTCGAGCGCCGCCGCGGTGAATACCGTGGCGAAGAACACCGTGACCAGGGTCAGGGCATGGGAGGCCACGGCCGCCATGGGCAACTGGTAGACCTCTGCGCCCAGGGAGATGCCGGCGAGGGCCAGGGCGGCGATGGCGTTGCGGGCCGCATACCTGCGGGCACGTTCCCAGATCCACGGTGTACGGAAGCCGGAAGCCGTGTCATACGGCAGGTAATAGGCGATCAGTTTACCGAACATGAAGCATCCTCCCTGGCGGGCGAGGTACGCCCAACCAGGCCTCACAAGAAATGGTTCGCAAGGAACGAAACTGCCACTCTGCGGGGGCATTGGGGGAGGCGGTCGGGCCGAGGGACTCGGCGGTCCGCCCGGGCAAGAGGATGCCAATGACCGTATGGCTACCACCCCGCGCGCTCCGTCGCGGGATGGTAACGCATCAGGAAAACCCTTACAACCGTAGGCGCGCTGCGCGCGGGTCGTCAACCCGTGGCCAGGCGGCGGCGCAGCAGGGCGACGCGCTCGGGCACCGACTGGGCGTGGCCCTGGATCTCGCTCAGCCGGCCCTCGAACAGGCGCGTGGCCTCGCAATCGACCTGTCGCAGCAGGCGATCGAATACCGTGTTGATCTCGCCCTGCTCCACGGCCACGGTCGCATCCAGTGCCTGCTCCAGCGACATCTGCCCAACGCGTGACTGCAACACCCGCAGTTCGCTGAGGATGGCGCTGATCTGCGGGTCCCGGATCCGGGGCACGAACTCCAGGCGCGGATGCAGCACGACGAGGAAACGGCACAACTGCATGAGCCGGCTGTGCTCCAGTTCCTCCTGCTCCAGCTCGCGGAACAGCTCTGCAACCTCCGGTTGCGAGGCGAAGCGTTCAGCCAGTCTGCCGTAGATCCGGGCCACGCGCGCCTCGATGAGCGCGGCGATGCGGTAGGCACGCCCCACGTGACCAGGGAATGCGTACCCGCGATTCTCGTAGTACGAGACCGCCCGCTCCAGGAGTGTCTTACGGTTGCTGGCCAGGGTGCTCAGCAATAGGCCGAAGCCGAAGGTCCGAACGATACCGCCAGCATGCCTGACACAGTAGTCGCGACTAATCAGTCCACTCACTGCACACCTCCGTCGGGAAGACAGGGATGGCCGCCATCATAGGCCAGTCGGCCGCGCGATCCCAGAACAGGCTCGCATCCACGTCCTTTGGAAGGGTTCGGCGATAGCGGCCTGCCCACGCTGCAGCAAAAACACACCGAAATACTGCGATGCGGAAAGTCGAAAACGGCGCGTGGACGGTGTTACCCGTTACCTTGCACCGGCCGCCCGGCACCTGCCGTGCCCCACGCGTTCGCGTTCAACGGTATTCAGCCCTGGCCGGCGGCCGGCTCGGCATAGAAGCGGAAGGAGCTACGGCCTTCCGTTTTGGCCCGATACATGGCGGCATCGGCACCGTGCATGAGGGTGGTCATGTCCGTACCGTCCTGTGGGTACATGCTGATGCCGATGCTGGAACCGACCTGGAGGCGGTGACCATTGATGTCGAAGGGTTGGCTCATGACATCGATGAGCTTCACGGCGACCTGTGCCACTGCGTCGGCATCGGGCACGCTTTCCAGCACGGCCACGAATTCGTCACCGCCCTGCCGGCTCAGGGTGTCACTCTTGCGCACGCAACCGGCGAGGCGTGCGGCCGCTTCACGCAACAGGATGTCACCGATCAGGTGTCCGTAGTTGTCATTGATCGCCTTGAAATGATCCAGATCGATGAACATGACGGCCAACTGGCCGCCCCTGCGCTCGGCATGGGCCAGCGCACGCTCGAGCCGCGCGGCGAATTGGGAGCGGTTGGGCAGACCGGTGAGGGGGTCGTGCTCGGCCTGATAGCGCAGCCGCTCCTGGGCGGCCTTGCGTTCACTGATATCGGAGAAGATGGCCACGTAATGGCTCACCCGGCCGTCGGGGTCCTTCACCGCGTCGATATTCAGCCACTTGGGATAGATTTCGCCGCTCTTGCGCCGGTCATAGATCTCACCGTCCCAGTGGCCGACGGTGAGGAGGCACTGCCACATCTCGCGGTAGAACGCTGCCGACATGGCGCCCGACTTGAGGATGCGTGGATTCTGCCCGACCACTTCCTGGAGTGCATAACCGGTGATCTCCGTGAACGCGCGATTCACTGAGACGATGCGCGCCTCCGCGTCGGTGATGAGGATGCCTTCACTGCTGCCATCGAACACCTTGGACGCCAGGCGCAGCTGCTGCTCGGATTGGCGGCGCGTCGTGACATCCAGGGTGAAGCACACGATCCGGCCGCTGTCGTCGAAGCGCGCTGCACCGGCGTAGACGAAGACACGCGTGCCGTCCTTGCGGATCATCTCCTTCTCGTAGCTCTCGCACCCGTCCTGCACGGCCGCCTGCTGTACGGCCGCGGCGTCCAGTGAGCGGTATTCCTCCGCAGTGGCGGCGATCCAGTCCAGCCCCCCCGCCAGCATTTCCGCGCGCGTGTAGCCCAGCATGTGCAGGAAGGCATCGTTTGCCTCCACCACGGCACCGTCCGGTTCGGCGACGAAGATGCTGATGAGGTTGCCGTCCACCACGCGACGGAAGCGCATTTCACTGAGGATCAGCGCACGCTCGATGCGCCGGATGGACTGGATGCTGCGGCGCGACAACAACAGCCCTACGGCCACGAGCACCAATGTGGTGGTGTAGGTCAACCCGCGCGCAAACACCAGCAGCTGACGGGCGCCCTGGTTGAGGGTGGCCGAGAAGCGTTGTTCCAGCATCGAAAGCTCGTGCTGCACCCCATCGATGCGCAACAGGATGTCCGCCGCCCGTGCCGACTCACCGGTGTGCACGGCCTCGTGCAACTGCGCGGCGAGCACCAGCAGGGTATCCACGTGCTGGTCACCCAGCGACCATACCTGCATGACCTCCGCCACCTGCTCAACGCCCTGGAAGCGCAGGAAGAACCAGGTCAGCGCCGCGACGTCATCGGGGTGATTTCCGCCGGTGATGAAACCTTCATGCATCAGACCCCGGTCCGGTGCGGACTTGGCCAGTTCGAGGCGAGCCTGGCGATCGCCGCCGATGACGGCGAGTCCCTGAAGGGCATCACGGTAATGGCGTTCGTCGCCGGTGGCGGCGTAACGTCCCAGTTCGTAGACGGCGCCCTGATGTGCCTTGGCCCACAGGCCCTCACCGGTGACCGCGGCACGCACCGCGTTGAGTACCCCGGTTTGCAGGTAGGTGAGCAGCAGAATGCAGCCGATGATCACCACGAAGAGCGTGACGATGAGGTAGCAACGATGCGTGACCGGCCTCAGCCGACGGGACAGCTGGAGATCATCGACAAGGTTCCGGCCCCTTGCCGCGGGTTCGGGCTCCGCACGTTTCATGCCGTCATCTCTCGAGATGCAAAGGACCGCAAGGGAGGGTGATTTCCTACCGCTGTCCTTTGTTAAGCAGTTAACGACAGCCGTGGCAAGAACGCCACACCGGACGACGACGCACGATGAAAAACGCGAACCGGTTCACAACATCGGGTACACCACCATGGCTGCCAACGGGGAAATCACGGTCTTGGTGGGTGGCAGGAAATATCGCGTGCTACAGCGCGCCCGAGGTCTTCAGTTTGGCGTGGACGGCCGCCGCGATTCGGTGGTAACCCTCTGCGTTGGGGTGGATGGCGTCCGACCTGAGACCACGCTCCGTCAGCACCTCGGGGATGATATCGCCCTCCAGGGGCAATTGATTGCGCACGGCCACGTCGTGATACAGGGGCGCGCTCTCCAGGCCCAGGATGGCCGGGCGCGGCACGCCCAGCAGGAGCACCGGGACGCCGCGCGCGCGGCTGGCCGCCACCATCTGCTCCAGGTTGTGCGCGATGCGCGCCGGGTCGATCCGGCGCAGCATGTCGTTGCCGCCGAGACACAGGATCAGCAACTGCGGTGCATGTTCATCGAGGGCGTCGCCCAGTCGCTCCAGCCCCTGGGCGGTCATTTCGCCCGGGACGCCGGCGTTGATCACCCGTCGTCCGCTCAGCCGTTCAAGCACCGCCGGATAGCTTTCCGCGCGGGTGGCACCCGTGCCGTAGGTCAGGCTGTCGCCGAAAGCGAGGATCACCGCGTCCGCCGCCAAAGGTGGAAGCTGCGGGTCGCGGCTGCACGCCGCGAGCAGCAGCAAGCACAGGACGGCGATGGATGGTGACAGGCGGGGCATGGCGGCAGGGTATCACAGCCTCGCACAGGACCCATGCCGGTACGCTATGGCCACGACCGTGACCACAAATGCGTGATGCGTCATGGCAAGGATAGGGAGCCATGCGGCCACTTGCCGCGCCCGATAACTCGCATGCGCTATGGTTATCCCGGAACTGTCTCCCGGGGCCGCGGACCGACAGGTGAGCGTTCGCCTGCCGCAGATGTTGCGGCAAGGGGCAGCCGGATCGACGGGGCGGGCGCATATGCATGTGGCAGTACCGGGAATGGCCTGAAGACCACGCGCTCGCATCACGCGAGCACCTGAAGTTCGTGTTTCTTATCCCCCTGGGGCTGGTCATCGCCACCATTACCGCACTGCTGGTGGGCGAGGCCTACTCCGGGCAGCGCGAGGAGATCGAGCGTGCTGTCAGCGTGACGGACGCCTCCATGCGGGAATCCTTCGGCCAGGCGGTAGAGCGCGGCCTGGACACACTGGGCGCCGCCATGGCGGTGCTGCGCGCGAACCAGGACTTGCGAACTGCCCTCGCCCGGCGTGATCGGGACCGGCTGCTGCATCACGCCGAAGCCCTCATGCAGGCACTGCGCGCCCATGGCATCACTCACTGGTATTTCACAGATGCGCAACGCAACGTCGTGCTGCGCGTACACACGCCGCAGCTGCTCGGCGACAGGATCGGGCGCTACACCATGCAACAGGCCGCGCGCACCGGCGAGGCCGCTGCCGGCCTGGAGCTCGGTAAACGCGGCAGCTTCACGCTGCGCTGGGTCGAGCCCTGGTATGACACCGCGGGTGTGTTGATCGGCTATGTGGAACTGGGCTCGGGGATCGAGTCGGTGCTGCGGGGCATGGAGCACCTGCTGGGCGTGCACCTCTATCTGCTCACCCGCACGCAGTACCTGACGGCGGTCGAGTCGCGAAACGGCTGGACGGAGTTTCCAGCGTTCGTCATCGCCCGCGGCGCTATGCTCCCTGCGGCATTGGCCGCGCAACTGCGCGCCGACTTTCCCCGTGACGGCCAGGTCTTTTCCTTTCACGATGCCGCACGCACCGCGCGTGCAGTGATGATGCACATCCCGGATGCAGCGGGCCGCCCGGTCGCCGGCATATTGGCCGTGCTCGACGTGACCGCCATGGAACAGGCCAGCCGGCGGATCCTGCTGCAGGGCGGCATCATCGGTACACTGGCCGGTGGTCTGCTGCTGGCGCTGTTCTCTGTTCTGCTCAGCGGCATCGAGCGACGCCTGCGGGGGCATGCGGCACGCCTGCGTGAATTGGCGACCCGCGACGAACTCACCGGTCTGTTCAACCGGCGCAGCTTCTATGCCCGTCTCCACACCGAGATGCGCCGGGCAGCGCGCTACGGCCATCACCTTTCACTGCTGCTCATCGATATCGACTATTTCAAGGCGGTCAACGACAACTACGGTCACAGGACAGGCGACGAGGTACTCAAGGCGGTCGCACACCGCATCCAGGCCTCCATCCGTACCGTGGATACCGCATTCCGCTATGGCGGCGAAGAACTGCTGGTACTGCTGCCCGAGACCCCGCTGCCGGAGGCACTCGAAATTGCGGAGCGCATCCGCACGGATATCGCCACACGTCCCTTTGCCTCGGTGACAGGTGAATCCCTGTGGCTGTCGGTGAGCATCGGCGGTGCAAGCTATCCGGAGCGTGGCGGCGTGGACGCCCTGGTCGGTGCGGCCGACCGTGCCATGTACGCTGCCAAGGCTGCCGGGCGCAATCAGGTTTGCCGTGATTTGCCGTCTCCGTGAATCACCTCAACCGTCCCTCAACAGGGTGCGCCATTGCTGACCACACAAGGATTCTTCGCCTGCGCTACGCGAAAGCCCAGCCCCCTGCCGCGCAACCCTGGCGGTGATTTCATCAACTCCCTGCATATCAGGAACGCCTCTTCGTGCGTAGCCTTCCCATGAAAGGTTCGCATTCATGCACAGGAGGAACCGTATGAAGCTGAGAGGATGGATGACCATGCTGGCGGTCACGGGTGCCATGGCTTCCGCGCCGTTGCTTGCCCAGGACATACAGCGCATGGAAGACCCGAGCATCGGCTCCGGGATTTCCCAGGACAAGCCGTGGGCGGACCAGCAGGCGAGCCTCGACTCGGTGAAGCAGTTGCAGGAAAGCCTCAGTGAGCGAGGCTATGATGTCGGCCCGGTGGATGGCCTGGTCGGCCCACGGACCCAGGCCGCCCTGCGTCAGTTCCAGCAGGATGAAGGTCTCGATGCATCCGGCGAGATCGACGCCCAGACGCTTACTGCGCTGGACATCGACAGTTCAGAGTTCGCCGCCTTCGGCATCGAGGAGGAATCGACCAGCGAACCGTCGGTGAGCCCGGAAAGCTCGTCCGTTCCGGAGGAGTCCGGCTCCATGGACAGCGGTTCCATGCGTGAGGGTGGCACCACGTCGCCCGAATCCGGTATGCGCTGATCGCCGTGGGCAAAGCGGCCTCCACCGCCGTGCGGCGGAGGCCGCGTCGTCATTCGCTGGGCATGAGCTCCTTCATCATGCGCTCCATCTCGCGCCGCTGCTCGGGCGTCATGCCCTCCTGGAGCTGGCGCATCCGCTCCTCCATTTCACGCATGTTCTCCTGCATGAGCGCACCCATGTCCACGCGCGCGTAACCGGCGGGAGGGGTGAAGCCGTCCGCGGGCAACTTCGCGTCCGTGGTGATGCGGGTGATCTCATCCACCACCTCGCCCTCCTCCACTACACGCATCGGCAGGCCCGCTTCGAGCATATGCCGGTCCAGGGAAAGCTCGGCATAGTCGCAGGGCTCGAGCGTGACGGGCGGTGTCAGGTCGTACTGGGCGTAGGCCTTGCCATAGGCCTCCAGCTTCGCGTCCTGATAGGCCTTGCGCGACATGAAAAGGTCCTGGCATACCTGACCCTCGACCATGAGCTGGTAGTGCTGGGTATCGTAGCCCGCGATGCGCGGACCACTGCCCTTTTTCACCAGCTTGGTGGCGGGGTGCGGCCGCTTGTCCTTGCCGGCGCGTTGCAACTGCGCGCTCATGTCCACCACCTGTTTTTCCTCGTGGTTTACCAGCAGCATGGTCCCCTTGCCGAGGTCCATGAGCACGTAACCCTGCTCGTCGTCGGTCTCGGCGCGGGCGCGCACCCCCTCCACCCAAAGACGGCTCACCTCACCCTCGTCATTCCTGGATTCGATGAGGGTGGCGGCCGAAGCGCCCAGAGGCACGAGGACGGCCGCGATCAAAGCGGGTATGGCAAGGCGCATGGCTGCTTCCTGTAGTGAAGGTGGACCCCAAGCATAATCGCGACGGGCCCGCACCCGCCAGGGCGCGCAGGTTTAGCCTGCTGCGTTCGGCGGGAACAGACAAGCGCCGCTCAATGCCCCGCCGCACCGGCCTGGACCTGAGGCCCGGCAGCATCGCCTTGGCCTCCCTGCGCATGCGCCTCATGGTGATGCGTATGCCCGTGGTGGTCATGCCCGTCGTGGCCATGCTGCGCAGCTTGTTCAAGCACGTGCAGGCGCTGGCTTTCATCCTCGATGTAACCCAGCAGCAAGCCGATCTCGCGGGGGGTCAGGCGCAGGTTGGGCATGGGGAGGTTGTCGTAACGGGCGAGCAAGGACAGCGCGATGGGGTCCTGCTCCGCCAGCATCTTGTCTGGCTCGGCCAACCAGCGCACCAGCCAGTCGTGGGCGCGCGTTTTCGTGACGTCGCGCAGGTCGGGGCCTACACGGCGTGCACCCACTTCCATGATGTCGCCCTGGCCGATGGTGTGACAGGACGAGCAGCGGGTACGGAACAGCATTTCGCCGTCGGAGATCCTGCGCAGGTCCGGTGCCTCCGCGTAGTTGCCGCCGGTGGCGGCGGTCATCTTCCAGTTGTGCAGCCAGCCGCCCAGTTGCGAGGCCAGCACGTGGGCGTTCTCGTAGGGCGTGCGCTTCACCCATCGGCCCATGGCCTGGTTGCCCAGCACCAGATTGAAGTTGTGCTCGGTGAGATCGCTCTCGTCCTCGCGGTAAACGCCGAGCTTGCGCCGGATCTGCACAATGTCCCGTTCGGCACCGGTGAGGAAGGTCCAACCCGCACCGATGCCCCATTTCTGCCGATATTCATCCAGTACCTGCGGCGTATCGCGCTCGGGGTCGATGGTGATGGAGTAGAAGTGCACGTCCTTGCCTGCGCGATCGGCGAGCAGCCGGTACACCTCCAGCATGCGCGCGGTCTCCAGCGAGCACACGTCGGGGCAGTGGGTGTACATGAAGTTGATGGCGACCACCTTGTCCTTGACGAGGTCATCGAAGAAACGCAGCTTGCGGCCGTCGTGGGCGGTGAGTTCGACATTGGGGAAATAGCCGGCACCCCATACCGTACCCGCGCCTTGTGGCGCGGCATGCGCGGTGCCGGCGACCAGAAACGTCGCGATGAGGCCCAGGGCCAACCATTGCCTTTGCCTGTTCATGATGTCCTCGCGTCCTGCATGGCTGAAGGGGGCGGCCGCTGCGCGGTCCGCCCCCGCGGGTGTCACCTCAACTGCACCGGATAGCCGAGGATCACCTCGCCCGAGTCGGTTTCCAGACTCACCGTGCCGCTGTCATCGGGAGCCACGGCCGCACCCGTCAGTTCCAGACGGAAGCGGCCCACGCCACCTGTGGTGATGGTGCCGAGCAGCGGTCCGTCCAAGGTGGCGCCGGCATGGATGCGCACGGTATCGCGAGGGGCACCTTCACCGCGCACGATCCATGTGCCCGTGGCCGCCTCGTAGCGTGCAAGCGCCACGCCGAGGGGCGGGATGTCAAGCACCTGTACCGGCTGCCCGAGCACCGTATGCGTGCTCGAGGCCAGACTCACCACACCGCTCCCGTCGAGCGCCACCGGGGAGTCCTTCACCTCGAACACGAAGCGACCCACGCCCCCGGCCTGTACCGTGCCGATCACCGCACCTGCGAGCGTTGGCCCCAGGTGGATGCTTACCTGATCGCGGGGCGTGGTGGTGCCACGGATGGTCCACCAGCCACCGTCACGGTAGTTGGCGGTCGTCACCGTGAGCGGTACGACGTCAGGCGCGATGAGCGGCTGGGCGAGCAGTACGGCACCGCTGCTGGATGCGACACTGATGGTGCCGCTGCCGTCCGGTACCACCGGGGAGTCCTGCAGATTCAGACTGAAGTTGCCTTTGGGATTGACGTTGGCGACGCCCACCAGCGGCGCGTCCAGGCTTGCGCCGGCACGCACCTCCACGGTACTCCCTGGTGTGGCCTGGCCCTGCACGACCCACCACTTCTCGGCCAGACGATAACGTGCCAGCGTGAGACCGAGGCGCGGCGCCACCTCCAGCGTGATCTCCTCGTCGTCGGTGGCACCCGCCAGGTCGACCACGCGCACCACGGCCGCCTGGCTGCCCAATACACCGAGCGGAGGCGTCCAGGTCAGGCGTCCTTCGGCCGGATCGATGGTCATGCCCTCCGGTCCGCTCACCAGCAGGAAGCTCAGGTGATCGCTGGGATCCGGGTCAGTGGCACTCGCCTGTCCGCTCCAGGCCGTCCCTTCCACGGCCACGGTATCGGTGGGCAGCGACGTGAATACGGGGGCGCGGTTGTCACGCTCGTCACCGTCGATGCCGAAGCCGTCACCGGTGCGGAAGGTGGGCAGGGCATGCGAATCCACGTACAACACGCCGTCCCAGGTGGGGATGGGCGAGGGCATGAGCAGGAACTGCCCGGGCTTCTCCACATCGAACCGCAGCAGCATGGCGCGGTCTTCGTGCTGGGTGTTGTGGCAGTGCTCCACGTAGGTGCCCGCGAACTCGCGGAAGCGCAGGGCGATCTCGACCGAGTCCGAGGCATCCTCCTCGTTGCCGATGCGGTAGATGTCCTTGCGCGCCCACATCTCCCACAGCGGTGGCGCCTCACCGTCACGGCGCAGGATCACGCCCTCCTCGAAGTGCACGTGCACCGGATGGCTCCAGTTGCCGGTGTTTTCCAGCGACCAGATCTCCAGCGTGCCGAAGCCGTCGGTGCCGAGGGCATCGCTGCCGTCGAAACCGCCCGCGGTGGGACCGGTGGCGAGGCGCGGCGCGGCCGACACGCGGCGCGGATCGGCGGAGAGGCCGATACTGCCGTCGGTCCTTACGGTCCACGGGGCCTCGTCGGTGCCTTCGGAACGCCCGAAGACGAACTCGCGATGGCGCGCGTCGGCGAGGCGCGGGTCGTTGCGATCGGTGGGCAGCGGGATCATCTGCTTGCCGCCCGGCTCGTACTCGCTGGGGTCCATGCTGTGGTCGGTGCCCGCATAGGCCACCACGCGCAGTTCAAGGAAAGGCCCCACGGCGGGGTCACCGTCCTCCCAGCGTTCTGGCACGCCGTCGTCCGTACGCATGACGGCTTGATACTCGCCCGAGAGCACGTCTTCCAGCGGGATCTTGTCGCCGGCGCCGCGGCCGTCATCATGCTCCAGGGTGTTGACGAAGTAGAGCCTGTCGCCGGGCTGGATGCCGTGGGCCGCGAAGTCGACGATGATGTCGTAGCGTTCGGCGATGGCCTGGGTGGGCAGGTGGCCACGGTGCTCGGCGACATCGCCGTCGCCGTCCAGGTCGATGCTGCCATCGAACGGCACCGCGTGCTCCATGATGTTGCCGTCGTTGGCGATGAGGTGAAACGGCACGCGGGTGTAGCTCACGCCGGAGCCCGGCGGCCCGGCCATCTCGCCGCCGTTGCCGTTCACCTTACGCACCAGGGCGATGGCGAAGTAACGCGACACCGAACCGTTGAGGATGCGGAAACGGTAACGGCGCGCACGCACGTCGAAATAGGGCTTGTAGAGCCAGTTGGTCAACACCCGGTCGCCGAGGAAACCGTCGGTGTTGAAGATGTTGAACCAGAGCTGGCCCTGCAGATCCCAGGCCTTGTCGGCCACCAGCAGGTTGACGTCGTAGTCGCGGTTGCCCCAGGGCAGCGCGGTGCCGCTGGGGAAGCGCAGGTTGACGCCGTCGTCGTGGTCTTCCTTGCCGCGGTCGATGGCGCTGAAGTAGTTGATCACCGCGGCGTTGCCCTTGTAGACGTTCTGCGCCGTGTAATCGAGCATGTGGTCGTGGAACCACTGGGCGCTGATGGTCTCGCGCCAGTCACCACGGATATTGATGCGCCCGTGCTCGTCACAGGTCTTGAGACCCGGTTCCTCGTCGTTGACGAACAGGGTTTCACCCGGCGCGCAGGGGAAGCCCGCGCGCGGGTCGTCGGCGGTGGTGTTGATGGTGTCGTAGCCGGCGAGTTGCAGCGGCCAACGGTAATCCCAGAACTGCCCGGGGAAGAAAAAGGCATTGGCGTAACCGTCGCTCTCCGCGGGGTTGTGGCCGTTGTGCAGATGGGTGGTGATGGTGTGGATGCCGAAGCCGCGGTTGGCGGACGGGTCCACGGGCAGCATGTTGTACTCGCGCATCAGCAGCGACTCGCCATGACGCACTATCAGCAGCTTGGGCGGCAGCGTGCCGTCGAAGGTCCACAGGGCCTTGCTGTCCTGGATGGGCATCCTGGGATGAATGCGGATGCGCAGGCCCGCGGTGGTACCGTCGAGTACCGGCGTGTCGGGCACCAGCGAATCCCACACGCGGTGATAGAGCCCGCCCGGGGCGAACTCGCCGACGCTGTAGCCGTGAAGTTGACGACTGTCACGCATGCCACCGTTCACGCGCGAGGGGGCTTGTGAGGTCTTGAAATACGCCTGCGGAAAAAACTCGTTCCAGCGTTGGTGCGCCCATCCCTGCCCCGGCGGACGGCCTTCAATCGGGGGCGCGATCAGCGGCCGGCCCAGGTAGCTCTCGATGACGTCTTTCCAGGGATTGAGGTCCGTGGTGTTGGCGAACTGCGACGGCCAGGGGTTCAACCCCGGCTCGCCCACGAACGCGTCGATGGCGGCACCGGAGGGTGAACTCGCGATCAGACTGTCAGGATCCTGCTCCGGCCAGGGGCCGATTTCCAGGGATGGAAACGGCCGTTGCGACAGCGGCGCGCCGGCAAATTTTTCGGTACCAAACTCCTCGAAGCGCAGCATGCGCTGCTCGAAATCGCCGGCACCGAACAGCGGGCTGGGTAGCCCGCCCGTGGGCACGTCGAAACTGCCGCCGGTGCGCTGCTCGTCTTCGGGCACCGAGTTGTTTATTTCAGTGTCGGCCTTGGTACCGCCCTCCCACGCGCCCTGGTTGGCCGGCGGCTGGGTGGCGAGGAAATCGATAGCGAACTCGTTGCCTATGCTGGGCCCCGTGTAGGCGGAGGGATCATCCGCGGGCGGCATGGAGGTGTCGTCCAGGGCACCGTTCGCCGCAGGCATGAGGCTCGCGCCGAGGGCAGCGGCCACCGCGAGGGTGAGTCTGCCGATGCGCCTGGCCAGGCCCGACCCTGTTGCCGCCCGGCCCGGCAACCTGGTGTCATCATCTTCCGTGATCATGTGACTCTCCTCATCTCCCGTTTTTCGTCCTGCGCGGGAATGCACGTGGCAAAGGAGCGATGGTGTCTCCCGCACTGTCTTTGCGCTGGGTGCTCCCCTCCGGGAGCCACCCAGCGCTCATGCCTCTCAGGGCTCGGGGACGAAGAGGGTTACCGGCAGGGTGGCCGTTCCGCCTGCGGAGGAGCGTACCGTGACCTCCGCCGGGGGCACCGCACCGATGCGCATGCTCAGCCTCGCCCGCGCAGGGTCGGTGGGTGACGGGAACGGCTCCAGTACATCGACGCCCGTGGCGCTACCCGGTACGTCCATGGCGACCAGGGTGGGCGGTTCTTCCTTGTTGCTCGAGGTCGCCACGACGATCAGTCGCTGCGTGTTGGGGTTATAGGTCGCACGGAGGATCTCGACCGTATCCACCACCACTTCGATGTCCTCCGGATCGCCCACCGTCACAGGCGAGATGGCCAGGCCGCCCGCGGACGAACGGATGGTGACCTCGGGCGGGGGCACCGGGCCGATGACAATGCTCAGCTCGGCCCTTGCCGGGTCGTTGGGCGCTGCGAAGATCGCGAGTTCATCGATGCCCGTGGCGCTGTTCGGCAAGCCGATTGCCGCAAGCGTGGGCGGCGTGGTCTTGTCACTGGACGTGGCTACGAGGGCGAGGCGCTCCGTAGCCGGGTCATAGCTCGCCTGGATGATATCCACGCTGTCCACCACTTGCCGGGTCTTGATGGTGGGAGGCGTGTCGGCCTCGTTGGTCACCTCCACCGACCCCGGGATCACCACATCGCCCGCCGGGTCCGGTGCGATGAGCATCTGGCCCCAGTACAGTCCGTCTGCGGTCGGCCCGGCCATGGGCACGGGCACGATCAGCCCTTCGGCGCTGAACGAGAGCACCGGCTCGGGATTGTTGATACCCGCCGTGGCCTTGGCGAACACGTCCACCTGGCCCACGTTCGCCGTGCGCATGTAGGTGCTGCGCAGGATGGACAGGGGGCTGGGGATGGGACCATCGTGCAGCTTGCCGGTGAGGGTAAACAGGTCGGTCTCGATGCAGGGGTTGCCCTGGCCATCGATTCCGCCGATGGCGTCCACGCAGATGCGGAAGAAATTGGTGCCGAAGGGGCTGCCGTCCACGCGCGTCGGCGTGCCGTCGGTGAGGAAGGTGTCGCCCTCGATCACCACCGGCGGCACCAGGTTGCCGTCGGCATCCACCGGCTTGAGGAATGGGCCGATGGCACTGCCCAGGGCGCCGGTGAAATCACCCGGTGCGCCGATGCCGATGTCCGCGGTGAAGTTGATGGCCCTGTCGTCCACCGGGACATTCGGGAAGAACTGGCTGCCGTACGGATAGGTGACGGTGTAATTGCCCGCCACCGGCGTGTCGATGCGGATGCGGATGCGGCCGAAGGAGATCTGATCCCCGTCGCGCACCTCTTCCAAGCTGAAGGCCGCCTCCAGTGCCTGCACCAGCCGCGCGTCGCCGCCGCCGGGCATGGCAATTTCGGTCTCCGCCGTGAACCAGAAGAACTCGTCTAGGAAGTTGTCGGGGAAGGTGTAGGGCGGCAGCGGCGCGCCGGCGTCCGCGGCGGCGCCGCAGGCATCCATCTGCGCCAGGGATTCGGGGATGCACAGGTCCAGCACCACCCCGTTGGTGTCCTGATAGTACGCCGGGAATCCGTGGGCGGGATCGATCGGACCGACCGTCGCGAGTTCCGCCCTGGCGCCGGCTGCCGATAGCGCCATCCCCGCGAGCGCCACGGCCGACAGCCGTTGCCATGGCCTACCCGTGCCGAATGTTTTTGTGCGCGTCCTTGCGCTCATAGCCTAGTCTCCTTGGCTTGTTGTTTGATCCGGTCTCCTGGGTGGAGCCGATCACAACTGGGCACGTCGCTTTTTTTACAGACCGCCATCCCCGTGGGAATACCGCAGGAACACTCGCCTGGGTTTGTAAAGACTACCCACGATTCCTTGGAAATTTGACCCAGTGTGTTCTGGTATAGCCGTGCCGCTTGGCGCGATCAATAAAACGTGACGTATTTCACATTTTGGGACAAATGTCACAATTTCACGGGAGTATTCCAGGGCTTGTGCAACCTGCGTTTCGTTGTTATCCAGCAGTTGCATCAATGGCACGAAACCCTGGAAAAACGGGAAAAAACCATCGCGAGGGGACTGCGGCAGACGCGTGCTAAAGACGGTATAACGCCACGGCAGGACAACGCGCTACCGGCGCATCACGAGGCTGATCAAAACCTGAACAGGACGCACCCGCGTGAGGAGGTACGCGGCACTGCGCGCATGCGGCGGGCCTGACCGATCGGTCCAGCGCGGAATCGGAAAAACGCTACGGTTTCACAGGATGGCGACAGATACGCCGCGCGGACCTGGACGGCGGCGGCTTCGCCGCCGTCCGGTCAGCACTACCGTCGGACGGGGAAGCAGTCCGTGCCGCGTGCCTTCAGCGTGCGGCAGGCCTGGTTGGCCTCACGCATGCTTGCGAAGGGCCCGATCTGCACCTTGGTAAGGCCGTCCGCCGCCACGAGATGCACGTCCCTGCCCGCAACCACGTCGGCATGGTGTTCCATCAGCAGGGCCTGCAGGCGCTCGGCATTGGCCGGCGCGCTGAAGGCGCCGATCTGGGCGCGGAAATCCGGGCCGGCAGGTTCAGGCGCGGGGGCCTCCTCGGCGGGCGCGGGCAGTGCCTCGACAGGGTCGGAAATGATCACCGGATCGGGCACGGCGGCGTGCTCGGCCTCACGCTCGGCCTCTTCCCGCTCGAGCATCTGCAGGTTGGCGCGCGCTACCGCGGCCAATCGGGCCAGCTCCCTGTCCTGCTCGCTGGTCCGCTCGACCTGCGCCGACGCCAGCGCGATGACCCGCTCGTAGAGTGGCCGCGCCATTCCCGGACGACCGGTGTTCTGGTACAGCGCACCCAGGTTGGTGAGGGCGTGCGGATTATCCGGGTTCTCCAGCAGGGCCTGATTCAACAGGTCTTCTGCCCGTTCGAGGTCCCCGGCCTGCATGGCGTAATAGCCCTGGTCGTTGAGCTCCACATCACGGCTCGGCCCGGCGGCGCACCCAGCCAGAGACAAGGTAACGAGAAAAACCGCGGTCTTGAAATATCCACCCACTGCCAACTCCTGGTGTTGTTATTCGACTAACGGACGATAGAGGAACGCAGGCGGCCGTGACAACCACTGACTCGACGGCGCCCTGGCGCTGGATGGGACGCGATCCGCGTGGCAGGCCGCGGCCGGAAAGGCCTGCATCACTCGCGTGACCATCCCATGCCGTGGAGCCGGTTGGTGGGCATTCACGCACGCTTACACACACACGATCGAGCCCATGGCAAGCCCCTCCCCAAGGTTGGTGCATGTTTCCATACAGATCAGGCACATACAGATAACCCATTGAAAAAAGGAAGTTTTTTTGAATGCTCAATTCTTCGCCAATCTAACACAAACCACATGGCCACGCGGCTTTGCGCCGCTTGCTCCCAAAGCTTCCACAGAGTTATCCACAGACATTGTGGAAAACCTCCCCGCTTGTGGATGTCCCCGCCGGTCAGCCCCCACGCCGAGGGTTCTCCCCCGCCGCCCCCGCGCCAACCGAGCCGTCTCCACGGCCGGACTATCCAACAGACGAGGTTGAAGCCCGGGAGACCGCCGGTCACAATCCAGTCCTGCTTTTTCCAAGGGGGGAACCACATGGGTCTACGCAAGCTCGTGGCACTGGGGCTGGTCGCGCTCGTCGCACTGCCGGCGTGGGCTGACCCGCCCAACGGTTACCCCTTCCACACCTACGATGAAGGCCTGCAACGCGCGGCCGCGGAGCAGAAGCCGGTATTCCTCTATTTCGGCCGCTACGGTTGCGGCTGGTGCGACAAGACCAACAAGGAATCGTTCGCGGACGCCGGCGTCAAGAAGCGCTTCACGGAAAACTACGTGCTGGTGTACGTCGACGCGGAAAGCGGCGACCGCATCACCTTGCCCAACGGTGAACGCATCACCGAGATGGAACTGGGTGCGCGCATGAACGTATTCGCCACGCCCGTGTTCGCCTGGCTGGACGCCGACGGGCGCACACTGCTGAAGGTGCCCGGTTACAAAAGCGCCGAGGAATTCCTCCAGTTCGACGACTACGTGCGCGGTGGCCACTACCGCGAGCAGTCGTTGCTCCAGTACCTGCGGTCGCGCTCATGAAACGATTGCTTCCCGCCCTGGTGCTCGCGGTTGCGGCACCGGCGGCCGCGGCATGGACGTTCACCGCGGCCACAGCGGTCAGCGGTGAGCCTGCCGTGGGCGTGTTCCCCCATCTGGAGCCGACCGGGCGGCGCGCCCTGGCCGTGGACGGCGACAGCGTCGCCATCACCTGGGAGGACAACCGCAGCGGCGCGCCCCAGGCCTACATGGCGTTGAAACCCGCGGCCTCCGCGGGTTTCAACCCGCCACTACGGCTCAGCAGCGGCAAGGAGGCCTACGAACCCACCATCATCGCTTTCGCTGGCGGCTTCGTGGCTGCCTGGGAACAGGATGGCGGCCTGCGCATGCGCGCCATTACGGCGCACGGTCCCGGACCGGTAACGCCCCTCGGCGGCGCACGCGCCGCCCAGGTGACACTGCATGCCGCCGCCGGACGCCTGTTCGCGGCCTGGGTGGAACGGGAGGGCCGCTTCGGACGCGTCATGGTCGCACCACTGATGCTGTCGGGCGAGACCTTGCACACAGGCAAGGCCGTCCCTGCCGACGGCGTGCCGCCACAGGACCAGCAGCTCTATCCCGCACTGGCCCATACCGGTGACGAACTCGTCGTGGCCTGGGAGGACCGGCGTGCCGGCCATACCCGCCTGCACTACGCCTGTTCGGCCCTGCACCCCCTGCGCTTTGGCACGCCGGTACCGCTCAACGAACACCCCACGGTGGAAAATGCAGAGTTCGGCCGCGGCGGCGGCGTCACACGCGTGGCACTCGCCGCCGACGACGGCCGACTGGCGGCTGTGTGGATGGACAAGCGCGATTTCCAGGGCGGGTACGACACCTACAGCGCGATGTTCGGCAACGATTGCCGTTTCGGCAGCAACGAGAAGGTGCAGGACATGTTCGGTGAGAACACGCCCCAGTGGCACCCGGCCGTGGCCGTGGCCGCCGACGGCACTACCGTCGCGGTATGGGACGACACCCGTGACGGCAGCCCCGATCTGTGGCTCTCGACGCGCGGCGAGGACGGTTGGAGCGATGACCTCGCCGTGACACCGGCCCATGGGCCCGGCCGCCAGGACAACCCGGCGCTCGCCTTCGACCACCGCGGCCGTCTGCATCTCGCCTGGCTGCATGCCAGTGAAGGCGGCCCGGTGCGCGTCATGTATAGCGTGGCCACCCGCGCGCTCACGGACTGACCGGCGGGGGGAAACAGACCCGCACGGCGACGCAGAGACACGGGGATGGCCGCGACCCGGCCCTCACCCGTCTCACGTTATTGTTCGAGATCCCGGGCGCCACTCCATGGCGAGTACAACCACCTGATGCGCTGGCAATTGTTCATCGTGCTGCTGACGGTAGCTGCAGGGATACTCATCGGCTGGTCCGGCTCGACCAGGGCCGTGTGGTCGAGCCGGTCTCGCGCCTGCTTGTGACCATGACACGCTTCGCGCGCGGCGACCTCGACGCGCGCACCGGGCCACCTCGTGAACGGGGTGAACTGGGCGAATTGTGCAACGCCTTCGACAGGATGGCCGATCGCATCCGCGCTCAGCACAACCCGCTGCTGCGCCACCTGCGCGACATGTATCCACGGGTGGTGCGCGTACTGCTCACGGGTTATCCGCAAATCGACACGGTGGTCGAGGCCGTCAATCAGGGTGCCTTCTTCCGCTTCGCCGTGAAGCCCTGGGACGACCAGCAGCTCCTCGGACATATCCGCGCCGCCTTCCGCCATCACCACCAGCTCATGGAGGAACGGCCTTGATCCGGGCGCTGTGTCGCATCCGCCAGGCCCGGACGCTCGCCATGTGGCACGCGCCACACCTCGCGCAGCGAGGCGGTACCTTCCAGCCGCAGCCTCACGTAGCAGTGCTTCGACATCCGGTGACCCGCGCCAGGCTTTCGCCCTCAGGGCGAGGTGGTTTCGACGCCGATGGTCACTCGCTCGTCTTCGAAGTTGTCCAGGCTCAGGTCGCGCGTTTCCTTCGAAAGCCACAGCGCAATGAAGGTGAGCGTACCGAGCAGGGACAGGTAGAAACCCACGTAGGCCACGCCAAAATCCTTGGCGAGCCAGACGGCTGCAAACGGCGTGAGCGCCGCGCCCAGGATGGAGGCCACGTTGTAGGCGATGCCCGAACCGCTGTAGCGCACATTGGTGGGGAACAGTTCGGGCAGGATGGCCGACATGGGGCCGAAGGTGAGCCCCATCAGCGTCATACCGGTGCACAGGAAGAGCAACATCAGCCCCTGGTTCGCCTGCTCGCCGGTGCCCATGGTCTCCGGTGCGAGGAACAGGTTGAAGGTGGTACCGAATACGATGATCGCAGCCGTGATCACCAGCAGGAAGCTGCGCCGCCCGTATTTGTCGGCGAGCAATCCAGCCAAGGGGATGGTGCCGGCGAAGAACAGCACGGCGATGAGCTGCAGGATCAGGAAATCGTGGTAACTGATGCCCAGGAAACCCAGTTCGATCCTGCCGATGGCATAGGAGAGGATCCAGGTGGTCATCAGGTAGAACACGCCATAAGTGGCCACCATGATGAAGGTGCCCAGCACCAGTTCCTTGAGGTTCTTCCGGAACACCTCCGCCAGCGGCACCTTCACCTTCTCACCACGCGCCACCGCACGTGCGAAAACCGGTGTCTCCTCCAGTTTCACGCGCACGTAAAGACCCAGACCCACCATTACGATGGAGACGAGAAACGGGATCCGCCAGCCCCAGGTGAGAAAGGCCTCCTGCGTGCCTGTCGCGGCGGAGTCGTAATCGAACCAACTGGTGAGCAGCAGGAAGAAGCCATTTGCGAGGATGAAGCCGAAGGGAGCGCCGAGCTGTGGCCACATGGCGGCCCAGGCGCGCTTGCCCTTCTCCGCATATTCCGTAGCCAGCAGTGCCGCACCCGACCACTCGCCACCCAGCCCCAGGCCCTGACAGAAACGCAGGATGGTGAGCATGATGGGTGCCCACAGGCCGATCTGCATCACCGTGGGCAGCAGGCCGATGAGAAAGGTCGCAATGCCCATCGTCAGCAGTGAACCGATGAGTGTGGCCTTGCGCCCAAGGCGATCGCCGAAGTGCCCGAACACCATGGAGCCCAGGGGGCGGGCCACGAAGGCCACGGCGAAGGTCGCCATGGAGGCCAGCAACTCCGTGCCCGTCTCGGACTTGGGAAAGAACAGCAGCGGAAACACCGAAACCGCCGCCGTGGCATAGATGTAGAAATCGTAAAACTCGATGGTGGTGCCCACCATGCTGGCCACCACCACGCGGCTGCGCGGCACGGTGCGGACATCGGCGGGCGTGGCCGTTTTGCTGTTAACCGTGGACAAAGCTGGCTCCTTGCGTATCGCGGGCCCGCATCGGTGAGCTGACGTGCGTCACGCAAGTTCGCCCGGTGCCGGCGAAAAAGGGGGGAAATTGTAACAGACCCGGCCCGCGGCATGACGACAAGGGCGGCCGCGGTTCAGTCTTCCGTCACCCGCACCGCTGCCGCCCTTTCGCCTCGCCACAGCGGCAGGGATAATGAAGCCATCGTGGGCGAGGGAGCACAGGTGTGACCATCCTTTACTGGCACTGGATCGTGTTCGGGGTGTTGTTGATGGCAGCGGAGGCGGTCGTCCCGAGCTTCACGATCTTCTGGTTCGGCCTAGGGGCGCTTCCGGTTGCCGCGCTGCTCTACTTCTTCCCGGATCTGAACCTGGGCCTTCAGATCGCCGCCTGGACCGCCGCGTCGCTGGTGTTCACCGTGGGCTGGTTCCACTACCTCAGGCCGCACATGGAACAGCACCGCACGCTGGCCGGCATGTCCAGGGAAGCCATCGTGGGCCAGCAGGCCACGGTGATCTCCCCGCCCGTGGAGAACGGCCGCGGCACACTGCGTTTCACCGTCCCCGTGGTGGGGCGCCAGGAATGGGACTTTTACAGCGAAGAGCCGGACCTGCGTGCCGGCGAACCCGTGGTGGTGAGGGACATCGCGGGCAACACGCTCATCGTTTCCAGAAAGAACAGGAACAAAGGGGAATAAGCCGTCATGGAAACCGTCGCGGTATTCGGCGTTCTGGCATTTTTCGTCATTCTCACCATCGCCCTGGGCGTGCGTATCGTGCCGCAGGGATACAAGCACGTGGTCCAGCGCTTCGGGAAATTCCATCGCACGCTGAATCCGGGCCTCAACATGATCATCCCGTACATCGACAGCGTGGCCTACAAGGTAACCACCAAGGACATTGTGCTGGATGTGCCGTCCCAGGACGTGATCACGCGCGACAATGTGGTCATCATCGCCAACGCCGTCGCGTACATCAATGTGCTCAACCCCGAGCGTGCCGTATACGGTGTGGAAGACTACGCGGTCGCCATTCAAACCCTGGTACAGACCTCTTTGCGTTCCATCATCGGTGAGATGGACATGGACGACGCATTGTCGTCGCGCGACCAGATCAAGGCCCGCCTGCTCGCCGCCATTTCCGATGATGTCTCGGAATGGGGTGTCACCGTGAAGACCGTGGAGATCCAGGACATCAGCCCGTCATCCACCATGCAGCGGGCCATGGAAGAACAGGCGGCGGCGGAACGCCAGCGCCGCGCCACCGTCACCCGAGCCAATGGTGAGAAAGAGGCGGCCATCCTGGAGGCCGAGGGCCGCCTGGAGGCCTCACGCCGCGACGCGGAGGCGAAAAAGGTGCTGGCGGACGCCTCGCGCGAGGCCATATCCATGGTGGCCGAATCCATCCAGGACAAGGAACTCCCGGTGATCTTCCTGCTCGGCGAACGCTATGTGGATGCCCTCAAGGGCCTGGCACAGAGCGCCAATGCCAAGACCGTGCTGCTGCCAGGTGATCTGCAGGCAAGCCTGCGTGCACTCTTCGGCAGCCGGAAATAAGACGTTCCCTCACCGTCATTCCGCACGATGGAGGCGAGGATGAGGAGGAGTGGGCGAAAGCTGCCACAAGCCCGCCCCCCTCACCCTGCTCTCCCGCCGGACGAGGCGAAGGCCGCTGCGCGTTGCGGGCCATGGTACGCAGGCCCGCAACGCCTCAGCGATTCTTCTCCTTCGTGGCGAGCGCCTTCCGAACCATGCGGCCGAACACACGTCCGCGCCGGCGGCGCTCATGTTCCGGGATCGACTGGCGTTCCTCCTGCGACAGCTTCAGGTAGTGCATCCAGGCGTCCGCTTCCACGTCACCCCGTTCCACGGCCGCACGCACGGCACAGCCTGGTTCGGTCCCGTGGGTACAGTCGGCGAAGCGACACCCGGCCGCCAGCGCGGCGATGGAACCGAACTGGCGGGCCACCCCGCCTTCACCCACCAGTCCCACCTCGCGCATCCCCGGTACATCGATGATGCAGGCACCACCGGCAAGCCTGATCAGCACGCGCGCCGTGGTGGTGTGCCTTCCCTTGGCGTCACGGCGGGTCGTGCCCGTGGCCTGTGCAGCATGACCGGCCAGGTTGTTCACCACAGTGGACTTACCCACGCCAGAGGATCCGACCACCACGAGGGTATTGCCCATCCCGAGCCAGGGCGCGAGCCGTTCCACGAGCGGATCGCGCAAGGCATTCACCGCGAGCACCTCCGCCGTTGCCGGCAGGCGTGTGCGTACCTGTGCAATGGCCGCGCCGGGGTCAGCAACGAGGTCTGACTTGGTCAGCAGGACCAGGGAGGTCACATCCGCCTGGGCCGCCAGCACCAGATAACGCTCGATGCGGTGCAGATTGAACCCTGCATCGAGCCCGCTGACGATCACCATCAGGTCGATGTTGGCCGCGATCGCCTGTGCCGCGGCACCGCCGGCCTCGCGCCGTGCAATGAGTGTGCGGCGCTCCAGCCGCGCCACGATGACGGCATGCCCGGCGGCGAGCAGCACCCAGTCGCCGACGGTCGGCAGATCGCTGCTCTCCCGTTGCAGGCGCCCGGACAACACCGCCGTCAATACGTCAGTACCGTCGTGGACGCGATAACGGCCGCGTCCGACCTGCACGACACGTGCCGGGCGGACGGTGTCGAGTTGCTCCAGCGAGAGTTGTGAGGAATGGAAGGGGCTCCAGCCCAGGGGCAGGAGTCTGGAAAAATCGATGGCCATGAGATGTCATCCTTCTCAACGAAATCGTCGTAGATGGCGCGCGCAAAAACGCTGCCACGTTCGGAACGGAACAGATGTTGAGAGGCCGAGCCTGCGTCTAGCGAACTTGCAGGCCGGCGGTGATGACAAGGTCCATCAAGCCTCCGGCAGGAGTGATGTGATTGTTGCGCTCCCATCTTAGCACGCGCGGCAGCGCGTACGGTGATGGAACAGGCAAATGGAAAAAGGCGCTGTCCGGCAAGTCAACGGGCCTGCAGCACCGCCTCCTGTTCCGCCGCGCGGCTGTTCATCAGCGCTTGCGCCTCACGGGTCTGACTGAACGCCTGCTGGATGCGTTCTGCCGAGTAGGCCCCGGGAACCGTGACGGGGGGAACGCGCGCCGGGACGGCGCTGTGGCCCTGGAACGTATTGGCATCGGGATCGATGCGGACCACCTCGACCGGAATGTCCTGCGCGGGCGGGACATTCCCGAAGTGCCATTCACCATGGGTTCCGCGCCACCTGTAGACCGTGACGGCTGATGGCGGAGCCGAATCGGTGTCCATGCGAGGGATATCCGGCAGGCCCGGCAAACTGAGCTGCCGGTAGTCCAGCAGCGGCTTCCCCTGCTTCAGAGGCAACACGAAGGGCACAGCGACCGCCAGGAACAGGGTGCCCAGCAGAATGCGGGCAATTACACGGTTCATGTTTCATCCCTTTCAGTGGTCAGCACCCGCGTTGCACGCAGTCCAGACAGGACCGACGGGATATCCAGGCAACTAATAACCCGCATGGGAACAAATCAATGGCTCGCCTATTCCCCTGTCCGAGCAAATCTGTCAACTTCCACGGGTATCTCTCACCCGGTTGGGCGCGATGCGCCCGGCCGTTTCTGCGACAGAAGACCCAGCGGCATTCTGCATGCACCGGAGCATTGCCTCATGGACAGGCCCATGACCCATCGGCCCGGCGTCACGACACCGGAGGTACCCACCCGCGGGCGGCTCCAGCGCGAGTATCGCACCATCGAGAGCATGCTGCAGATCTGGTGCGAGGATCGGCATGGCCGCGCCGTCAGCCGTGATGGCCTGTGCGCCGAATGCACCGAACTACTCGCCTATGCCGGACAGCGGCTGGCGAAGTGCATCTATGGCGAGCACAAGCCGACCTGCGCCAAATGTCCGGTGCACTGCTACAGGCGCGCCCAGCGTGAACGGGTGCGTGAAGTGATGCGCTACGCGGGCCCGCGCATGTTGTGGCGCCATCCCTGGCAGGCCCTGCTGCACATCATGGACAAACTGCGCCGGGCCGAGGACCCACGGGCCGTGCGCCGGGCGCAAAGGGGCCAGCAGCCCTGAAGCCGCCGGCCACGGTACCACGGCGGCGAGAAACACCACCACGGCCACCGGCCGCGCCTACCTGTGGTTTGGCCGACGCGGTCTTTCCGCTACAGTTCGCAGTACTCGTCGAATTGCGAGGCACTCATGCCCCACGTGCTGCTTCTCGCCGGACTCATGCTGCTGATTACACCGGACCTTCCGGCACAGGAAACCGGCCCCTGGGGCTCTGCCCGTGAGGTCGAGAAGGCCTATGCGCCGGCCAAGGTGGTCTATGACCTTTCCTCCGGCAGTGCCGCACACTTGACGGACATCCTGGACCGCGTGAGCTTGCTCAGCACGCTCTATGGTGCCGATCCGTTCGATGCCTCCATCGTCGTCGTGGTCCATGGTGACGCCATACTGCGATTCACCACGGGCGCCTATGCGGAAAACCGCGACCTCATGCAGCGCGCCCAAAGCCTGACCGTGGGGAACGTGATCGAATTCCGCATGTGTCGGGCATCCGCCCGCTCGATGGGCATTGCGCCCACCGATGTACACGGCTTCGTGACCATGGTGCCCATGGCCGATGCCGAGATCGCACAGCTCCACCGGAACGGGTATGTCTATATGAAATAGCCCTCCCGGCACCGCGGGTCACGCTCTCGGCTGTACCGTCAAGCGCGGCAACCCCCAGGATACGGGGAGCAAGGCCTGTCCTCAGCGCGCCCCCTCAGCGGGCGTGTTCGAACGCGTCTCTTCCTGCACGAGGCGGAAGCCTATGATGTCGTAGCGGACGCTGGGGCGGCAGTGCATATGGCGCTTGCTGCACCGCGCGAAGTGCGGGTCGTGCGACCAGGAACCGCCACGCACCAACCGGCTCGGACCGTTACCGGTGAACAACGGATTGAATCGGTCGTGCTTCGCGTAGCCATCGAACGCGTAGACGTCCGCCACCCATTCCCAGACATTACCCGACATGTCATGCACACCCAGGGCATTGGGTGCAAACGTCCCCACCGGAGACGTTTCCGGCCACGGGTCCGCCGCATCCCCCGCATAATTGGCGACCTCATGGCTCAACGCGTTGCCACCGGTGCCATATCGGATCGGCTGGCCACCGTTGCGGCAGACGTATTCCCATTCCGCCTCGGTGGGCAATCGATAAAATCCTTTGCCCGCCTGATTCAACCTGCGTATGAATTCCTCTATCTCCGAGAGCATGATGCTCTCCACGGGGTAATCATCGCCGTGGGCAAAGGCAGAAGGGTTGGCCCCCATGACCCGGTTCCACTGCCCTTGGGTAACCTCGTACTTGCCGATGTAGAAATCGTCCACACAGACCTCGTGCAGGGGGCGTTCGTTGTGGTCGCCTTCGCCAAACGAATCGCCCATCTCGTAACAGCCGCCCCTGACCGGAACAAACTCCATACCGGTGGAGGGCTCTACCCAGTTAGGCGCCGCGGCGGCACCCTCGGCCAGGGACGGCGGAGCACATGTGAAAGCACAGATCACGCCTGCGATTTTCAACATATGCCTGAGACGATGCATGGGGATCCTCTTCTTCAGTGATGGAACGTCGCGATGGCGTGATTTTCCCCGTGCAGCGGGTTCAGCCCCGTGCCGAAGCGGTCCTCACGTGACCGCTGCAATCCATTATCCAAGCGCGAGCCCCTCAAGATCGGTCACGACGTCCCGGACATGTTGCGCAACGACCTGGACCTGGAACGTTCAGTCGTTACCGCCTTGCGTGAAGCGATCGCCTATTGCGAATCGGTGAAGCATTTCGTCACCCGCCACATGCTCGAACACATGCTGGACGACACCGCGGATGACCACACCCACTGGCTCGAACAGCAGCTTGGACTCATCGACAAGGTCGGCCTGAAAAACTACCTGCAGTCGCAGATGAGCTGATCTTGCATCCAGAAAACCCCGTGAGGCTCAGTGGCTCGTGCCTTCCGAGAGGCGGGTCTTGTTCCACACGTTGTACTTGCCCGATGGCTTGACCATGGGAATCCGCTTCACCTCCTCCAGCGTGTTCCCATCGTAAACGACGATTGCGCCATCCATCTCCCAGATACTCAGCAGCGCATAACGCCCGTCGCGTGTGAATTCCACGTGAGAGGCGGTCTTTCCCGGCACAGGTTGAAGCGATTTCACCACCTCCAGAGACTCCTTGTCGATAACCTGCACCGTATCCCGCGCCTGGCCGAGCGATGAATCCACCCAGGCATAACGTGACTTCTCATGGCTGCGCATGAAAAAGCCGGGACCGAGTGTCGGCACACGCTTGATCGCCTTCCAGTCCTTCATGTCGATGACGGTCACAGCGCCTTCCTTGAGGTTAGGCGTTGCCATGACCCGACGCTCTCCCCGCATCCAGGTGATACCCGATGCCAGATGGGGCATGCCCGTCAGGGGCAGGCCCGCAATGCGCCGACCCGCGGTGAGATTCACCACCTGCGCCATGCCGTCGCGGGCCGCGCCAATGAGATGTTCATACGCCGGGTCCAGCACGAAGTCGTCCACATGCTGCTCCAGCTTGATGCGCCTGATAGGAAATGCCTGCCCGGCCGGCGAGACTGCGTGGCGAGAGCCAGTGCCATAGTCATACATCGGGCCGGTGTAAACCGGGAGCGCTGCTGCAGCCTGCGCGTAGTCCACTTCCCAGATCTCCGGAATGTCTTTCATGATAGCAAGGAAGCTTCCGCGGGGCGGGGCGGTATAGACCGCTGCGACCCGTGACGGGCGCCCTGCCTCGTCGCCCGCGGCGATCACTTTCAAGGGGCTGAGATCCCGTCCATCGAGTATCACCAGTGTGCCGGGCAGCGTGTTCGCCACCATCACGTAGCGCCCATCGGCGGAGACCGCCAGGTTTCGCGTATTGAGCCCGACCCGGATCTCCGCCACATAGGTCAGGTTGTAGATGTCGTACTTGCTTATCCAGCCGTCCCGCGAGGCCAGGTAGACGAAGCGCCCGTTGGCGGCATACTTTGGCCCACCGTGCAACGCGAAGTGGGTGGCAAAGCGGTGCACCGGCTCGAAGCGATCACCGTCAAGCACGGTGATGTGGTTGTCGCCGCTCTCCACCACCAGAAACAGGTTGAGCGGGTCGGCGGTGAAACGCGGCGTGTCCGCCAGGGTGACGTCCCGGGTGAACACCTTGTGGCTCGCAAGCATGTCGGGCTGTTCCCAACGGGGCGCTGCCGCAGGCGGTGTGGTCAGGTAGTCCGCCACGGCCGCGATCTGGCCGGGCGTCAGCCTGTCGCCGAACCCTGGCATCTGCGTGGCAGCCCGCCCTGCCTTGATGGTCGCAAGCAGCGCGGGCCGGCGCAGACGAGCCAGGCTATCGGGCAGCAGCGCGGGACCGGTCACACCGATGCGATCAGCGCCGTGGCACACGGCACAATGCTGCAGGTACAATGCGCGCGCCGCGCCATCCTCGGCCGCCCCCAGGGGGGGTGCGAGTAAAGCCAATGCCGTGATGAGCCACCGTTTCATGCGTCCGCTCCCGCGAGTGCGAGTTCGTTGCGGGCGATTTCCTCGTCTGAAAGGTAACAGCCGGGGTCCTCGGCCCAGTAATCTCCCGTGGTCTGATAAGCCCGCACACGGGTGTTGCCATTGCAGATGCCGAGATAGGCGCATGCGGCGCAGCGGCCACTGACGGGGCGCGGGCGAGAGCGCAGAGCACCCAGTAAGCCTTCGCTGCTATCCGACCAGATGGCCGAAAACGGCCGGTTGCGCACATTACCAAGGTTGTAGTGCCACCACATGGTGTCCGGATGCACGTTGCCCAGATTGTCGATGTTCGCAATGTTCACCCCGGAGCTATTGCCACCCCAGCGCTCCAGCCGCAGGCGCAAGGCCGCCGCGTGTTCCGGAAACCGCCTGCCGACCCAATGCAAGAGGAATACCCCATCGGCATCGTTGTTACCTGTAACGAACTCTTTTGGCGCTCCACGCCGTAAGTGCTGCAAGCAGGCATCGAACAGCATGTGCATGGCCGCCCGTGTGCGCTTGCGCATGACATCGCCACGATTCCTGTTGCCCCGTCCCGCATAGTTGAGATGGGAGTAGTAGAACTTCCCGATTCGTTCGTCATCGAGCAACTGGAGCATCAGGGGAAGTTCATGGATGTTGTCAGGCGTTGCCGTAAACCGCATGCCCACCTTGGTGCCACGGTCACGGCAACGGCGCAAGCCCGACAGCGCTGCATCGTATGAGCCCACACAACGGCGGAAACGATCATGGGTCTCGCGCGAGCCATCGATGCTGATGCCCACATAGTCGTAGCCCACGTCCGCAATCGTGTCTGCCATGGCATCATCGATGAGCGTTCCGTTGGAGGATAACCCCACATAGAACCCCAACGCCTTGGCATGGCGTGACAACTCGAAGATATCCTTGCGCAGCAAGGGTTCTCCGCCCGAAAGGATCAGCACTCGTACACCGTAGGCATACAGGTCGTCCATCACTTCGCGAACCTCACTGCCCGTCAGTTCGTTGGCAAAGTCCCTGTCGCCCGCGTTTGCATAGCAATGCTTGCAGGTGAGATTGCAGCGGCGCACCAGATTCCAGATGACCACCGGCCCCTGACCGACATTCACTGGCGGATGCGCCAGGCTGGGACCACCGGTGATAAGCTGCATGAAGCGTGTCATGCGAAACATGTGCTGCTCCTTTTCTTCATGACGAATGCCCGGCTGTGAAGCACTTCAGCCGCTGAAGCGCATCCCGGTCTTCTTCAAAATGCGCGTGCTATAGAGCACCTCGTGTTGCCGCACGTCGTCACCCAGCAGTCTTGCAATGCTCGCCACCTTGTTCTCCACCTCATAGCGGGTTCGCCCGTGCACCATTGCAAACAGGTTGTATGGCCACGCCGGCACATGGCGGGGACGTTGATAACAATGCGACACAAACTCCAGTGCCCCCACCCGCTGCCCCGCCGTCACGACCCGCTCATCCGGAATGTCCCACACGCTCATGCCATTGGCCATGTAGCCAAGCCGATAGTGGTTTGGTACCACACCGATCCGCCGCAGCATGCCCGTGGACTGCATGCGTGCCAGCCTCGCCATTACTTCTTCCGGCGTGATATCCAGTTGCTCAGCCACGGTGTGGAAGGGTTGCACCACCAGGGGCAACCCTTCCTGGGTCGCCTTCACGATGGCCCGATCAACGGCATCGAGCCCGGTTGTCGTGGTGTCATACGCTGAAGTGGAGACCGACATAGAACTCCTCCTGCTTTGGGAAGTCGTAGACGCGACACCCCGTTGCGTGCTCGATTTCCGTGATCACTTCACCGATGCGCTGTGTGCTTTCAGTGGCAATCACGAACCACATGTTGAGTGCATGGTCACGGGCATAGTTGTGCGCCACTTCGACAAAGGAATTGACCACCGCCGCCACCGCGTCGTAGCGTTCCGGCGGCGCCGACAAGGCGGCCAGGGTCAAGCCGCCTCCCAGATTCTGGGCATTGAACAGCGGTCCGAAGCGGGTCAACAGCCCCTGCGTGAGCAAGCCTCGCAAGCGCTCCACCACGTCCTGCTCCGTGATACCCAGAGCGGCCGCAACTCCCTCATATGGGTGCGAGCAGATCGGGATCCCACGTTGCAGTTCATTGACGATGATGCGATCCATCTCATCCACCACTCGCGATTGCCTCCCTGCTGGTCGGAGCCTGCGTGACGTAATGAGCGCCGCGCTGTTTGAACCGGCGTGTACTGAACAGAAGTGCACAAGGCAGGTTGCGCAACCCACACTCCTCCGCCAGGGTTTGCACATGTGCCTCTACGGCGGCCCGGCTACGGCCGTGTATCATGCAAAAGAGGTTGTAATTCCAGTGGGGCGGACTGCGCCGGCGGCGGTAGCAGAGGGTGACGCAGTCGTACCGACTGAGACGGGCACCCAGAACACTCACCAGGTGATCCGGGACGTCCCACACCACCATCCCATTGGCGCGGTAACCCAACTCCCTGTGGCGGACGACGATGCCGAGTCGTCCGATCGTCCCGTCCACCACCCATTCACCGATGCGCCTTAGCACCTGACTCTCCGGGAGATCGGCAAGCTGCGCGACGGTGGCGTAAGGCCGCGAAACCAGCGGCAATCCCGTTTGGATCATCGAAATCAGCCGCTGATCGCGTGGGTCACGAATGGATGTGGGGCAAGGCACCGGGCCGGCGCCCTGCACGACACGTGGGTCCCGTGGGGTACTCCCTTGCCCCTGATACAGGGAAAATCCGAGATCGATGTGATAAGACTCGAGCATGGGCAGGGAAATGACCGGAATCCCGGTGCATGTCTCGATGGCTTGGAGCACGCTGGCGAGATGGGTCTCATCCATTGCCGTAGCGACAAACCAGAGGTTGAACACGTGCTCGCGCTCGTAGTTATGGTTGACCTCCGTAAAACTGCTGACGACCGCCGCGACCTCGTCGATCCTGGCAGCGGGGACCGCCATGGCTGCGAGGGTGCTGCGACCGATCCGGTGTGGGCGAAACACCGGTCCCACACGGCTGATGATGCCCGCCTGCTTGAGGTTATCCAAGGCAGCGATAACCTTGCCTTCGGTACTCCCCAGGCGCTCCGCCACAGCGGCGAAGGGCCTTTCCACGACAGCCAGTCCACGCTGGTACTGCTCCAGCAAGGCCCCTTCCAGGACGCTCATCCTGGCATTGTTTGCTTCTCTCGCTTCCATCGCCACGTCCTCCCTCCATCTACCACGCATGCACGCGCGCTACAGGCCGATACGATGTGCCCGCGCCGTGAAGAAAATACCACTGGGACTCTGCGCCGGTACCTCCGCCAGTGACTCGAATGTGGCGGTGTCATATACCTTGACCTTGTGGTCTTCACGCAGGGAAACCCAGATGTGTTCCCCGCGCGGAGTGAACTCCATGTGCAGCACCACATTGCCCGGCTGAAGGTTATTGATGACCTGCATGGAGGTGACATCGATCACCTGCACCACGCTGTTCTTCGGAAATGCGAAGCTCACCCACACCTGGCGCCCATCCGGTCTCCCCATCACGAACACCGGTTGGCCCTGCACAGGAATACGGGCCGCCTCCTGCCAGGTCCTCCGATCCACGACAAGGACCTCATCGCGGCCGACAGCGGGCAGGAAGGCGTAATCACCGGCCATCGCCCAACCGCGCAAATGCGGCATCTTGTACACGGGAAGGGGCCTTTCACCACGGCCATAACCGGAAAGTATGCGGCGCGGACCTTCCTCCAGATTCCACAGATCCAGCATCGCGACGCCGTCCTCACCGAACAGTCCCGCCAGGTAATGGCGCCCGTCAGGTGTGATCAATGCGTCATAGGGCATCCGCCCCACGTTCTTGAAACGACGGATGGCCGGATGCCGCGGCTCACGCATGTCGGCGACCCAGATTTCTCCGGCATCGTAAAGTGAGAACACGAACCGTTCACCGGGTGCATCGACGAGGCCGACCACCTTTGACAGCCCGCCTTCGTATGTCGCCGGAATATCGGCCAGCAGGTTCAGGGTTTCGGTGTCGAAAACCTTGACGCCGCCTGGGGTGTAATTGGCCACGGCGAGCAAGCGACCGCTCTGCGAAATGGAGCCGCCGATACTGTTGCCCGCCTGCATGACTCGCGCGACTACACGCTTCTGCAACAGGTCGACCTTGGTGAGACCTCCGTCCCGCCCGAACACAAACGCGTATCGCTCATCCCGTGAAAACACCATGGATGCATGCGACAGGTCGCCCAAGCCGTCGATCACACCAAGACGGTCCTGCGTGGTGGAGTTCACAAGGGCCACGCTGCCCGTTGCTCGTTCCACCACGAGACCGAGATCACCGGTGCCCCGTATCTGTGCGCAGGCCACCAGCAGCAGTGAGATCATCAACGCCAACACTGAGGTGGCGCGCTTGCCTTGGGGCGGTCGACGCGGTCCACGCAGCGACCGTTTCCCTACTGCGCCGTGGTGCATGGTGCGGCGTTCAATCATGGAATACTCCTTTTCGCAGCGCCTGCACCAGCCAGGACACATCGGCATCGCTGAGGATGTCCCGCCACGGCGGCATCGGCACACCGGGCCGTCCGTAAAGGATGGTGTAACGCAGATAGTCGTCGGATTTGTCCGCCAGGGCTTCGGGTTTCAGTGACGGCCCAAGCCCCCCCTGAAGTGTCATGCCATGGCAAGAACCACAATCGTGCAGCAGGAGATTCTGCAACTCGGCGCTACGGTGGTTATCCGCGGCCACGCTGCCACTGCCGGCGAGCAACACGAGCACAATCACCCCCGTCCGATACATGTTTGCCTCCCTTCCAGGCCCCGGAGGCCACGCCCCCGGGGCCGTGTGCGTCAATACACGTCGTGTTGGGTGTTGTAGATATTGAACTTGCCTGTAGGCGTCACGAGACGCTTGTCCTTGATGACCTTCTTCAAGGTGAGCGTCTTGTCGTCCACGACTACGATGGCCGATTGCTGCTCCTTGCCGTTCCAGACCGAAAACCAGATTTCATCGCCGGCCGCGTTGTACTCCGGTTGCACCACACGCTTCGGTCCGTCACCCAGATTCGCCCATTCCGCGATCGGGAGCACCTTGAATCCCGCGTCCAGGTCCTTGATGTTGAATACCGCCACGGATTGACTGACGGCGGCATCGGGATGCAAGGCCGTGTCTACGTAGAGGTTGTTGGACTTGGGATGCGTCTTGATGAACAACGATCCACCACCCTGGCCCTTCAAGGTACGCACCACCTTCCACGCATGTTGCTTGTGCCCTTGTGGATCCGTACCGATGAGGGTGATCTTTTCGTCGCCCAGGTCGCTGGTCGCCCACACCGGTCCGTACTTTGGATCGATGAAGTTTGCCCCGCGCCCGGGGTGCGGAATTTCTCCCACGTCCACCAACGCAGCCAACTTCGATTCCTTGGAGTCGATAACGGCAATCTTGTTGGACTTGTTCGCGGCGGTGATGAAATAGCGGTGTGTGTGGTCCCAGCCCCCGTCGTGCAGGAAAGGCGCGGCTTCGATGCTGGTGGTCCGGAGATTTCTGATATCCGAGTAGTCGACCATCATCACCTTGCCGGTCTCTTTCACATTCACGATAAACTCGGGTTTCTCATGAGATGCGATGATGGCTGCCACGCGTGGCTCGGGGTGGAATTCCTGGGTGTCGACGGTCATACCGCGCGTACCGACGATTTTCAGCGGCTCCAGCGTGTCGCCTTCCATGATCACGAATTGTGGCGGCCAATAGCTACCTGCAATCGCGTACTTGTCTTCCCAGCCTTTGTACTTGGACGTCTCGACCGAACGTGCTTCCAGGCCGACCTTGATGGTTGCGACGTTGTCCGGATTCTTCATCCAGAGATCGATCAGGTTGATCTTGGCGTCACGGCCAATCACGTACAGGTAGCGCCCTGATGCGGAGACACGGGAGATGTGCACAGCATATCCGGTGTCGATCACCTTTATGATCTTCTTCGAATCGCCGTCAATCAGCGCGATCTTTCCGGCATCACGCAGAGTCACCGAGAAGATGTTGTCGAGGTTGTAGTTATTCAGTTTCTTCTTGGGGCGCTTTTCGGGCGGAACGAGCACCTTCCACGTGGCCTTCATTTCCTTCATCCCGTACTCGGGGGGTTGTGGTGGCTCGTGCTGGATATAACGTGCCATGAGGTCGACGTCCGCCTCGGATAATTGCCCGGACGTGCCCCAGTTCGGCATTCCGGCAGGTGACCCGTAATTGATGAAAACCTTCAAATAGTCCGAACCGTTGGGAAGCGTGACGTCAGGCGTCAGCGGCTTACCCGTGGCCCCCTTGCGCAACACGCCGTGACAGCCTGCACAACGTTCAAAGTAGATATTTTTCGCCCGCTCGAACTCTGCGGCGGTCATGGGTGGTGCCTGGCGCTTGGGGGCGATGGAATCCGGCGACACCGCGGAGGGCGCGCCTTCATACAGCTGTTCACTATCACTGGCATGTTTATCTTGGGCTAACACCGCGTTACCGAACATCAGGAACGTGGCAGCCGCAGTAATCGCGGCTCTTCCGAGCCGACAGTTTCTTTCCATGGAAATTCTCCCGTTGTTTATACGGTTATATTTTCTTGATGCACTGTCGATTTATTGGATCGTGCTCGGGAGCCGCCTTGACAATAATCAACTGCAACTCTAATACGCACTTTCCTTAGTACCGACAAGAGTTGGTGTAGATTCACTTTTAATGAGCAATACGGAATTGCCGTCACGTTACATCCGCGACGACCAAACGATTGAACTTCAAGTTATTCCACCGCTTAGACACATACCGCAGAAGGCATGCAACAAAACTGACATGCAGTGACATAGCCCCGTCATGACAGACATACCGAAGGGACGTCAGATGTTATTTAAAGAACAGATTGCGAATGTGAACCATGCCGCCGTAGGTCACGTTGCCGCGCTAGCCGCTACGTGACAGCGGTGCAGCACACTGCGTCACGTAGCTGCGCAACGTGACCTACGACGATCCAACACGGGGGCGAATGAAGGTGCAGAGAATGATTGGCAGCCATGCCGCCGTAGGTCACGTTGCCGCGCTAGCGGCTACGTGACAGCGGTGCAGAACACTGCGTCACGTAACTGCGCAACGTGACCTACGACGATCCAAACTACGTTAAGGCGCAGAGAGTGATTGGTAGATTCGTTCCTGCTTCCATGCACGAAAACCCACGCACGCCGGGCGCTACGGCCCCGCGCCACCTAACCAATCAACACCGTCGGGCAGCCCATGACGATCTTGCCGCCATGGCCGCAGGGATCCCCCATGCGGGCAGCCGGTTTGCCGCCAATGAGTACCGTAGGAGAACCGGAAGAAGCTTTGTCGGGAGGGCCGATGCACACCGCAGTATCGCCCATGCGGGCAGCAGGTCTGCCTCCGATCAAGACAGTCGGAGCACCGTTTGCCAGTGGGCCACCGACATGAGGGACTTTGCTGGTGACCTTGGGACACACGTGCATATCGCCCATGCGGGCGGCGGGCTTGCTCATGAGACTACTCCTTGTCATCTATGGGAACCGATTGTAGCGGGATAACGACATCGATGGCCATATCGAGAGAAACATGCAGGTAACACCCGCCCCGACGGGTAGTCATCGCACGGCCCGTCACGGTAGTGCCCTGTTGGCCTGGTCGAGGCACTCGCGTCCGGTCGTGCAGGATGACAGGAAGCAACATCAACCATCGTCCTTGTTGTCCGGCCACACCTCGCAGGCGATTCCGCGCAGGGCATTGGAGCCGCTGACGGGATCGAAATGCCCGGCGCTCAGCGCGGCGTTATAGCTATGGTTGTCCATCCCGTCCAACGGATAGCCGGGCAGGTTCAACTGGGGGCACGCTTCCCACCAGCCATATTGGGCGCACACCACATCGGCGCGCATGGCGGCGTCGAGACGCGCCCTGGCACGTAACCGCGCGACCGGGGTCTGTACCACCACCCAACCGCCGGCTGCGATGCCGCGGGCCGCAGCGGTGTCAGGGTGCATGAGCACCAGCGGTTCCGGCATCCGGCGCCGCAAGGAAGGCAGGCCACGGTGTTGGCTGTGGCAGAACTGCGGCCACTTCGCGGAGGTTAGCGTCAAGGGTCGTCCGGGAGACGAAGATGGCGGCGGTGTACAGCGGGGCAATGGGTCAATGCCGGCCTGGAACAGGACCTCGGAATAGATCTCGATGCGCCGGCTCGGCGTAGCGAAACCCTGCTCCTGGTATTTGCGATAGCGGGTCGGCCCGGCGGCCGGGATTCCGCCCGGGCTGGCGCGCAGCGCGGCGGGTTCAAGGCCGGTGGGCGCGAGCACATGACGCAAAGCGGCCTCCATGTCGCCACCGAAGAAATGCCCGCCGAGACCAAGCCGCCGCGCGAGTTCGAAGACAATCCAGGTGTCGGAGCGTGATTCACCCCGCGGCTGCACCACCGCCGGTCGCCACTGCAAGAGCGCTTCTCCCGCTTCGCCGAGCTGGAAGCCGCCAAGGAGGCCCGGCCGTTCCCAAGGTGAGGCCACGGGCAACAGGTAATCGGCCTCACGCGCTGTGGGCGTGATGAACATGTCCGCATGCACGAACAGGTCGAGCCCGGCCAGCATCTCGCCCATGCCGTCGGCATGCGGTTTGGAAAGCAAAAAATTGGTGCCGAAATTCACCAGGCCACGTACTGGGTAAGGCCGGCCAGTCGTCGCCGCGCGAAACAGGTCGAGGGTGGTGATCCAACCTCTTGCGGGCGGCCCCACCGGGCGCACATCCCTCCCCAGAGTCTTGGGGCGCTGCGCAGGCGCGAGCAGTTCCGCACCGGAGATGTCGTTCAATGAGGGTCTGGCAAAAAAGACGTTGCCACCCGGGCTGTCCAATGAGCCCGTCAGCGCATACAGGAGCCCGATGGCACGCCCGATTTGGGTCGCATCGGCCTGTTGAGAGACGCCGGTCCAGTGAAAGTAAGTTACCGGGCGATGCGCGTGCAGCAGACGGGCGGTCTCGACCACCTGCCCCGCGGGAACGCCGCTCTCCGATGCCACCCGCTCCGGCGGGTAAGCGGCACACAGCTCGGCGAACAGCGCGAAAACCGGCTGGCAGGTGATCCGCCCATGTGGGGTTTCAATGCGGAAACGGCCGAAAAGTGCCGGGCGCTCCACGGCCGAGGTGAAGCCGCCCCGCGCAGGGTCGTAGCAGACCGGCCGTTCCGCCGCCTCATCCCATACCACGCGCTGGGTCGGTGAGCCGTCGGGTGCGAGGTCGGCAGCGTTCAACAGCCGCCCATCCTCGCGCACCAGAAACGGCGCGTTGGTCCAATCGCGGATGAATGCCTCATCGTACCAGCCACGGGTGATCATCACGCCGGCAAGCCCCAGCGCGAGAATACCGTCAGCACCGGGCCGCACGGGCAGCCACTGATCGGCGTGCGCCGCCAGACCGGCACGGCGCGGATCCACCACCACCAGGCGTGCGCCCCGCCGTTTTGCCTGCAATGCGGCGTGGGCATACGCCGGCCAGGTCACCGCAGGGTTGAAGCCCCAAAAAAGGATGCAGCTGCTGCGCTCGAAATCGGGTGTGCCGATGCCGGAACCAAAGGTGTAGGTGGTGGCAAAATCCTTGTGCCAGTTGCAGTTCTCAGTCGCGAACATTACGTTCGGGCTGCCGTAGGCACGCGCCAGTCGATGGATCCACCCGAATGCATCGGCAATGGCCGTCCCACTTGGCGTGGTCACGCCGAAGGCGACCGATTCAGGGCCGGTGGCCGTGCTCATGGTACGCAAGCGCTCGGCAATCCCGTCGAGCGCCTCGTCCCATGAAACCGGTTCCCAACCTGGGTCCGGCTCGCCCTTGGGACGGGTACGCCGCAGCGGAGTGAGCAACCGCGCTGGGCTGTAGACCAGCTCCGGTGCCGCCCTCCCCTTCACACACAGTGCATTACCGGTCGGGTGCTCCGGATCGGGTTCGACCGCTACCAGGCGCCCGTCCTCTACCACGGAGAGGCTACCGCACCGCGAAATGCACAGCGGGCAGTAGCCGCGAATTCTTTGCGCGCCCAATGCGTATTTCCCCCGTCCCAGCGAGACGCTTCATGGTAGTGGTACAGCGTTGGACCGCCCATCCCTCGAAAGCGTTACCCCGTCCGAGGTACAGGATTGACGGAAAGACAGGACAGATTCTCAGGAATTTCCACCGACGCCAAAGTTGGCGGACGACAAGAGAACGGTCATGGCCACGTCCAGTCGCCGCGTGACGTCGCCTTGGCCTGCTCCCATCTCCCCTGTTAGGCCGTCGCTATGGCTGCAACGTGCGTGGTATTGGCTGCGGTGGGAGCGGGATTTCGTGGGGCCCCCTCGGGCACGGATTCTCTATTGGGCGGAATACCCGGGGCGGTTCGAACCGCGCTTTCGGCTTGCGGCGTGTAGTGGATCAGGAAGTCGCCCTTGGACTTGCCGGTAGCGAAGGCGCTGCGGTAACCGAGGAACTCGATTATTGGTCGGGTAGCTTGCCGTGCCGCCTCGTTGCTCCAGCCCTCGTACTCGATGCGATAGATTGCCGAGTAGATCTCCGCACGGCCGGTGCCATGATGGCAATGGATCAGCACTGGGTAAGCCTCATCCTGGTCCAACACCTCGAAGAAGCGCGCCAGGGTCTCTGCACTCGGCAGCTGACGCGAGGGGATGTTCACGTGGCGCACGCCGGCAAGCCTCGCGACCGCCTCGGCCTCCGCCTCGATCTCGCGCTGGTTTTCCGGATGCAATGCATCACGGACACCACCGGGATCACGCAGATCAATGACGGTACGGATGCCGTGACGTTCGATGTAGTCACCAATGCGGTGTGGTGGTATCGCGGCCGACTTGAACACCCGTCCTGCACTGATGGTCTCGAACCGATAATTTACGTGGACAAACCACACATAGGCCCCGACCGTGGCCACAAAGACCAGCACCAGGGCACCAAGCAAGCGTCGTTTCATGGTTTCCTGTCAAAAAGGGATAAGCCGTCGTAACCTGGCCAAAGCCATCGTTCCAAACCCGCCAAACGGGTCGCATGGCGAAAAAAGACCACGCACCGTATCAAACATGCTACAGCAGATGCAGACATGAGCATTACCTGAGCGCGCAGACGACAATGGCAAGAGCAGGAATGCACCTGGGTTCCCCTCGGTAGCTCACCACGTCAGCATGACGCCTATGATCAGTGCGTTGGCAAGGTCAACGAGGAAACCGCACACCAGTGGCACCACGATGAATGCATGATGAGCGGCGCCGAAGCGCTGGGTCACCGCGCTCATGTTGACCACCGCAGTCGCCGTCGAACCCAGCGAGATGCCGCTGAAGCCTGCCGAAACCACAGCCGCTTCGTAATCGCCGCCCATACCGCGGAAGACCACGAAGGCCGCGAAGGCGATCGCAAGGAGGATCTGCACCACCAGGACGGCGATCACGAAGGTAAAAACCCCTTCCAATGACCACAGCTGCATGCCCATGAGCGCCATGGTGAGGAACAGGCCGAGAGTGATATCCGAGATCAGCGCCAAGCCTTTGAGTGTGCCCGGCCAGGCCTCGATGACATCACGCCCGGTCACAAGGGGCAGATTGCGGATCACGATGCCGGCCATCAGGCAACTGACGAAGGTGGGGATGGTAAGCGGCGCATTCTTCAAGAGCTCATCCAGGGCCAGGCCGAGGATCAGCGTGCAGTTGAGCAGGAACAAGGCGCGCAGGACGTAGAAATAATTGAAGCGTGTGGAACGCTCGTCCATGGTGCCGACGGCCAGGCGAAAGTCGCCGGACGGGGCGATCCGATGGCGCCGCATCAGCCATGCTGCCGTCGGTCCGCCGATTATGCAGGCTGCGAACAAGCCGACGGTATTGGCAGCAATGCCCAACTCCGAGGCGTTGAGCACGTTGTATTGTTCGACGAAAATGGGCGACCACGCCATGGTGGTACCGATGCCACCCGTAAGCGATACCGAGCCCACCAGCAATCCGGTTTTCGGGTCCATGCCAAACGCATCCGCCACGGCCATTCCCGTCAGGTTCTGGAGCACGATAAAGCCAGTGGCGAGAAGCCCCAGGACGATCAACAGACGCCCGCCTTTGAGCAAGGTGCGTACCTCAGCCCTCAAGCCAATGGCTGCAAAAAAGTACAGCAGCAACGTATCCCGGGAATCGAGCGAGAACTCCACGCGCAGATCGAACGCATAGTAGGCAACCGCCACGACCACTGCACACAAGGCGCCTCCCAACAACGGCTCGGGAATCGAGTAGCGGCGGAACACCTCATAGCGCTGCGCAAGGAATTTTCCCATGAGCAGCAGCATAATCGCGATGGTGGAGGACCAGAGGGCGTCAACTTGAAAGGTTAGCAAGGCTCTTTCCCGTCAGCGGTGCCCCACTTTGGGGCTCCATCAAAAAACCTGCTATTCTGCCAGCTTGCACGTGGAATAGAACCCCACGGTTTTTTGGCTTCCCACAGCCGTTCATTCCCCCCGCGCTCACGAGACGATGGCCAATGAGCGCAGCCACAATTGCGTCGGCAAATTCCGAAGCCTTTGAGCCATGACACCCTGCGCTTCCCCGCGGGGAGAAGGTCTGGGGAAACCGACGAAGCTAATGTACGGATCGAAACAACACTGCGATGCGTGTATTGACAGTCACGCGCTTGGTGGGAAGCTGCACCGAATCATCGGTGCATGAAGGCGGATAGATCGACGGAAATTCTATTTGAGCGTTGAGCACCGACGACATCGTTAGCGCTAGGTTGAGAGTTGGAGGGCCTCGCCCTCATAACGCGCAATGTCAAAAATAACCTTCCAGAAAGTGACGTTTATCAACTGGACGACAACTGAAAAAATGGTAGGAACAGTTCTTTCCAGCGACTCTCCATTCTGATAGCGTGAGCTCAGGAAGAACGCCGAAGGCTTGGATATACAGGTCATCGACGTTCAGGAGACATGCCCCGCATGTCGTGAGTATGCACCGCTCCAGGCTTCAACGACTGACCGGTGGTGTACCTGCAGGAAAGGAGTTATCGCCATGAACAAGAACACTCAAGCTCGCCTTCTCGGTGCAATAGTACTGGCTGGCCTGGTGCCTGCTGGGGCGGCGCTTGCGGCGGACGCGTCGACCACCTTCAACGTCACGGCCACGGTCAACGAAACCTGTATCGTGTCGGCCACGGATCTCACGTTCGGTGTCTACGACCCCAACGCCGCCTCTCTCGACGGGGCATCCACCATCACCGCGACCTGTACTGACGGTGCGGACTACAGCATCGCGCTCGACGACGGCGATGGGACTCCCACGGTGTTCGGAACCCGCGCCATGACGGCAAACGGTGTGTCCCTCGATTACGAACTCTATTCCGATTCGAGTCGCACCGTCGTCTGGAACGCGGCCGCTCCCGTCGCGAAAGCGGGTGCCAACCCCGGCGCAAACGTCCACACCGTCTACGGCCAGATCCCGACCGGCCAGTTCGTGGCCCCGGGTAACTACTCCGACATCATCGACGTAACGCTTACGTACTAAGGAGCAACGGCCATGGCGTCTTGGAGCAAGGGGTGGCGGTATGCCATCGTCACCCTTGCCGCTCTCATGCCGTTCGCTGCAGGTGCGGCGAGCATCGCCATCAACCCGATCTCGGTGCGGCTCGACAGCGAGCGGGCGATCACCACCCTCCAGGTCCGCAACCACGGTAACGAGGCAGTGGTGATGCAGGTCGCCGTGAACGATTGGCGCATCGAGAAGAACGAGGAACGCTATACCCCGACTGACGCCCTCATCGTCACGCCCCCCATCTTTACCATCCCCCCCGGCGAGGAGCAGGTGGTCCGCGTCGGCCTGCGCGAACCTACCCCCGCGACCAGCGAGCGCGCCTTCCGCGTCTTCCTGGAACAGGTTCCAAGTGGCGACACGCGCAAGGGGGGCAGCCACGTGCGGATCAATCTGCGCTTCGGCATCCCCGTCTTCGTGGCGCCGAGGGGCGGGGCCGCGCCAAAGGTCCAGTGGCGGGCGCGGCGGCTGAAGGACGGACGGCTTCAAGTGACCGGGAGCAACCAGGGCAACGCCCATCTCCGCGTCTCGCGGCTCGCCCTCCTGGACGCCAACGGCAAATCGCTGGTCGAAACGGAGGGTTTGACCTACCTGCTGGCCCACACGGCGCGTGACTGGACCTTCCCGCCGCCACCGCCGGGCCGCACGTCCTACCGCATCAAGGCGTGGACCCAGACCGGCGAGATCGAAGCCGAGCTGAAGCCAGGTGAACCATGACCGCCGCCACCCCCGTTCCCTGCTCCTGCTGACGGCGCTCCTGGGAAGCGGATCGCTGCACGCCGTGGAGGATTCCCCCTCTGCCCCGTTTTCGTGCCAGGAGGGCAACACCCCGGCCGGTTACCAGGAGCGTCTGCTGGACGCCCGCGTCAACGGCGGAGGGACCAAACCGGCTGCCCTGGTGTTGCAGGGGCGGAACGGCGCCTTGCTCGCAACCCGTCAGACCCTGGAGTCCTGGGGCCTGAACCCTCCCCAGGATCAGGGCATCTGCCATCGCGGGCAAACCTTCCTGGCACTCGACCTCCTCGGCCTGCCCTACTCCATCGACGGGGCCCGCCAGACCGTGGTGATCGAGGGGACGTGCAAGGAGTGCTTCCCGGGGACCGTGATTGCGTTGCGGGAACAGAAGCTCGTCTCGCCCCAGGCCGGCGCCGCCGGGGCCTTCCTCAACTACGATGCGCTCTACGAATCCACCGAGCAGAACGAAACCACGTCGGGCACCTTCGAGATCGGATTCTTCAACGGTTGGGGGGTGGGTACCACCACTTTTCTCACCGAGCGGGTGAATGCGGAAGAACGCTCCGTACGGCTCAATACCACGTGGCGCCGCGATCGGCCCGAGGCAATGCGTTCACTGCTGTTGGGCGACACCGTGTCACGGACGGGGAGCTGGGGCCGCGCCGTGCAGTTCGGCGGCATCCAGTGGGGCAGCAATTTCGCCACCCAGCCTGACTTCATCACCTTTCCCCTGGCTCGCATCGAAGGCGAGGCGGCTGCCCCTTCATCCCTCGAACTCTACGCCAACAACCTGCGCCTCGCCCAGCGGCAGATCGAACCCGGTCCCTTTACCCTGAACGAGATCCCCGTGGTGACCGGCGCCAACGAGATCCAGTTAGTGGTGCAGGATGTGCTCGGGCGTGAACAGGTAGTCAGCCATTCGTTCTACACGGATCACGCCCTGCTGCGGAAAGGGCTGCACGATTACACCTACGAGGCCGGCGCCATCCGCGAAAACTACACCCTGACCAGCGACGATTACGGCCGTGCCTTCGTCGCCGGCACGCACCGGCTCGGGCTCAGTGACCGCCTCACCGGCGAACTGCGCGCGGAGATCCTCGCCGACCAGCAGACCGCGGGCGTCAGCGGCGTCTTTCTCACCACCCCCTGGCTCGGCGTGCTCAACGCCTCCTTCGTCGCCAGCCGCAGCGAAGGGAAGGAAGGAAACCTGGCCGGACTCGGTATCGACCGCCACGGCCGACGCTGGAGCTACGGCCTCCAGGCATCATGGGCCAGCGAGGGCTTCCGGCAACTCGGCACGGCCGTGGACGAAATCCCACCCGAGCGCACCGTCTTTGCACGACTGGGCACGCGGCTGTGGAACAGCAGTTCTTTGGCTGCCAATTACCTGGAACTGGACGAGCGTGACGGCTCCGACAGCCGGTTCGTGGGTGCCAGTTTCTCCACCCGCTTCTTCCTTGATCTGTCGATGCACCTCCTCGTCTCCCACGACCTGGAGCGGGAGGAAACCTTCGCCGGTGTCTCGCTGACCACCGCCCTGGGCTCAAGGAGCAGCGCCAGCCTGAGCCACATGACCGATGCCATCGGGTCGGGCACCCAATTTCAGTGGCAGCGCAACCTGCCGCGCGGCCCCGGGTTCGGCTATCGCGTGCTGGCGGAGGAGCGCGACAAGGGCACCGGGCGAGCCCAGGCGCAGGTGATGGCCAACGCCGACTTCGGGGTCTACTCGGCAGAGGTGGCACGCTTCGGCGACGAGAACGCTTACAGGCTCACGGCGAGCGGCGGCGCCACCCTTCTTGGTGACGGTCTCTTCTTCTCCCGACGGGTGCACGACAGCTTTGGCGTCGTCCAGGTGGGCGACTATCCCGACGTGCGCGTCTATCACGAGAACCAGGAGATCGGCCGTACCAACGCCAAAGGATCCCTCTTCATACCTGACATGCGGGCCTTCGAACGGAATAACATACGTGTGGAGCAGTCCGACCTGCCTCTCGACGTGAGCTTCGATCGCCTGAGCGCCGTCGCCATCCCGGGCTTCCGCCAGGGGGCGCTGGTGAACTTCCAGGTGGAAACCGCCAACGGGGTATTGCTGACCCTGTGGCAGGACAATGGCGAGTTCGTCCCCCTCGGTGCGCAGGTCATCCTGCACGGCTCCGCGGAACGCTTCCTGGTGGCGCGGCGAGGCGAGGTCTGGGTCACCGGAATGAAGGATGTACATCGACTGGAGGCACGATGGGAGGGACATCACTGCGTCTTCGAGGCGGCCCTGCCCCGCCACGCCGGGCCGTTGCCGAAGGTGGGTCCGGTCATCTGCCGCGAGGTCTATGCTCAATGAAACATCGTTGGTGGTTTGTCTGCCTGTGGCTCTTGTGGGGGAGCCCTGCCCACGCCGAGATCACATGCGAGGTCTCGGCCTCCTCCACCGCCTTCGGCAACTACAATCCCGCCGCGACCCAGGACGTGCAGGTCACGGGCAGCATCAACGTCTCCTGCACCCGTTCGGGCCTGCTCGACCTGAGACCTAGCATCAGTTACACCATCGCGTTATCCGCCGGTCAGAGCAATAACTACACGGTGCGGTACATGAGCTACCTCTCCAGCCACCTCAACTACGACCTCTATCGAAACAGCGCACGTACCCTCATCTGGGGAAACGGCACCGGCGGCTCCTCGACCCAACCCGGCACCATCGATTTTCCGCTGCTTGGATTGATTTTCGTGACGCGGGACCAGAACCATACCGTCTACGGCACACTCTTCAAGAACCAGTACGTGCGGCCCGGCGCCTACACCGATAGCATCACCGTGACGGTAACCTACTGATACCGGTGCATGCCCAGAGGCAGAAAGGTGCACACCGCACGGACTCGATCAGTCGGCCCCTGACCAGGGAGCTGACTCGTCATGGTTGCCCCCTGTTCGCGAGCGCATGCCAACGCCTGCAACAGCCTGAACCAGACGTCGCCGCCCCGTTCGGCACCTGCCGAGGGGCCGGTCACCGAGACCACTTCCCGCGGCTCGCTACAGTAAAGCTGCAAGGTCAAATGCCGTCCGGGGACAAAGGGGGACAAAGTGGACAAATTAATTTTTCAGCACACACCGGCCTTCCCTGTGATGGGGGTATTCCGGCAAAACCACTCGCCCAGTCCTTGGCATATTCCCGATTCCCTCCGAAAGAACTACCTCCAGGTTAGAGGGTGTACAAATAACTGTGTAACTGGTCCTCTATGACTAACAAGAAGAAGGAAAACCAGTGACCAGACCCAAGACCACCACCGACGCCCTGCTCGATGAGCTCCTGAAGGACTGCAAGAGCCCCCAAGACATTCTGGGCGAGCACGGATTGCTGAAGCAACTGACCAAACGGATGGTCGAGCGGGCGCTTGAAGCCGAGATGACCGAACATCTGGGGTACGAGCCCCATGATCCTGCCCCGCCTGCCCGGACACCCGGTTAAGAGAACAAACTCTTGACCAGTGGTGGGTAAGTGAAAGCGAAACAGGCAGTGAAGAAGACTCGGAATCGGTACAGCGCGGAGTTCAAGAAGCAGGCGCTGGACCGAGCGGAAAAAGATGGTGTGGCGGCA
>JBAYQE010000008.1:0-56688 GCA_041677345.1 Thiohalomonadaceae bacterium
CAAACGCGTTTCATGGCCGGGCCGCTGTCGGTGCGTACTTCCACCACGCAACCGGCGCAGCCGCCGATGCCGCAGGCCATGAACTCCTCCAGTGACACCTGGCAGGGCAGGCCGTAGTCGCGCGCGAGTCTGGCCACCGCTTCCAGCATGGGGTGCGGGCCGCAGGCGAACACCTCCACCTCGTTGCGTTGCTCTTCACTGAGCGCATCCAGCCAGGCGCGCGCAAGATCGGTGACGAAGCCCTCCAGGCAACCGGAATAGCCCTGGCGGCTGGCGAGGCGGCTGGGCACGCCCCAGTCCTCCAGCAGCGGCATGGCGGCGGTGGCATGGGCGGGTACGCCCGGTACCACGAACTGGCTGGGGCGCGGCGTGAACGGGAAGGGCACTTCCGAACCGAGCAGTGCGAAGGGCTTGAAGTGGCTGTCGCGGCGCAGTTGGTCGGCCAGGAACACCATGGGCGGCATGCCCACGCCGCCACCCATGAGCAGGGCGCGCGGTCGTTCGGCATGGGGCGTGAAAGGTGTGCCGATGGGGCCGAGGATGCTGATCTGTTCGCCCACGCAACGCGCGGACAGGAGCCGCGTACCTTCGCCCAGCACCTTGTAGAGAAACTCCACGGTGCCCGCCGCAGTATCCACACGCATGATGGAGATGGGCCGGCGCAGCGGGCGCTGCGGGTCGCACTGGATATGCACGAAGCTGCCGGCGCGCGCGCGCGCTGCGATCTGCGGCGCGCGCACGCGCAGCACGTACTGCTCGCCCGGATGGGCCTGATGGCTGAGGACCTCGCATTCTTCGAGGACCACGGTGTCGCGATGGGGCTTGTGCATGTCTCAGTCGTTCAGTTCGAAGACCACCTCGCCCGCGAGCAAGGTGTGGGTGACGCTGCCCTTGAGTTCCCAGCCCAGGAAGGGGCTGTTCTTGCCGCGGCTTGTCAGGGTGTGTTCGCTCACGGTCCACCAGCGTTCCGGGTCGAATACGCACACGTCGGCAGCGGCGCCGACGGCCAGGGTGCCGCTGTCGTGACCGAGGATGTGCGCCGGTTCGCAGGTAACCTTTGCGATGGCGGCGTCGAGGCCAAGCACGCCTTCATCGGCAAGGCGCAGCATCAGCGGCAACAACGTTTCCAGCGTCGAGGCGCCCGGTTCCGTGGCCGGGAAGGGCGCCAGCTTGGCGTCGGCGTCGTGGGGCTGGTGATCGGAGCACACGGCGCTGATGGCGCCGCTCGCAAGACCCGCGCGCAGGGCTTCGCGAGCACGCTGGGTGCGCAACGGCGGACGCACGTGGCACAGGCTGTTGAAGGAACCCACGTCCATTTCCGTGAGGTAGAGCTGGTGAGCGGCCACGTCGGCGCTTACGGGCAGGCCGCGGGCGCGGGCTTCGGCCACCAGCTCCACGGCGCTGGCAGTGGACAACTGGCAGAAGTGGGCGCGCACGCCGCTCTGTTCCACCAGGCGCAGATCGCGCGCCAGGCCGATCACCTCGGCGCACTCGGGGATGCCGGAGAGGCCGAGCCGTGCGCCCACCACGCCTTCGTGCACGCAGCCGCCGGCCAGCCACGGGTCTTCCGGATAGAGGAACACGGTGAGATCGAGGGTGGCGGCATATTCCAGCGCGCGTCGCATCACCAGCGTGTTGGTGATGGGCCGGCGCGCGTTGCCCAGGGCGATGCACCCCGCGTCGTGCAGTGCGGCCATTTCGGCCAGTTGTTCGCCTTTGAGGCCCTGGGTGAGTGCACCCAGGGGCAGCACGCGCGCCTGTCCTGCCTCTCGGGCAAGGCGTTTTATGAGCTGGGCCGCGGCCGGGGTGTCCACCACCGGATCGGTATCCGGCGGAAAGCACAGGGTGGTGATGCCGGCGCGCGCGGCGGCGCGGGTTTCGCTGGCGACTGTGCCCTTGTGTTCGAGACCGGGTTCGCGCAGGCGTGCATGCAGGTCAACGAGGCCCGGGCAGACGATGCGGCCGCGGGCATCGACGACACGCTCTGCGCGGAAGTCCGCGGGCGCCTCGCCCACGGCAGCGACGCGACCGCCGCTGACGTACACATCGGCCTGGGTATCGACGCCGTTGGCAGGGTCGATGACGCGGCCGCCCTGAATGAGGATGTTCATGCCGCGTCCTCCGCGTGGGTGCCCGGGTGCCGGCCGAGCACCAGGGACATGACCGCCATGCGCACGGCGATGCCGTTGGTCACCTGTTCCAGGATCACTGACTGCGGCCCATCGGCCACTTCCGAGGCGATCTCCACGCCGCGGTTGATGGGGCCCGGGTGCATGACGATGGCGTCGGGCTTGGCGTGGGCCAGCTTCTCGGGGGTGAGTCCGAACAGATCGAAATACTCGCCTTCGGTGGGCAGATAGGCACCCTGCATGCGCTCCCGCTGCAGGCGCAGCATGATGACCACGTCCACGCCTTCGAGCCCGGCCGCCATGTCGTGATACACGTGCACGCCCAGGTTCGTCATGTCGCGCGGCACCAGGGTACGGGGACCGATGACGCGGATCTCCGGGGAGCCGAGGACCGAGAGCGCATGGATCTGCGAGCGCGCCACCCGCGAGTGCAACACGTCGCCCACGATGGCCACCTTGAGGTTGTGGAACGCGCCCTTGCGGCGGCGGATGGTGAACATGTCCAGCATGGCCTGGGTGGGGTGGGCGTGACGACCGTCGCCGGCGTTGATCACGGAGATGTGCGGGGCCACGTGGCGGGCGATGAAATGCGCGGCGCCGCTGTCGGCGTGGCGCACCACGAACATGTCGCAGTGCATGGCCTCCAGGTTGCGCAGCATGTCGAGCAGGCTCTCGCCCTTGGAGGTAGCCGAGGTAGCGATGTTCATGTTGAGCACGTCCGCCGAGAGCCGCTTGGCGGCCAGCTCGAAGGTGGTGCGTGTGCGCGTGCTGTTCTCGAAGAACAGGTTGACGATGGTCTTGCCACGCAGCAACGGCACCTTTTTCACCTGCTGCTCCCCCACACCGATGAACGATTCGGCCGTGTTGAGGATCTCTTCGAGCAGGGGGCGGCGCAGGCCTTCAATGGTGAGGAAATGGCGCAGGCGGCCCTGCGCGTCCAGTTGCAGATCAGCGCCGCTCATGGGTCTGCACCACCAGGTTGAGTTGCTCGGGTCCCACGAGCTTCACCTGCTCGTTGGGGGCAAGTTGCATGTGCATGCCGGTGACGTCCGCCTGAATGGGCAGTTCACGTCCGGTGCGCTCCACCAGCACGGCGAGAATCACCGAGGCGGGACGGCCGTAATCGAAGATCTCGTTGAGGGCGGCACGCACGGTACGGCCCGACTGCAGCACGTCGTCCACCAACACGATGTGACGATCCTCCACCTCGAAGGGCAGGCTGGAGGGACGTACCTGCGGGTGCATGCCGATACGTGAGAAGTCGTCGCGGTAGAAGGAGATGTCCAGGGTACCGAGGGGTGAAGCAAGGCCGAGACGCTGGTGCAGGTGTTCCGCCACCCAGGCGCCGCCGGTGTGGATGCCGATCATGGCGGGGGCATGGATCCCACGACGTTCGAGCAGCGTGCGCAGGTCGCCGGCCATGCGCTCGAGGAGGTCCGGGACGTGGTAGTGCTCAGATGTCATTGGGTTGCTGATCCAGCCAGGCTTGCAGGATGAGTTGTGCGGCCACGCGGTCCACCGCCGCTTTGTCGCCGCTGCGGCCCGCGGCCGCCAGCAGGCGCTCCGCCTCGTCGGAGGAGAGCCGCTCGTCCACGAAAAAGACGCGCAGATTGTACCTGCCCGCCAGGCGATTACCAAAACGCCGTGCGGCTGCGGTGAGGTCGTGCGCGCTGCCATCCATGTGCACCGGCAGCCCCACCACCAGGGCCTCGGGCTGCCATTCTTCCAGCAGGCGTGAGACGGCTGGCCAGTCCACGCCGCCGTTGCGGCTGTGCAGGGTGCAAAGGGGACGGGCGCTGCGGGTCACGGTCTGGCCCACGGCCACGCCGATGCGGCGGGTGCCGAAGTCGAAGCCCAGCAGGGTCCCCACTCAGGCGTGGCCCACTTCGCTGGAAAGGAGGTTCAGGTCGACGCCGATGAGGGTGGCGGCGGCGTGCCAGCGTTCTTCCAATGGCAGATCGAACAGGATGTGCACGTCGGCCGGCACGGAAAGCCAGGCGTTCTCGGCCATTTCCCGCTCCAGTTGACCGGCGCCCCAGCCGGCGTAACCGAGGGCCAGCAGGTAACGCGTGGGGCCGCGGCCCTCGGCGATGGCCGCCAGGATATCGCGCGAGGTGGTGACGGCAATGTCATCGGTGATGCGTGCACTGGAACTCCAGGCCCCCGGTGGCGAGTGCAACACGAAGCCGTGCTCGCCCTGCACCGGCCCCCCCATGACCACGCTGTTTTCCACATCCACCTGCTCACCCGCAGTGATATCCATGTGTTCTAGCACCTCGCCCATGGTGAGTCGCAGCGGCCGGTTGATGACGATGCCCATGGCGCCCGCCGCGCTATGCTCGCAGACATAGGTCACCGTGTGGCTGAAATTGGGGTCTTCCAGCGACGGCATGGCAATCAGGAAATGGTTGGCGAGGGACTTGGTCTCGGTCATGGAACATAGCGTACGGCCTGGCGCAGCGGACGTGAAGCGCTGAAGCGTGAACATTCAGGGGATTTTTGAAGAAAAACATCCACGGTGCGACACGCTTTCCCGTACCGAAAGAGGAAGAGTGATCGGTGTGGCACAAGCGGTTGACACCGCCAACCGACGCGAGCCCCCCTGCCCCCTAGGTCCCTTCGCTCCCGCGGTCAGTACGTCTGCAGCCGGCTGTCGTTTTCGAACTGCCAGGTGCGCACGATGTGCAGTACGTCCGTGCGCTCACGGATGGAGGGCGGGAAGGCGGAGAAGGGGGCGGCAAGCCTGACGATGCGCACGGCGCCGTCATCAAGCACCTTGCTGCCGGAGGAGCGCTGGATTTTTACTTCGTCGAGGCTGCCGTCGGCACGGATGGCCACGTCGAGGATGAGTGCACCAGAGAGATTCTGGCGACGCGCCTCGTCGGGATAATTGAGGTTGCCGATACGTTCCACTTTGGCGCGCCAGGCTTCCTCGTAGGCCGCGCTGTCGTGCCGGCGCGTGTTGGCCGTCACCCATTCCTGGCGCGGCATACGGGCATAGGCCTGTTGGCTCTGGTGGATCTCGGCAGAGAGCCGCGCCATCTCGAGGCTGTGTTCCCGCAGGGTGTCAGCATCGGGAAGCGGCAGCTCCCGGGACGGGTCCGATGGCAGCGCCGAGGCCTGCGTCTCGCTGCGGCTGCGTGTGGTGACCACGGTACGTGGACGCTCGGGTGCAGGGCTCGGTGCCGCCGCCGTACGGGTTTCGGGGGCGGTACCGCGCTCCGTCACCGGACGCGGATTGGGTTGGGGGCTGGAGGGGCGGATCGTCTCACGCACGTTACCGCCGCCGCGTTGATCCACCTGGGCCAGGTAATCGGCCTTTTCCGGTTGTTCGCCCTGGCTGTGCACCAGGATGATCTCCAGCGGCCGCGTCGCGCTGCGCCGGGCGCGCTCCTCGGCATCGAAGGTCACACCCAGGATCACCAGGGCGTGCAAGGTCACCGCCAGCAACAAGGCGAGCCCGAGCCGGTCGGCGGGCGTCATGGGAGGTGAGTGCGTCGCGGTGACCATGGCAGATTCGGATTATACCCCGGCACCAGCTCCAGCCGTCTGTTGAAAAGCATAAACACGGGGGGCACAAGGGACACGGGGAAAGGCAAGATCACGTTGTCGCGTGGCGTCCTGAACAGGCATGGGCGCAGCCCGCTCCCCCACATATCTAAAGCCTTTCACCCCCCGTGTCCCCCGTGTTTCAGGCCTTTTCTTGCCCGCCGCGTCGGGCGGCGAGCCCACGTTCGATGGCGTCCATGAGCTGGCCGCCGATGTCCAGGCCGAACTGGGCATCCAATTCGCGAATGCAGGTGGGGCTGGTCACGTTGACCTCCGTGAGGTAATCACCAATCACGTCCAGGCCGACAAATACCAGGCCCAGCTCGCGCAGTACCGGCGCTACCCGGGCGCAGATGGCGCGATCCCGCGCCGTCAGCGGCACCCCCGCACCTCTGCCACCTGCCGCCAGGTTGCCCCGGAACTCACCGGCCGCCGGGATGCGCGCCAGGGCGAAGGGTACGGGTTCACCGTCGATCACCAGGATGCGCTTGTCGCCCTGGGTGATCTCCGGAACGAAGCGCTGCACCATCACGTAGTGTGCGCCACGGCCGGTAAGGGTCTCGATGATCACGCCCGCATTCTCATCACCGGCCACAAGCTTGAACACCGAAGCCCCGCCCATGCCCCCCAGCGGCTTGATGACCGCCGTCGCATGCTCGGCGACAAAGCGGCGGATGTCGTCGGCGTCACGGGTCACCAGTGACGGCGGCATGAGGTCGGGGAAGCGGGTGGTGAACACCTTCTCGTTGGCATCGCGCAGGCTGGCAGGCCGATTGATCACCCACGCGCCGTCCCGCTCCGCCTGTTCGAGGATGTACGTGGCATAGATGTACTCCATGTCGAAGGGCGGATCCTTGCGCATGAGGATCACATCCAGCTCACCCAGCCGGCCCTCGCGCGGCTCACCCAACTCGAACCAGTGCTGTGCGTTCTCCATCACACGGAGAGGTCGCATGCGCGCCAGTGCCACGCCGTCGCGCAATGCCAGGTCCGACATCTCCATGTAATGCAGTTCATACCCGCGTGCTTGCGCGGACAACAGCATGGCCAGGGTGCTGTCCTTGTGGAATTTGATAGCCCCGATGGGGTCCATGACAACACCGAGTGCGCGGGTCATTTTCGTGTCGTGGTTCACAGTTTAAGAATAGGCGGGAGAAGATATTGGCCTCCGCGCAGCGACTCGTGCAACCTGCAACGGGTGCTCCGCTGCGCTCTGCACAGCTGGCGCTGGTCCCGGTTCGAAACGGGAAATCCGAATGCTGGCGAGGGCTTGTAGTATAACGTGAATGGATGTGTTAAATATCCTGCACGCCTCCCGCGAGGCGGACAGACAGGTGTTCGCAGGGCTTTTGTGGGAGAAGAAATGGCATTCAACGACATGGTCGTGCAGGTTCCGAACGGACTCAAGGTGATGGTGATCGACGACAGCAAGACCATCCGCCGCACTGCAGAGAGCCTCCTCAAGAAGGAAGGCATGGAAGTCATCTCCGCCGCCGACGGTTTCGAGGCACTTTCTCTCATTGCCGATTACAACCCGGACATCATCTTCGTTGATATCATGATGCCCCGCCTCGACGGCTATCAGACCTGCGCGCTCATCAAGCACAACCAGAAATTCAAGGGCACGCCCGTGATCATGTTGTCGAGCAAAGACGGGCTGTTCGATCGCGCACGCGGCCGCATCGTCGGCTCGGAAGAATACCTGACGAAGCCGTTCACGAAAGAAGAACTCCTCGGTGCTATCCAGCGCCACGTGCATCCGCGCGCCGAAGTGGCGAACGGATAGCGCCGGGGACAGGAAGACAGCCATGGCCGAAATACTCATCGTTGACGACTCACCTACCGAAATCCACGTGCTCACCACCATGCTCGAGAAGCATGGTTTCGCCGTCAGCGCAGTCAGCAACGGCGAGGACGGCATCAAGGTGGCCAAGGAAAAGAAACCCGACCTCATTTTGATGGACGTGGTGATGCCCGGCATCAACGGCTTCCAGGCCACCCGCCAGCTCAGCAAGGATGCAGATACCGCCGCCATCCCGGTGATCATCGTCACCACCAAGGATCAGGAAACCGATCGTGTATGGGGTCTGCGCCAGGGTGCCAGGGACTATCTCACCAAGCCTGTCGCCGAGAGCGAACTCATCGAAAAGATCAACAGCGTATTGACCTGACGAGATCGTCGAAGGCATGAAGCCGCGTTCACCTTTCGAATGGCTGTATGAGCTGGAGTCACGCGCGCGTGCACACGCCTTCGGCCTGCCGCAACGCGAAGAGGCCAGGAAGATCTGGCATGGCGTGGGTTTCAGGCTGGGCGGTGTCGCATTGGTGGTGTCACTTGGCCAGGTGCGCGAAGTCCTGGTGTCACCCTCGCTGTCTCGCGTGCCGGGGGCCAAGCCTTGGGTGGCCGGCATCGCCAATGTTCGCGGAACCCTGCTTCCCATCCTCGATCTGCAGGGCTTTCTCAGCAGCCGTTCCACACCGCGCGGGAGACGCACGCGTGTGCTGGTGGTGGAGCACGACGGGTTCTCGGCGGGATTGATGGTCGACGAGGTGCTCGGCCTGCGCCACTTCTTCGAAGAGGAAGACCGCGCCGCGCAAATGCACTTGGCCGCGGATTCGATGCAAAACTACCTGGTGGGTGCGTACTCTCAGGCAGGTCAGTTATGGGGCGTATTCGACATGCACCGCCTCATCCAGGACCCTGACTTCATGCAGGTGGCGGCATAAGCCGCTCGCAATCGATTGAATTGTTGGAAGCATTAACGGCGTAGGAGCCCAGTAATGAAACCTTCGAAGGCCAAGACGACCACGTCGGGCGGCAACAAGAGCGTCGTCGCGCTCATCGCGCTCGTGGTTCTCATGCTGATCGCCGCGGTGGCCGTCTTCATCCTTGTGTCCATGCAGGACCGCAACGACAAGGAATACATTTCCCTGTTGGGTGAACAGCGCGTGCTTTCGCAACGCTTGTCGACCTACGCCGGCCAGGCCACCCTCGGCAGCGATCCAACCATCTTCACCAAGCTCAAGCAATCCTACGATCGTTTCCAGCACAACTTCGACGTGCTCAAGGACGGCGACGCGACCATCGGCATGAGCGGTGCGCCCACCGAGGTGCTTGCGGTACTCAACGCCGCGGATGTCACCTGGAAGAAGTACGAGGCGAATGTGAAGGTCATCCTCACTCACCGCGAGACCGTGACGTCCATGCGTGAGACCGTGCAGACCATCAACGACCGTGCCGCACAGCTCCTCGCCCTGGCGGATGAGGTCGCAACGCTGATGGCCAACACCGGCGCCTCACCCGAACAGGTCTACATCGCCAGCCGCCAGCTCATGTTGAGCCAGCGCATTGTCAACAATGTGAACCGCGTACTTGAGGGCGGTGAGGGTTCGGTCACCGCGGCCGACCGTTTCGGCCGCGATGCCGCGCTGTTCGGTCGCGTGGTGGACGGCCTGCTGGAAGGCAACAAGGGCATGAGCATCCAGCGCGTACAGGATGCCGGCGTCCGCACCAAGCTGCAGGAAGTGAAGGCACTGTTTACGGAGATCGGTGAACAGGTCGGCGCCATACTCGAACGCACCCCCGAGATGTTCCAGGTTTCCGAGGCCGCCTTCGAGGTGCTCAACCTCTCCGACGAACTGCTGCAGCGCATCACCGATCTTGAAACCTCATATCTGGACTACATCGCCAACAGGAAGATCAGCGCAGGCGTAGGCTCGGTGTTCGGTGGTCTGGCGCTGTTGATGCTCATGGGACTGGGTATGCAGCTGCGTACGGAAGGCCAGCGGCGCGTGGCCCAGGCCGAAGGCGAACGCCAGGAATCGGAAGAGCGCAACCGCCGCAACCAGCAGGCGATCATGCGTTTGCTGGATGAAATGGGTGACCTCGCCGACGGTGACCTCACCGTGAATGCCACGGTGACCGAGGACGTGACGGGGGCCATCGCCGACTCCATCAACTACGCCATCGAGGCGCTGCGTACCCTGGTTACCGCCATCAACGATACCGCCACCCAGGTGTCGCAAGCCGCACAGCAAAGCCAGGCCACTGCAGTCCAACTGGCCCAGGCCAGTGAAAATCAGGCGCAGGAGATCAGCTCTGCCAGCGAGGCGGTAAACGAGATGGCCGTGTCGATCCAGGGCGTGTCACGCAACGCCGACACCCTCGCCCATGAGGCGCAGCGCTCGGTGGATACGGCCAAGGCAGGTACCGAGGCCGTGCAGAAGACCATCGAAGGCATGAACACCATCCGCGAGCAGATCCAGGAGACCTCGAAGCGTATCAAGCGCCTCGGTGAGAGCTCGCAGGAGATCGGCGACATCGTCGAGCTCATCAATGACATCGCCGAGCAGACCAACATCCTCGCCCTGAACGCCGCCATCCAGGCCGCCATGGCCGGCGAGGCGGGCCGCGGCTTCGCCGTGGTCGCCGACGAGGTGCAGCGCCTCGCCGAGCGCTCCGCCGATGCCACCAAGCAGATCGAGGCGCTGGTGAAAACCATCCAGACCGACACCAACGAGGCGGTCATCTCCATGGAGCAGACCACGTCGGAAGTGGTGAGCGGCGCCAAGCTCGCCGAGGACGCGGGCACCGCCCTCGGAACCATCGAATCCGTGGCAAGTCACCTGTCCGAACTGGTGCAGAGCATCTCCGCTGCCACCCGCCAGCAGGCCAAGGCGGCGGCCAACGTATCCGACACCATGAACGTGATCCAGGAGATCACCAACCAGACTTCTGCTGGTACCAGCCAGACGGCCGCGGCCATCGGCAATCTCGCTGAGCTGGCCAATGCCCTGAAGAAGTCGGTATCCGGCTTCAAGCTGCCGGCGTGAGGTTTACGGTGAACGCGTCGGGGCACAGCCGCTGTACGGTGCCGGTGACTGCGAGCACCCACCGGGCTGCCCTTCCATTCGCCGGCGGATGTATCGATGACTGACCATTTCGACGTCAGCACACTCAACTGGGTCAAAGGTGAAATCGACGCGACCTTGAAGGAGGCGCGACTCGCCCTCGAAAAGTACGTCGAGCACCCCGAAGACGAGACCCAACTGCACTTCTGCGGCACCCACCTGCACCAGGTGGCGGGCACGCTGCAGATGGTGGAGCTCTATGGCGCGGGCCAGCTCGCCACGGAGATGGAGCGCCTGGCAGATGGTCTCGCCGCCTTGCCGGCGCGCGAGGGGGCGCTCGAAGTACTGATGCGCACCCTGCTGCTGCTGCCCGACTACCTGGAAGTCCTGCAGAGCGGCCAACCTGACAGCCCACTGATCCTGCTGCCGCTCATGAATGAGCTGCGCCGTGTGCGCGGCGCACAGGAGCTGACCGGTGCATCCGTCTTTCAGCCGGACCTGACGATCTATCCTCGCGAGGCGGATCTGCCGTACACGTCGGGGGACGTGCGTGCGCTGGCGCTCAGGCTGCGCCCGGCCTACCAGGCCGCACTGCTACGGTTGCTGACCGGCAAGGCGGCATCCCGGGGCCTGTCACCGCTAGCGACCGCGCTGGAAAGACTGGCTTCGAGCTGCACCGGTCACGAGGCGCGGCGCACCTTCTGGGTGGGCGCAGGCCTGCTCGAGGCGCTGCACGACGGCCTGGAGCCGGGGGCCTCCGCCAAGCAGGTACTCGGCAAGTATGAGCAGCTCCTCAAACAGATCTCCATTTCCGCCGAAGCCGACCTGCGCGCCGATGCCTTGGCGCTGTTGGTGCGGGCCGCACTGTTCGAAATCGCGCACGCCGTCTCCACCGGCCCGCTGGTGAGTGCGCTCAAGCACGCCTACCACCTCGATTCACTGGTGCCCAGTCCCGAGATGTTGGAGCAGATCCGCTCGTGTATGGGTGGATTCAACGCCGAACTGAAGCAGACCGTCTCACGCGACGTGATGGAGGAACTGTCGCGCATCAAGGACGTGCTCGACCTGTTCAGCCGCGGCGGCACACGCGCCAGTGGTGAACTCCAGCCGGTAGCGGAAGCCCTCAGCCATATCGCCGACGTGCTGGGTCTCGCCCGTCAGGCTGAGCTGGCTGACAAGTTACGGGCGAGAGCGGCGCAGATCCAGGAGCGGGCACAGTCCGGCGCCGACGCCGACGAGCACCTGCTCATGGGCGTGGCGGAATCGGTATTGAGTGTGGAATCCACCCTCTCGGACTGGGGCGTGGTGGGCCCGCTGGAGAAGGCTGACGATCACGCGGGCCAGGTCGCCGCCGGTGACTCCTCGCCCGAGGCCGAGGCCGAGCACCGCCGTGTGGTCCGCCAGGTGATGAGAGTCGCCAAGGAAGAGCTGGTCAAGGTGCGCGAGTCCATCAATGCCTTCATCGATACGCCCACCGACGCGGCACTGCTTAACGATGTCCCGCGCCAGATGCAACAAATCATCGGCAGCCTGGGCATGCTCTCCTATCGACGTGCTGCACAGGTGCTGCGCGCCTGCCAGCGCTTCGTACTGAATGACTTGGCGACGTGCGGCGGCACCCTGCCGGAGGCCGGGCGCCTCGACGCCCTGGCCGATGCCATGATGAGCGTCGAGTACTACCTGGACGCCTTCGTGGAGAGCCGGGTGCACCCGTCCTCGGTACTGGAGGTGGCGGAGCGGGCCGTGGTGCAACTGGGTTATGCCCTCGACGCGCTCGGCGACGAGGTGTTGCTGCCGCTGACTGCGATGCACGTGACGGCGGCCGACACGGAAATGCCGCACGCCGGGCCCACTGAACAAGACGCGGGTGCGCCCGCGTCGGTACCGCTTGCCGAATCTGCCGCGGCTGCGCCGAGCGTAGCGGGCGGACCACTGCCCACACCGTTCCCCACGGCCGACATGGACGAAGAGATCGTCGGCATTTTCGTGGAAGAGGCGGAAGAGGAGTTCCGGCGCATCGCAGAGCTGCTGCCCCGTTGCCGGGCGGGAGCGGGCAACGACGACGCGCTGCGCGAGCTGCGCCGCTCCTTCCATACCCTGAAAGGCAGCGGTCGCCTGGTGGGCGCAGGGAAGCTGGGCGAATTCGCGTGGGCCTTCGAGAACCTGCTGAATCGACTCATCGACCAGGCCATCGCCCACAGCCCCGCGATCTTCGAGCTGATCGAGCAGGCCCGCGAGGCATTGCCCGAACTGCTCGAGGAATTCCGCGGCGGCCCCACACCGCACGCCGATACGGCCGCACTCGCCGCGACGGCATTCGACTTGGCCAGCGGTACCCCGGCACCGGCCCCTGCGGCCCCGGTGATCGAAGACCCGGTGCTGCGTGAGATCTACGCCAAGGAGGCCGAGGGCCACCTGGGCGGACTGCGCGACTTTCTGACGCAAAGCCATGGCATGCGTCACCGGCCTACCGAGCCGCTCATCCGCTCGCTGCACACCCTGTGCGGCAGTTCGCGCACGGCCGGTATACCGTCCGTGGCCGAATTGGCCGGTACCCTGGAGCGCTACGCCAAGGCCTGCGATGCCAAGGGACTGCCCATCGAACCGGAGGCACTCGCCACCTTCTCGGCGACAGCGCACTGGATCGCCGGTGTACTTACCCACTTGCAGGACGGCAAACCCGGGTTGCCGGACGCCGACGGACTGCATGCCCAAGCCGATGCGCTGCTGGCGCAGGCGGAAGCGGCCAGGCCCGCACAAGCCCCGGGACCGGAACAGCCGGCCGATGTAGCGGAGCAGACGGCGTCCACGCCCGAGTTCACCGATATCCCCGAGTTCACCTGCGACGACCTGGGCATCGATTTCTCCGATCTGGAACCGGCCACGGAGCCGGGCAGCGACACCGGCGAGGCGACAGAGCCGGCTGCGACCGGCGACGCCGACATCGACTTCCTCGACGTGCTTCACGCCACACCCACACACGTGGCGCCAGGGGAAGAGCTTGCCCTCGGCACGCCTGCCTCCGAGGAAGCGGAACCCCAGGAGGAACCACCGCTCGCGGAACCGGCGGTCGCCGAATGTGAACTGGTGGAGAGCCTGCTGCGGGATGAGCCGTTCGCCGAGCCCTTGCCGCCAGCTGTCCCAGAACCCGCCGAAGGCGCCTCGGCCGAGCTCATCGGCATCTTCGTCAACGAGGCCGGTGATCTGCTCAGCGCCAGTGACGAACTCATTCAGCAATGGGCGGAACAGCCGGACGCGCGCAGGCCGGTGGAAGCCCTGCAACGGGTGCTGCACACCCTCAAGGGGAGCGCGCGCTGGGCCGGTGTGCAGCCCATGGTGGAACTGGGCCATGCGCTGGAATCGGCCATTGCGGCGGTGGTGGAAGGACGTGTCCCGGTGGACGATGAGGTATTGCACCTCGCCCAACGCGCACAGACGCACCTGGAGGCCCTGCTGGCGCAGCTCAAGAATGGCGACCGGCTGGGCAACGTCAGCGAGATCGTCGAGTGCCTGAAGGTGCTCGCCAGCACCCCAGGTGCAACGCAGCCAGTCGTACCCGCACGCGAATACGACCCCGACCTCCTGGGCATCTTCCTGGAGGAAGGCCACGAGATCCTCAACGCCAGTGACGAGACGCTCCAGACACTGGTCGCCAACCCCGGCGATCGCCCGCTCATCGAGCGGCTGCAGCGTCACCTGCACACCCTCAAGGGCGGCGCCCGCATGGCGGGGGTGGTGGAGATCGGTGACCTTGGCCACAGTGTGGAATCCATGCTGGCCGGCGCCGCGGACGGACTCATCACCCTTACCCCACCCGTGCTGGCCCTCATGCAGCGTGCCCAGGACCGCCTGGCGGTGATGCTGGAGCAGCTGCGCCACCATGACCCGCTGCCGTCGGGCGCCGATCTCATCGCCGAGCTCGAGGCCTTGCTGACCGCCCACTTGCCGGTCATGGACGAAGCGACGGAGGCGGCACCGTCGGCCATCGTGGCGCGGGAGGTACCCGAGTCGCGGCCGGAGACGGCCGCGACCATGCGTGAACGCCGCATCAGTCCGCGTGCGCAGTTCGAGCTGGTGCGCGTGCGCGCCGATCTGCTCGACAACATGGTCAACGTGGCGGGTGAAGCCAGCATCTTCCGCTCACGCATCGAGCAGCAGGTCGGGGCGCTCACCTCCAACCTGGAAGAGATGGAACAGGTGATCGAACGCCTGCGCGACAAGCTGCGCATGTTCGACATCGAGACCGAGGCACAGATCCAGTCACGCTATGAAGAAGCGGCCAATCAGTACGAGGAATTCGATCCGCTCGAATTCGATCGCTTCACCCACATGCAACAGCTGTCCCGCTCCATGATGGAGAGCCTCGGCGACCTGTCCAGCATGAGCACCACCTTGCAGGGGATCACCCGTGAAGCCGAAACCCTGTTGGGCCAGCAGGCGCGCGTGAACACGGAATTGCAGGAAGGCCTCATGCACACGCGCATGGTGCCGCTGGTGCAGAACGCGCCGCGCCTGCGCCGTGTGGTGCGCCAGGCCTGCGAGGAACTGGGTAGGGAAGCGGAACTGCGCTTCAAGGGCGCCGAAGTGGAGATGGATCGCAACGTGGTCGAGCGCATCATGGCGCCGCTCGAACACCTGTTGCGCAATGCCGTCGCCCACGGCATCGAACCGGCGGCCGCGCGCGAGGCGGCCGGCAAACCACGCAGCGGCACCATCGTTATCCATCAGATCCGTGAAGGCGGCGAGGTGGTGGTCAAAGTGACCGACGATGGCGCGGGTATCAATGTGCGCGCGGTGCGTGAGAAGGCCGTCGAGCGCGGGCTGATGGCAGAGGATACCCAACTCTCCGATCGCGAGATCATGTCCTTCGTGCTGGAATCCGGTTTCTCCACAGCCGACGCCATCACCCAGATTGCCGGCCGGGGCGTGGGCATGGATGTGGTGAACAGTGAGGTGAAGAATCTCAACGGCAGCCTGTCCATCGACTCGGTGCCGGGCCAAGGCACCACCTTCACCATTCGCCTGCCGCTCACACTCACCGTGAGCCGCGCGCTGCTGGTGCTGGCGGGTGAAGACCTCTACGCCGTGCCGCTGCTCAGTATCGAAGGCATCGTGCGCGTGAGCGACCAGGAAGTCGCCGAACTGCTTGCCCAGGAAACGCCGCTGTACCGCTGGGTGGGCAATGACTACGACGTGCTGCACCTGGCAACCGTGCTGGGATCATCCAGCAGCGCGCTACCTGCCGAAGGTGAGCGGGGCCGTCGCTCCATCCTGCTGGCCCACAGTGGCGATCACCGCATCGCCCTCGTGGTGGACGGCTTGCTCGGCAGCCGCGAGATCGTGGTAAAGCCCATCGGTCGCCAGCTTGGCAGCGTGCGCGGCCTGTCGGGCGCCACCATCCTCGGTGATGGCCGCGTGGCCCTCATCCTGGAATTGTCTGCGCTGATCCGTACCGGCCTCGCATACCGCAGCAACGCCATCGCCCCCATGCCCACACCCGCCGCCTCCGGCGACCACAAACCGGTGGTGATGGTGGTGGACGACTCGATTACGGTACGCAAGGTGACCGGCCGCCTGCTGGAACGCAACGACATGGTGGCGGTGAGCGCGAAGGATGGCATCGAGGCGCTCGCACTGCTGGACGAGACCATTCCTGACGTGATGCTGCTCGACATCGAGATGCCGCGCATGGATGGCTACGAACTGGCCACCCACATCCGCAATGAGCCGCGCCTCAAGCAGATACCCATCATCATGATCACCTCGCGCAGCGGTGAGAAACACCGCCAGCGTGCCATGCAGATCGGCGTGGACGAGTACATGACCAAGCCGTTCCAGGAAAACGATCTGCTGGAGGGCATCCGTGCGCTGTTGGATCGCCGGCACAAGACACAGGCAACGGCGTGAGGACACCGTAATGAGTGAACCTGGTAATTCCGCCCCGCAGAACAACCTCGCGGACACCGTCATCCGCTGCCTCGTTGTGCCGCTGGAGGGTGTTTCGCTGATGATCCCGAACGTGCTCGTGTCAGAAGTGGCGCCCTTCCAGGCACCGACCCCCATGAATGCACCCGACTGGGTGCTGGGCCGCATCCAGTGGCGCGGCCTGATCGTGCCGCTGGTTTCCTTCGAACAGCTGCTGGGCCTTCCTGGTGGCCGGCCGGGGCGTGCCAGCCGGGCCATCGTGCTCAACACCCTCAACGGTGACACACGCATGCCCTTCATCGCGGTATTGAGCCGCGGCATCCCGCGCATGCAATCGATAACCTCGGATGGGCTGCCGGCAAGTGCCGAGGCCGGCGCCGAGGGCATCCTGTGCCGTTTCGATTACAACGGCGAAACCATGATGATTCCCGATCTCGACCGCATCGAGCAGATGCTGCTGCACGGCGGCTTCGTGGTCGGGCGTGCCGAGACAGAAAAGGTGTGATGATGCGTAACGTGCTTCGTTCGTGTGCAGTCGGTGCCGGCCTGCTCGTGGCTGGTCTGACGGCAGTGCCCGTCATGGCGCAGGACGAACAGGAGCGCCAGCAATTGCTGGCGCGTGTCAACGAGGTCATCCAGGACGACGCACGCCACCAGGTGGCCATCGATCGTGGCCGCGAGCGTACATTGCTGTGTGCCCAGTGCCATGGCGACGATGGCAACAGCCGCGTGCCCGACGTACCCAACCTGGCGGCACAGAACCCGACCTATTTGCTCGAACAGGTGGATAAGTTCGCCGACGGCAGGCGCAAGAACTTCGTGATGCAGAGCCTCACGCGCGATTTCAGCATGGAGGACAAGGTGAACATCGCGATCTATTACGCCAGCATGCCGGTGAAGCCGCTCTCCGCCGATCCCATCCTCGCCCGCGAAGGCGCGCGCATCTACGACGCCGTGTGCCAGATGTGCCATGGTGACGACGGTCGTGGGGAGATCGGCTATGCGCGGCTGGCCGGGCAACAACCGCAGTATGTGGTCGACACCTTGAAGCGCTTTCGTACCAATGCGCGCCGGCGCGTGAGCGAGGAAGACATGAAGCGCCACGACGTGCGCATGGAGCAGGTTACGCAGAATCTTTCCGATCGCGACATCAAGGCGCTGGCCGCCTATATCGCGCTCATGAAATAGCCATCGTCCGACCCGAAGAGCCACGGCCCCTCGGGCATGCCGTGCCTACGGGCGGACACCCTGTGGGACGGACGGCTAAATCACCTTGTGGCGATACCAGGCGGGATCGCAGCGGCCATGCTTATTCATGGCGCAATGCCTCGATGGGATCGAGCCGCGCCGCGCGGCGTGCGGGAAAATAACCGAACAACACACCGATCGCGGCAGAGAACACGAACGCCACGGTGAAAATGGCCGGTTCCAGAACCATGGGCACGTTAAGCAACGCGGCCACGCCCCAGGTCATGCCCACGGCAATCACCATGCCCAGTACGCCACCGAAGATGGACAGCACCACCGCCTCCACCAGGAACTGCATGAGGACGTCCTGCTCCATGGCACCGATGGCAAGGCGGATGCCAATCTCACGGGTACGCTCGGTCACCGACACCAACATGATGTTCATGATGCCGATTCCGCCCACCAGCAGGCTTACCGCAGCGACCGCACCGAGCAAGGCCGTGAGCACCTTGGTGGTGGAGGTAAGCGCCTGCGTGATCTCCTGCATGTCGCGCACGGTGAAATTGTCGTCATCGTAGGGTGCGATGCGGCGCCGCTCGCGCAGCAACTGTTCCACGTCCTTCTTCACCTTGGTGGTGGAAACCCCGTCCTGTGCCGAGATCTGGATGTTGCGCACGTCCTGGTTGCCCGCCACGCGCCGCCAGTAGGTGCGCATGGGAATGATCACGGCGTCGTCCTGATCCATGCCCATGCTCGACTGCCCCTTGGCTGCGAGCACACCGATGACCTCGCACGACACGTTCTTGAGGCGGATGGACGCACCCACCGGGTCCTGGCCACCAAACAGTTCCTTACGCACCGTTTCGCCCAGCACGCAGACCGCCTTGCCGGCGCGCAGCTCGCTCTCGGTGAAACTGCGGCCCACGGCGATGGGCCAGTCACGGATGGTGAAGTAGGCGTTGGTGGTGCCGATGACGGAGGTGATCCAGTTGGCGTTGCCATAGACCGCGGTGAATGTGCGCGTGGCGGTGGGTGCCACCGCGCGCAGACCGGAGACCTCACGGGCGATGGCCTCTGCATCCTCCATGGTGAAGGGCTTGGCGGCGATGCGCTGGCCCATGCCGAAGAACTGACCCGGACTCACCTGTAGCAGGTTGCTGCCCAGGCTGGTGATCTGTGCGGTGACCTGCGCCGTGGCGCCGGCGCCCACGTTTACCATGGTGATCACCGCGGCCACGCCGATGACGATACCCAACGTGGTGAGCGAGGAACGCAGCAGGTTACGGCGAATGGCGCGCAAGGCGAGCAGCAGGGCATTGCCGAACATCAGGCAGCCGCCTCCCCGCGCAGGTCATGTTCGATGCAACCGTCACGGAAACGCACCACACGTTCGGCGAAGGCGGCGATATCAGCCTCGTGGGTAACCATCACCACAGTGATGCCGTGCTCCCGGTTCAATTGTCGAATGAGTTCCATGATCTCGTGGCTGCGCGCACTGTCCAGATTGCCCGTGGGCTCGTCGGCGAGCAGCACCTTGGGTTCGGTGACGATGGCACGGGCGATGGCAACGCGTTGCTGCTGACCGCCCGAAAGTTCGGCGGGAGTGTGCGTTTCGCGCCCATGCAGCCCCACTGCACCGAGGGCGGCACGGGCGCGCGCATGACGCTCGGCGGCCGGCATGCCGCGGTATACCAGCGGCAGTTCCACATTCTCCAGCGCCGAGGTGCGCGCCAACAGGTTGAAGCCCTGGAACACGAAACCGATGAAGTGCCGGCGCAACAGCGCACGGCCATCACGTGCCAGGCGGCCCACATCCACGCCGTCGAAGAGATAGGCCCCATCCGTGGGCGTATCCAGGCAACCGAGAATGTTCATGCAGGTGGACTTGCCCGAACCGCTCGGGCCCATCATGGCCACGAACTCACCTTGCGCGATCTGGAGATCGATGCCTGCCAGTGCGGCCACGGCCGCTTCACCCGTGCCGTAGATCTTGCGCACCTTGCGCAGTTCGATGAGGGGTCGGCTCATTTCGGCGTACTAACGGTGTCGGTGATCAGCAGCATGCCGGGCGTCAGCTCACCTTCGAGTACCTGGGTGTTGCGCCCGTCGCTGGCACCGGTGCGAATGGCCACGGGCGTGGGCACACCTTCGCGCAGGGTGTACACGGTCTGGCGACCGTCCGGCTCCCTGGCTTTCTGTACCGTCTTGGCCGCCCGCGGTGGTCCGCGCATGGCAAGCATGCCGCCGGGGCGCTTCGGTTCCTCTACCGGGGGCGTAAAACGCAGGGCGGCGTTGGGCACCAACAGCACGTCGCTGAGGTGCGCGCTGACGATGTCGGCGGTGGCCGTCATGCCGGGCATGAGGACCAGGTCGTCATTGGCCACGGACAACACGGTCTCGTAGGTGACCACACCTTCCACCGTCTTGGGCGCCTGCCGAATCTGCTTCACCTCGGCGCTGAAGGTGCGGCCCGGGTAGGCATCCACGGTAAAGCTGGCGGTCTGACCGGCACGCACCTGGCCGATATCGGCCTCGTCCACGGCCACCACAAGCTCCATGCGCGACAGGTCATCGGCCAGGGTGAACAGCACCGGGGTCTGGAAGGAGGCCGCCACGGTCTGGCCTTTCTCCACCTGGCGATTGAGCACGATGCCGCCGATGGGCGCGCGGATCACCGATTTGCGCAGGTTGGTCTCCTGGGCATCCACCGCCGCCCTGGCCTGGGCAGCCTGGGCACGGGCCATCACCTCCGCGGCCTCGGCGCGGGCGAAGGCGCCCCGCAGCTTGTCCAGGTCACTGGCCGTGCACATGCCGCGGTCCACCAGGTCTTCACAGCGCTTGAGGCCCAGCCGGGTCTCGGTGACCGTGGCCTGTGCCTCCTTCACCTTGGCCGCGGCGGCCTGCAAGGTAGCACGCGCCTCCACCAGACGCGCCTCCAGCATCTCCCGGTCGAGGCGCGCCAGTACCTGACCGGCCTCCACGTGGTCATTGAAATCCACCTCCACGCTGGCGATGGTGCCGGAGAGTTCGCTGCCCACGTCCACGCGATTCAGGGGCTGCAGGGTACCGGTGGCGCTCACGGTCACCACCAGCTGCCCCTGGGTGGCCGGTGCCGTCCGGTAGCCCGGCACATCGCCATCGCCGCTCAGCCACAGCCAGCCCGCCACGCCGGCCAGGAGCACGGCCACAGCCGCCCCCAGCCAGCGCAGCGGCCGGCGGCGCGTCGGACCGACGGCCAGGACGCTGGCCACACTGTTCTCGTTATTCATGTCCACTCCGGTCAGGGTGCGCGGATTCACCCGGAAAAGCTGCCGCGACAATAGAGAGCCGCACGGCGGCAATTGGTTCCGCTCGGCGTGCGCGGGACGCGCACCGCAGCCGTGAAGGCCAAGGCCACTTTACCCCCGCCGCGTGCGGTATACGCGACACGGCGCGCGAGCAAATGCGAAGAAGTGCAAAGGCCCTGATTTTTCGGGAGAAGGCGGCGGGCACGCGCCGGGCGATCTTACCCTGCCCGGCGCGCCATGGGGGCGAACGCCCCGCGGGATCAGGCGATGCCCAGGGCGGCGAGCACCGCGGTCACGTCGCCGCCGCTGAAACCGGCAGCGGCAAGCCACAGCCCGGTCAGGACGATGCAGGCATCGGCGACAAGGCGGGACAGTCGGGTCCGTGTGGTCATGGCTTCTCTCCTCCGTTGTGTGGCGCTACGGGGACAGAATGGCGTAATGGGCTGAAGTGCCGCTGAACCGGGGCTTGCAAGGGGCTTAAAAACCACACGGACATTGACGATTTTCAATGCCTCGGCCGAATAGCCGCTCCTACGATGGACCTGCCGCCCCGCAGAGGGTATTTCTGACAACCATCAGAGGGAAAAGTCCATGCTCGAAACCATCATCGGCACGGTCGTTTATGGCCTCATCTTCTATCTCGTCTTCCTGGGTCGTCTGTTTGACGCCGGCCGCTTCGACCGCGGTAACAACTACAACAAATAGATCCGGAATTTATCCTGCGGGCGCCCACGGGCGTCCGCAGGGCTCCGCTCATTCCTCCTCACGCGACTCCAGGTCGCGCACCGCAGGCCCTTCGATCAGCTCGCCCGACGCGCTGAAGCGCGAACCGTGGCATGGGCAATCCCAGCTCTTCTCCGCGCCGTTCCAGCTCACCATGCAATTGAGGTGGGGGCAGAACGGCGAGAGATAGTGATTGGTGCCGTCCTCGCCCTTGTACACCGCCACGGGAATGCCGTTGCGCCGGCAGACCGCCCCCTCCCCCCGGCGCACGTCGCATACGTCCGGCAGGCGCCAGCTGCGCACGTGGTCCGTGACCCAACCCTTGCCTATCGCGAAGTTCTCACGCAGCAGCTGTTTACCCGTGATGCGCAAGTGGTAGCGCGTGGCATCGTACAGCTCCGCCCATGGATTACGGCGCTCGAGGATATGGTCACCGAGTACCTGCGCTGCCGCCACGCCGTTGGCGAGGCCCCAGGCACTGAAACCGGTCGCCACGTACAGGCGTCGCGTGGTGGTGCTGAGTTTGCCCACGAAGGGCATACGGTCTGGTGAGAAATAGTCCTGGTTGCCCCAGCGCAGCAACACCTCCTGCACATCGAAGCGCTCGCGGGTGAAGCGCTCGAGAGCCGTGAACTGCTCGGCCATGTCGCCCTGGCCCGTCTTGAACGGTGGCCCCACGGTGACCAGAACACCGCCCTGCGCATCGGGGTGGGGCCGAATGGAGTGGGATGGTGCCTCCACACCCACGAACATGCCTTCGGGCAGGCTACCCGGGGCGAGCCGGGAGGCGAGCAGCGCGTGGCGCTGGGGGAACACCCTGGCGAAGTGCAGGCCCTCGAGCATGAAAGGCAGATTGGTGGCGATCACCACGTCACGCGCCCACACCGTGCCGCGATGGGTGAGCACACGATGGGGATTGCCCGCTTCCACGCCGAACACACGTGTGTGCTCACAGACGAGGCTGCCGTCACCCGCCACGGATGCGGCGATAGGCAGCAGGAACTTGAGGGGATGGAAACGCGCCTGGTGATCGAAGCGCACGGCGCCTGCCACGGAAAATGGCAGCGGCAGCTCACGGCTGAAGGAGGCGGGGAGACCGAGCCGCGTGGCCACCTCTACCTCGGCGTGGATATCGGCAAGCCGCCCGCCCGTTTCGCTGTAGCTGTAGGCCGGCACGCGCGCGAACTCGCAGTCGATGCCACGCTCGGCTGCGATACGCTCGACCCAGTCGATGCCGGCCTGGTTGGCCTCTCCGTAGAGTCGCGCCGTGGTGTCGCCGAAGTTACGGGCCAGTTCCGCGTAGATCAGGCTGTGCAACGAGGTGAGCTTGGCGCTGGTATGACCGGTCACCTGACCGCCCACACGCCGACCTTCGATCAGCGCCACCGTACGGCCGGCGCGCTTGAGCAGGTCGGCGGTGAGTACGCCCACCCAACCGCCACCGACGATGGCCACATCCACCTTGGCGCCCCCAGCCAGGGGCTCGAACTCGGGACGGTCGATCTCCAGCCAGTAGGATGCCGCCCGCCCAGGCAGTTCCATGTGCGCCTCCGGTTCGGTCTCGGTTCGCTGAAGATATAGGCAACGGCCGCACACACCGCCAAGGAACCGCTTGGGCAAGCGGCTCCGTGGCGCAAACCGTCCGCCCGCAGCGGGCCTGCCTCCTGCCTCCTGCCTCCGGATACCTCGTGAAGATCCCTTGATCGGCCGATGCCCTGCACAAGAATCTTGCGCGCGCTAACAGGATCTCGAGCGAACCGCGGCGGCGCGGGTAGGTCGGTTGTTGCATATCCACGGACGTAGGGTACGCTCACCCAAAATTGTCGGTAGCGCTCGTGAATTGCTTGCGGCCGGTTGCCGAACCGCAGGGCCGCCACCGGCGTTCAGGTGTAATGTTTCAGGAACCCGCCATAGCCTCAGGAGAAGCCAGCGACCATGCAACACGACGATCACGGTGCGCCCCGACGACCGGTGGTGCTCATCATTCTGGATGGATTCGGGGTCAATCCGGGCAAGATCAACAATGCCATCGCGCAGGCCCGCACACCGCGTCTGGATGCGTATTTCGCCCGCTACCCGCACACGGTGATCCAGGCGTCGGGCCATGCGGTGGGCCTGCCCGACGGGCAGATGGGTAACTCGGAAGTGGGCCATACCACACTGGGTTGCGGCAGCATCGTGCGCCAGGACCTGGTGCTCATCGACGACGCCATTGCAGACGGCAGCTTCTTCCGCAACGAGGTCCTGGTGCGGGCGGTCCGTGACGCCGCCGCCGCCGACCGCCCCCTGCATTTGTTCGGGCTGGTCTCCACCGGCGGCGTGCACAGCCATCTGCGCCACCTCCTGTCGCTCACGGAGTTGTGCGCGCGCCATGGTGCGCGGCCGCTGCTGCACATGTTCACTGACGGGCGCGACACGCCACCCAAGTCGGCCCTGAGCTACGTGGCCGATGTGGAGGCGGCACTCGCCAAGGCCGGAGGGGCGGTTGCCACGGTGAGTGGGCGCTTCTGGTCCATGGACCGTGACAAGCGCTGGGATCGCACCGAGCGTGCCTGGCGCGCCCTCGTACACAACGAGGGGCCGCGCGCCGACAGCCTGCGCGCGGCCATCGAGGCAGCCTATGCCGCGGGCCAGACCGACGAGTTCATCGAACCGGTGATCCTGCCCAGTGCGCAGCCCATGGGCCCGGGTGATCACGCCCTCAACTTCAATTTTCGCAAGGACCGCCCACGCCAGATGGTGGCGGCGCTGGCCCTGCACGACTTCGACGGCTTCCAGCGCCCCGGCTTCGAGCCCATTCCGGTCACCTGCATGATGGAATACGACCGTCGCTTCGGGCTGCCCTTCGCCTTCGCCCCCGATCGCCCGGGCATCACCCTCAGTCAGGTGATCAGCCAGGCCGGACTCAAGCAATTGCATTGTGCCGAGACGGAAAAGGCGGCCCACGTCACCTACTTCTTCAATGGGGGACATGCCGAGCCCGTGGCGGGGGAATCCCACGTGACCATCCCGTCACCCCGGGTCGCCACCTACGACTTGAAACCCGAGATGAGTGCGCCCGAGGTGGCCGAGTGCGTGGTCGAGGCCATCCGCTCGGGCACCTACGCCTTCATCGTGGTGAATTTCGCCAACGGCGACATGGTGGGCCATACCGCCGTGCGCGAGGCCGTAATCAAGGCGGTGGAGACGCTGGACGAACAGGTAGGGCGGGTACTCGATACGGCGGTGGCCTGTGACTACTCGGCCATCCTCACCGCGGACCACGGCAACTGCGAACAACTGCTGGATGCGGGCACCGATGCACCACACACCCAGCACACTGAATATCCGGTGCCGTTCATGGTGATCGACAGCATCGACTGGCGCCTGTCCACGGCGGGTGGCCTCGGCAATGTGGCCCCGACCGTGCTGCACCTCATGGGCCTGCAGAAACCCGACGCCATGACCTGCCACTCCATGCTGCTCGGGCCGGCGCGGTAGCAGTTTTTTGGGGGTGAAACGCGGAGGACGCGGAGAAGAAGGCTCGGGTCAAGATCGGCCGTTGTCGCCGTGCTTGCGTCTCAGCCTTTCGCGGGTAGGTGAGCGAACACCTCCTCCCCTTCGCGTCCTCCGCGCCCTCCGCGTTATATCCATGCTCAGGCTTCGCTGAGCGCCGGCTCCTGTGCCGGTTCCTGCATGGGCTGCGGCTGCACTTGGATGGTTTCCACCGCCTCCGCTGCAGGTGGGGCGGGCTTGGGCGCACGCTTGGCCGGCGCCTTGCGGCTGCCGCGCGCCGGCTTGCCCTTCCCTTTCACGGGTGCGGCGAAGATGGCACTCATGTCCTTCTCGCGCGCAGCCAGGGCACGGGCGACGGCCTGGATGGCCTCGCTGTCGAGGTGGTGGTCGTGCACGGTGGCCGTCAGCACCACGGTGAGCCTGTCGGCACGCTCTACCTGCGCCTCGAAGGCCTCGGCCTCCTGCTGGGATGCGAATACCGCCACTTCCTTGCCGTCGCGGACGACGACGTACTTGGTTTCAACCGGCATGGAAACTCCAGAGTGTCTTTGCGCTGTGGCGCAGGGTGGTGCGCCATGGGTGGGGCGACATGTTACCGCGGACGCGCGTATGCCGCAGTCATGGCGTGGTCATGCCGCACCAGGTTGCGCGAAAAGGGGAGAAGGATACCGGTACAGGCTCGCAGGGTCAGCTGCGGGGGCTGAAAGGCCCCGGGCAAGGCCTTCCACGAGCGCTTACAGGCGCTTCTTGAGCGCGTAATTGCCCGAACCCTTGCTGACCACCTTTCCTTCACGTAGCAATGCGTCGAGGGTCTTGCTGAACTTCAGCATGTCATAACCCTGATCGCGCAGGCGCTCGCGCAGCAGACTGTCACTCATATCCATGCGGCCCCTGAGCAACTTCAGGATGGCCATATCCATGCCGGGCGCGCTGCCGGTGCCGGCGGCAGTGACCGGCCCGGCGCCGTTGGGTGTCGGGCCGCTCGCCACCGGTGGGGTGGCCGCCTTCGCTTCAGTCCGTTCAGCTCCGGGATCCGCGTCACTGGCGGCGGCACTCACTTCCGCCATTTCCTTGTCGAGCGCTGCCAATGCCCTCTGATGGCTGGCCACCAGTTGCAAGCGACGCTGCTGCAGGGCCTGCAGTTCCTTGTCCAGGATGGCGATGGCACGTTCCTGGTCGGCCGATAGCTGCTCACGCCGCTTGCGCAACTGGGCGAGCCGGGAGGCCCGCGCCGCCATCCGCGCCTGCGCCTCTTCCTGCTGTTGCTTCTTCCGGGCCAGCTCAAGGAGATCGTTGGCGGAAAGTTCATCCAGGTTGATGAGCATTTGAGGAGTTTCCATGCGGCAAATCGTTGAAACTTCGGACCAATCCTTGTAATCGAGTCCGTCCTGCCCATGCCGTGAAACACCTCACAGGTCGTCGGAACGACGCGTTGGACGTGACCGCATCCCGCCGTCAGGCCGCGCGGGCGTGGCGCACTGCGCGATTGAGGGCCGCGAGCACGGCACGCAGGGGCGCACTCATGGTATCGCAATCGCGCGCCGCGCCGGCTACCCGGCAGCCAGCCACGTTCAGCAACACATAGGCGACGGCCTCGGCGTCACTGCCCTCGCCAATGGCGTGCTCGGCATAGTCCACCACGCTCACGCGCTCTCCGCTGTGGCATGTCCAGGCGTTGACGAAGGCCTCCATGGCGCCGGCACCCTCACCCTGCACGCGGTATTCGTGGGCTGCCTCGCGCAAGCTCGCCTCGATGACTTCACGCCCACCGGCGCGTTCGAGTCGGTAACCGGCAAGGGCAACGGGATTGTCAGCCATGAAATGGTCCTGAAATAACGCCAGCAGGGCCGCGCTGTCCACCTCGCCGCCGCGCGCCTCACTCTCGCGCTGCACCACCCGTGCGAATTCCACCTGCATCCAGCGCGGCAATGAAAGCCCGTGGTCCCGCTCCAGCACGAAGGCCATGCCGCCCTTGCCCGACTGGCTGTTGATGCGGATGACCTCCTGGTAGTCACGGCCGAGGTCGCGCGGGTCGATGGGCAGATAGGCCACTTGCCAGGCCTCGTCCGGCCGCTGACGCGCGAGGCACTTGCGGATGGCGTCCTGATGACTGCCCGAGAAGGCCGTGTAGACCAGCTCGCCGATCCACGGATGGCGCGGATGCACGGCGATGCCGGTGCAAGCGGTAACCACGCCGATGATCTCGTCAGGGCGCGAGAGGTCGAGCTGGGGGTCCACCCCCTGGCTGTAGAGGTTCATGGCCAAGGTAAGGATGTCCATGTTGCCCGTGCGCTCGCCGTTGCCGAGCAGGGTACCCTCCACGCGATCGGCACCGGCGAGCAAGGCCATCTCCGCCGCCGCCACGGCGCCGCCGCGGTCGTTGTGGGTGTGCACGGAGATCACCACCGCATCGCGACGGGAGATGTGGGTGGCGAAGTATTCCACCTGATCGGCGAACACGTTGGGCGTGGTCGATTCCACCGTTGCCGGGAGATTGATGATGGCCGGGTGCTCGGGGGTGGGCTGCCACACGTCCAGCACGGCCTCGCACACGGCCACGGCGTAGTCCATCTCGGTGCCGGTGAAGCTCTCGGGCGAGTACTGGAACACCCATTCCGTTTCCGGGTGGCGCTCGGCCTCACGCCTGAGCCACTCTGCACCGCGCACCGCGATGGCGGTGATGCCCTCCCGATCGAGGCCGAACACGCGCTCGCGCTGCACCGTCGAGGTGGAGTTGTACACGTGCACGATGGCACGGCGCACGCCGCGCAAGGCCTCGAAGGTGCGCACGATGAGGTCCTCGCGGGCCTGCACCAACACCTGCACGGTCACGTCCGTCGGAATGCGGTCGTTTTCGATGAGCCAGCGCACGAAGTCGTAGTCGGGCTGGCTCGCGGCCGGGAAGCCCACCTCGATCTCCTTGATGCCGATGCCCACGAGCACGTCCCACAGGCGACGCTTCTGCTCCACGCTCATGGGCTCCAGCAGGGCCTGGTTGCCGTCGCGCAGGTCCACGCTGGCCCAACGGGGGGCCTGCGTGATGGTGCGGTCGGGCCACTGGCGCCCGGCGAGCGGCACCCGGGGTGCGGGGCTGTATTTGCGGTGGTCGAAGCGTTGCATGGGTTCTCCTGGCGTTTTCTTCTTGCTCATGCGTCTACTCGGGCGCTCCCGCCGGGGGTGATGGCGGTATCCATCACCGCCTTCGTGGGGCGGTGACCCGGCGGTCACCTCGTGGGCGTCCGCCCATGGGCGGGGACAGGGACAGATTACGGCAGCAGGCGCGGCAGTTGCTTGCGTTCTGATGCTGTTGCGAGAGATGGCCGGCCATGATATTGCGTATCCGACGCGTATCGCGACATACTCTGCTCAAACGCATTCCCCTCGGAGATTCCATGACCCTCGATCGCTACGACCGGCAGATCCTGCAGGTCCTGCAACAGGACGGCCGCATCAGCAACCAGGACCTCGCCGACCGCATCGGCCTGTCACCCTCACCCTGCCTGCGCCGGGTGCGCGCGCTGGAGGAGGCGGGCATTATCGCGGGCTACCGTGCGCTGGTGGACGCACGCCGGCTGGGGTTGTCGCTGATGGCGTTGATCCACATCGCCATGGACCGCCACACCCCCGAACGCTTCGCGCGATTCGAGGCACAGGTGGAGGCCATGCCGGAGGTACTCGAATGCCTGCTGGTCACCGGCCAGGATGCCGATTACCAGCTCAAGGTCCTGGTGCAGGACATGGATGCCTTCCAGGCCCTCCTGCTCGGCAAGATCACCCGCATCGAAGGTGTGACCGGCGTGCACTCCAGCTTCGTCCTGCGCCGGGTGGTGGAACGCACGTCCGTGCCGGTTTGAAGAAGATCAAGGACGGAGACTACGGACAAAAACGAAGGCTATTGGCGATCCGGTGCGAGTCACGGGCCGGCCGGAGCGTTTTCCGTCCTGGAGAAAGAATCTTCTCCGCGGCCTCCGTGGTTCCTTCTTCTCGTTCAGCCAATGCTCAGATCGACGCCGGTTTCGTCGGTGTGACGCCGGGCGGCGACCAGGCGGCGGCCACGGGAGGTGAGGCCGAAGTTCTGGTCCACGATGCCGTCGCTGTAGAGGTCCGAGAGGTACTCCCAGGGCGTGCCCCGGCCCGGTGCGGCGGTGTAGGCGGTGAGGGCGTCCTTGGCCTCGTCGGGGGCATCGAACACCTCCGCGAAACGGGCGCCCTCCACGTGCAGTGCGCGGATCACGCGGTCACCGAAGCGCACCGAGGCGGACACGCGCCGCACGGGTTTTCCCTCCACCTCCAGGGTATAACCGCCGCCCGGGTCCGGGGCCACTTCCACCGTACGCCCGCCCTGGTCGCGGCCACGGAACAAGGGCGGAGGCGACAGCAGCATCCCTTCAGGTGCCGGGCCGAAGTGGTGGAAATGATCACGCCAGGCATCGCGATCCTTCTGGTCCGGGATCCAGCGCTCCACCGCCTTGTCGAAGGCCTGCTCCAGCTCACGCATCACGCGCGTATGGCGGCGGTTTCGGGAGCTCACCGGCCCCTTCTGCTTGTTTTCCTGTTTGTAGTGATGGTAGCGATGGGCCAATTGCCTGAGGACGTCGCCAAGGTCTATGGGCGTGCTCATGTATGCTCTCCTGCCTCAAGGTCGCGGAAACAGGTCGTCCGGGGCACAGCGGTCCGGAGGCGCTGGGCGCGGCCGGACCACGCGCACGAATGAATGCCGAATCATCCCGACGGCAGGTGGTTACGGATGCACGGAGGACCCCGGTACATGCCCCCGCGCAACCCGCTCCTGATGGGAGTTTAGGACCACAACCGCCTGTGTATCCGTCACGATTCCGGGTATCCGGCATGCACGGAAACGCACTTTCCCCGCCTTGTAGCCACAGTGCACGCTTGCAGCCGGTACCACGAAGATCTCGTGGCGGCTCGGCTTCCACGTCACACGCACGACAGGGGCTCGATGGACGCACAGGGCAAACGCGACCTGCTTCTCAGTCAAGTGCATGGGCTGGTCGGGAAGACGGCATACCCGGCTACAATCGCCGACGGATTCGCCCCTTCGAGGAAGACGCTACGGAAACCCTCTGCGCCCCGGTGGTTCTGTACGAAAACGACCGGCACACGGTGTACTGGCTGGGCATCTATGAGCCCACGGCCTTCCGCTGCAATAGCTATCTGGTGCGTAGCGGTGATACCGGTGTGCTGATCGACCCCGGCGGTGCGCGCCGCACTGGAGGCCGTCATGCCATCGAGGCACTCACGGGCATGGTGCTGTGCCATCAGGACCCGGACGTAGCGGCTTCCATGTGCGACTGGCTGGCGCTCAATCCCGCGCTCACGGTGTTCACCACCCCTCGCACACACGTGCTGCTGTCTGCCTACGGCAGCAGCGACTATCAGCTGCACGATGTGGAAGCAAAGCCGGTGTTCGTTTTTCCCACGGGCCACCGGCTGCATTTCATCGGCGCGCCCTTCCTGCATTTCCCGGGCGCCTTCACCACCTTCGATGCCGCCTCCGGCTTTCTGTTTTCCGGCGACATCTGGGCCGCGCCCGCCTTCGACTGGCGGTTGTAGGTGGGCTCCTTCGAAGAGCACGCACCGCAGATGGACTTGTTTCACATGGAATACATGCCCTGTAATCACGCCATGCGCGGCTTTGTGCGACGTATCGAGCACCTGCCCATCAACGCCATGCTGCCCCAGCACGGCAGCGCCACCAAACACCAGCTGGAGGCAAGCAACGCCCAGCTCTTGACGATCTACCGGGTGGCCTCGGCCATCAACCAGACCATCGATCTGCAGGAACTCTTCGAGCGCATCATGCAAGCCATGGAGGCTGCGCTGGAGGCGTCGCAGGGGCGCCCCATGGGCATCTTCCTGGTGGACGGAGAGCGCATGCGTCTGGCTGCCCATCGCGGCGGCAGCGCGGAGTTCATCGAGGCGCACATGGACATGCGCGTGGGCGACTGACTGTGCGGCCGCGCTGCCGCCGGCGGTGATGTGCTGTGCAGCGACATGTGCTGCGAGGATGATCGCCACACCATCCGCTACACCTCCATGGAAAAACACGGCCATGTGATCGCGCCGCTCATGGCCAAGGGCAAGGCGGTGGGGGTTTTCTACTACTACGTGCCTTGCGGCCTGCGCCCGCAGCCGGGCCAGCGCGATACCTTCGTGGAGATCGGCCAGCAGCTCGGCCTGGCCATCGAGAACGCACGCCTGTACGAAGAGACGCGGCAGCTCTCGTTGCACGACACCCTTACCGGCCTCGGACCGGCGCCTGATGGAACTGGTGCTGGAGCGCGACCTGCCCAACGTGCACCGCTACGGCCGTGCATTGTCGGTGGTGATGCTCGATGTGGATCACTTCAAGTGCTTCAATGACGAATACGGCCATCCGGCCGGTGATCGACTGCTGGCTGAGCTCGGCGCCATCGTGCGCCGTGAGTCCCGGGAGAATGACCTGCCGTCGCGCTACGGCGGCGAGGAATTTCTCGTCATCCTGCCCGAAACGGACGCGCGCGGTGCCGCCCGTTTCGCCGAACGCCTGCGCGTGGCGGTGGCAGCCAGCACCCGCGTCACCATCAGCCTGGGCGTGGCCCAGGCCAGTCACACGCGCAGCGATCGCCTGAGCCTCACGCAGGCCGCGGACGAGGCGCTGTACCAGGCCAAGGCCGACGGACGCAACCGCGTAGTGGTCGCGAGCTGAGCCTGCCAACCACCATCGCCTGCATCGGGAACGGCGCCCGGTGCGCCACCCTCGTCTGGACGGATGCCTCCGTGCGCACGCACCTTACCGCTCACGGAATGCGCGCGCGAACTGGTCCGTCAACGGCCGCAGCAGGTATGACAGGGCGCTGCGCTCCTCGGTGGTGATGAACACTTCCACCGGCATGCCGGGCACCAGCTTCCCTCCCAGCTTTTGTTCCTCGCCGGGCATCAAGCCGAGCTCGGCGCGGTAATACCTCTCGCCCGTCTCCGGATCGCGCGTGGTGGCGGGGGCCACCTGCAAGACGCGGCCTTCGAGCTCGGGCGTGGTGCGCTGATTGAAGCTGGTGAAACGTAACCGCGCATGCTGGGCCGTTGTCACCTGCTCGATGTGCGCCGGCGGCAACTGTACCGCCACCTTGAGCCGCGCCTGTGCCGGCACGATGGTGGCCAACACCTCGGCCGGCGTGATCACGCCACCGATGGTGTGCACGTTCAACTCGTTGATGGTCCCGGTGATGGGGGCTCGGAGGTCGGTGCGCGACAGCCGGTCCTCGATGGCCATGCGCCGGTCCTGCAGTTCCGAATGACGCGTCTCCACCTCGGCCAGTTCACGCTGTGCCTCGTTGCGCGCACCCTCGTCCAGGTCCAGGATGCGCGATTCCAGCTCGCTGATACGTGTGTGCGCGCGGGCGATGTCGGCCTGGATGGCGGCATGCTCACCGCGCAGACGCGCACGCTCGCGCTCGGCGGCGTAAACGCGCGCGGCGACATCCAGGCCGCGCGCGACCACGTCGCGGGACTTGGCGTATTCCTGTTCCACCAGCGCGACCTCCTCCGCCTTGGAGGCGAGTTGCGCCTCCAGCCCCACGATCTCCTTGCGGATCTGACTCACCTGCAGTCGCAGCTGGCGCTTCTGGCCCTCGCGTAGGGCACGATTGCCCTCGAACAACCGCATCTCGCCAGTGACAGCAACCGGGTCGGCAGCATCGAGCCCGGCGGGAAAGGTGATGGCCTCGCGCCCGTCGCGCTCAGCCAGCAGGCGTGCGCGCCGAGCCGCCAGTTCGTGGATCTGCGAGGTCACGATGGAAAGCTCCGCGCGGGTCTGGGCATCGTCGAGGCGGATGAGCAACTGGCCCGCTTGCACCGCCTCACCCTCGCGGACCGCGATCTCGCCCACGATACCGCCGTCGCGGTGCTGCACGGCCTTGAGGTTCTGATCGACCACGACCGCGCCCGGAGCGATGACCGCACCCGCCAGGTCCGCAGTCACGGCCCAGCCGCCGAGACCGGCAAGCAGCAGCAGCGCAAGCATCACGCCGGTGAGCACCAGGTTGCGCAGGGTGAAAGGCTCACCGGTGGTCGCCCTGGGGCCATTCACCATGATAGGTGCGGGATGGCCGACACCGCTGCCGCCTGCCGTGATCACGAGGCGCTCCCGGCAACCGGGCGCGGCGGCGGCGCCGCGCGTCCTGGGACGAGAACATCGCCACGCGGCCCGAAGGCTGCGAGCCTGCCCTCTTGCACCACGGCCAGATAGTCCATCACGGCAAGCACACTGGTGCGGTGCGTGATCACCACCACCATGCCGCCGCGCGCGCGTATCGCGTGAATGGCCTCGGCCAGCGCCGCTTCACCTTCCCGGTCCAGATTCGCGTTGGGCTCGTCCAGGACGACCAGGAACGGCTTGCCGTAGAGCGCGCGCGCCAGACCGATGCGCTGGCGCTGGCCCGCCGAGAGCGCGCCTCCCTGCGGACCGACCCGTGTCTGATAGCTCTCGGGCAGGCGCACGATCATGTCGTGCACGCCGGCGGCGCGCGCCGCCTCGATGATGGCCTCGGCCTGCGGCGCCGGATCATGGCGCGAGATGTTCTCTGCAATGGTGGCGTCGGTGAGTGACGCATCCTGCGGCAGATAGCCGATGTGACGGCCCAGTTGTTCCTCATCCCATTGATCGAGCGCCGCACCGTCGAGCCGGATGCTGCCGCGCAGCGTGGGCCACACACCGGTGAGCACGCGCGCCAGCGTCGTCTTGCCGCTGCCGCTCGGTCCGACGACACCCAGCGCCTGGCCAGCCTGCAGGGTGAAGCCCACGTCCGCGAGCAGGATGCGACCGGAGGCCGGTGCAGCCACGGTGACATGCTCCACGCCCAGGTGCTGCCGTGGTGCCGGCAATGGCAGGCGCGGTGCTGCCGTGTTCGCCGCCGCCACGGTCTCGCGCACACGCTGCCAGGCGCAGCGCGCCTGCACCATCGACTTCCAGTTCCCAATGGCCAGGTCGATGGGTGCAAGCGCGCGCGCGGAAGCCACCGAGGCGGCGATGATGGCACCGGCTGACAGTTCGCCCGCGATGACCAGCCAGGCGCCCAGGCCGAGGATGGAAGACTGCAGCGTCATGCGCAGCACACGTGCCACGGCACCGAGTCCGCCGCCGGCGGCGCTGCTGCGCGCCTGGAGCAAGAGGTGGCGATCATTGGCTGCGCCAAACCGTTCCACGGCACGTCGGGTCATGCCCATGGCGCTGAGCATCTCGGCGTTGCGCACGTTACCTTCGGCGAGGGCATCACGCGCCAGGGCCGCCTGCTGCGCCGCACCGCTGAGGGGACGGGTCACACGCTCAGAGGCGACGGCAAGCAGCGCCAGGAATGCGGCACCGCCCAAGGTCACGAGGCCGAGCAGCGGGTGCAGCAGGTAGACGAAGCCGAGGAATACCGGCACCCAGGGGAGATCGAACAGCGCCAGCGGGCCAGGACTGCCGAGGAAGGCACGCACCCGATCCACGTCGCGCCCGCGCTCCAGTAACTCGGCGCTGGAGTGACCCAGGCGCGGCAGCGTCAATGCCACGCGATGGGCCAGAGGCGCCGCGCGCCAGTCCAGCCGCGCCCCTACGCGTACCAGCACCTGCGCGCGGATCACATCAAACAGGCCCTGGAACAGGTAAAGCATGAGGGCAAGCAGCGATAGCGCCAGCAGGGTTTCCATACTGCCGCTGGTAAGTACGCGGTCGTAGACCTGCAGCATGTAGAAGGCACCCGTGAGTGCGAGCAGGTTGACGAGGCCGGACACCGCGCACAGGAATGCGGTGATGCCGCGCCATTTTCCTACCAGGCTGGCCAGGCTCATGGGTTTGCTGGCTTGCTGTGTGCGCATGGGTCAGAGCAGGAAATCATCCTGCCCGAGAGGGTGCATACCGGTGAGCGTGAGGGTGAAATCCGCCTCACCGTCGCCGTTGATGTGCCCGCGCAGCACGGTGGCCGCCTCGCCGTTTACCGTTTCGTTGGACCAACGCAGCTCACCGGCGCCGCCGCTGACACCAGGCAGCAGGACGAATGACTGGTGGCCCGCCGTGCCCCGATCGGCATCGACGGCGGAGAGATCGATGCGATCGCCGGGTTCGAAATCCACGATCACATCCCCGTCAGCCATGCGCACGGAGCGGAACACGAAAATATCCTCACCCGCACCGCCATCCATGACATTGACCGCGGTGCTGGCAAGGATGGTGTCGTTGCCCGTGCCGGTGATGGCGTTCTCGATGCTGTGCAATCTGTCGGTGCCGGTCTGAGCGCTCGATGCCTTGCCGTTGAGTCCTGCAAGACCGTTTCCCAGGTTGACGGTGACGTCGGCGCTGATGGCGCTCAAATCCAGGGTGTCGTCACCTTCACCACCGTAAAAGCGGTCGTTACCGTCGCCGACGGTGGCCAGGAAAACGTCGTTGCCGCCCTCGCCAAACACCTCGTCGGCGCCGTGTTCACCAACGAGTGTGTCGTCACCCTCACCACCAAACAGCTGATCAGAGGCCCTGCCACCATAAAGCACGTCATCGCCCGCGCCGCCGTACAACACGTCATGGCCGGCGTCACCATAAAGCACGTCGTCGCCATCGCCGCCGTGGACAGTGTCACCGCCGCCGCCTCCGTGCACGGTATCGCTGCCGCCCAAGCTGGAAATCTCGTCGTGGCCGCCCCGGCCTTTCACCAGGTCATCGCCATCGGCGGTCACGATGACGTCGTTGTCCATGCTACCGATCACGGTCTCGGGTGCCGCCCCGAGATCGAGTGCGGCACCGTGCTGGACCAGCGCCGTGCCGTCGAAGACACCGAAACTGAAGGTCACCTGCCCGGGAGTTGCGCCCGCCGCCGGACTGTAGAGCCACGCATCGGGCGCCTGCTGGACCAGCGTGCCCGAGGAAACGGCAAGGTCGAGCACCTGCAGGTCATCACCGTCGGCGTCGGTGACACCGGCGAGCAGTGCGGCAGAGGTGATGAGCAAGGTATCGCCGAGGGCGAGCAGGCCGAGGTGCGCCGGCTCGGGGACCACCGGGCGGCGGTTGTCGGAGGTGAAGGTGCGCAGATCGATGGTCTGGAAGGCAAAGCGCAGGTACTCCACGTTGCGCACCGTGTCCACACCATCCGACAGCCGGTTTCTGCCCGTCAGCGGATCGGTTTCGAGGGGATTGAAGGTGAGGTGCTCTACACGCCACGAACCATCGCCGTTGTCGGTGATGGAATAGTTCTGACGCACATCCCAGAACACTGCCGTGTCCTCGCCCGAATCGTCGTAGAGGATCTCGCGTACGGTGTGCAACTGGCCCGGGTTGATAAGGCCATCCAGCAGCCACTGCCTGAGCGATCGGGTGGTCCCCCCAAGGGTCACATCACCATCCAGGTGGTCCACGCTGGCAATCTCGTTTGCGGCGGTGTTCTCCTGTTCCGGCGCCCCGATGATGCGGATGCGTACGTTGAGCCAGGCATCGCCATCCAGCACATCGTCACCACCCCGGCCTTCGAGTGTGTCACTGCCGCCGCCGCCCAGCAGAATGTTGCCGCCGACGAAGGCCTGCTTCAGTTGTGCCGAACCGTCATCCCAATACTCCACCTCCTGCATGAGGTCGGGCGTGATGATGACATCGAGACCTGCAATGCGCTCGATGCCGGCTTGATCCAGTTCGTTATTGACGAAATTGCCTTCGGGCGTCGGGTCGGCAATGGTGGGCTCGGCCGGGTCTTCAGCGGTGCGGTCGTCGCCGCGCAGGATGTCGTCACCGGCCCAGCCGGAGAGCGCCTCCACCTCGCTGAAGCGATCACGCACGACCTCGATGGGCAGGTTGGGAAACACTTCGATGTTCAGATCGGCATCCACACCGATGCCTTGTCCCTTGTGGATCACCCAGTCGAAGCCCCATGCACCCACACTGCGCTGGATGCCTTCGCTTCCGAACATGATGTCGTCGCCGGAATCAGCGCGATAGACGATGTCGCCGTTGCCGCCATGCAGCACGTCGTGGCCAATGACTGTGGCGTTGAGGAACCGTTCACCGTGGTCGCCGGAGATGACATCGGAACGCCCCCCTCCTTCGATCCAGTCGTCGCCGCCATCGCCGTTCAACACATCGGCGCCATCACCGCCCACGATGAAGTCGTCACCCTCACCCCCGAGCACTTCGCTGCCGTCGCTGCCCGCCAGGATGTAGTCCTTGCCGTGGCCGCCCATGATCTGGTCGAGTCCGTTGCCAGCGTGGATGACGTCGTTCCCGTCGCCGCCACGGATGATGTCGTTACCGCCAAGGTCAGTGATGATGTCGTCGCCGTGACCGCCATCGAGGATGTCGTTGCCGTTGCCACCTTCGAGACGATCGTTGCCGCCATCACCCCACAAGGTGTCATCGCCATCGTGGCCCATGAGGGTGTCGGGGCGTGCGCTGCCACCGAGGACCACGTGCTCCTGACCATCGCCGTGGAAGCGCAGGTAGTCGTCGATACCATCCCCGTCGGTATCACGACGCTCCACCTTTGGGCTGATGATCTGCAGCAACGGGTCGTCGTGCACGGGATCGGGGTCGAGCTGGCGGGTGGCATCCAACTCGATGATGTGATCCACACGCGCGAAGATGTCGCCGGGCAGGTGCGTGGCGCCTTCGACGCCCAGGTCCGTGTTGCGCTTGATGAGGGTGGCGAACGAATTGCCCTCCAGCTCCGCGTCCATGTTGGTGCCCTGCACGCGTGACAGGTAATAAAAGCGATCGCCGTCCTGAAGGTTCTCCATTTGCAGTTCGAACACGAAGGCGAAGGTGGAACCCAGCATGCCACCGAAGGGCATCTTCTTCTCCGCCAGGCCGCCAATCCACAGATCCACATGGTTGAGCCCGCTTTCGACACCGGCCCAGGCGGCGCTGCCGTTGAGGAAATCGAGGCGGTCCGCCGGCGCACCGTCCCCCCCCATGACCAGCCGCAACGCCGCCTCACGCTTTGCGTCCAGGGTCTGCGCATCCACGATGGACGGGTGTGTTCCGTAGGAGGCGATAAAGTTGATGATGGAGGCGGGGGTCGACAGGTTCAGGGCAAAGTCGAACCAACTGGTGTACGGCTCCAGACGGCTGTCCCCTGTCGCTGCGTACAACTCCGCACGCGCAGCGTTCAACGAGGGCACACCCGTGTCACGGCCGCGTGCGATGTTGATGGCGGCGAGATCCAGCGGCAGTCCCAACAGATTATTGCGTAGTGCGCCGGTGACGAACTCGTCGATCGCGTTACCGGTTTGGCGCGTCATGCCACGCACGATGGCACCGGTTGCCTCGGCATGAGTGAGATAACCGTCAGCGAAGGCGGTGGGATTGAGAAAGGCGGTGATCAAGTCCAGGTCGGCCCGACTGCCATCCGCATTGATGCGCTCGACCGTTTCGGTGAGCATGGAGTGTCCGAACCGGTACACCACGTGCGCGAACTCGGCGTAGATGGCGGGATTGATCGACATTTCGGGGAATGCGTCGAAGGCATCCACCGAGGGCTGTATCTTGCGGGCGAACTCCTCGAACACCAGATGCTGGTATTGGATCTCCGTGGTGAAGCGCCCGCTCTGGAACAGGCGTTCACCATCCCACTGCAACGCAGCGAGGGCCGCCGCATCGTTCACATCGGGAAAGGTATCCAGCTCGACGCGCAGCCACTCGTTGAGAAAGGCGAGGTCGCCGCTCTCCAGCACTGTCTGTTTGGTATGCTCCACCATGCGGTTGTGCTCGGCATGAAACACATGGTGCACGGCGGTGAGTCCGATGTTTTCGTTGCCGCGCCCGTCGCCGGTGACGAAGTGTGCATCTAGGAGCGTGGCATCATAGCCGGGCGTGGCCGGTGACGCGCCATGGGCGATGTCTGCGAGAAAGGCGTGGCCGGTGCGCACGGCTGCGGCGGTACCGATCGGAGTCAACGGATTGCCCTCCACCAGGCCGGTGGTAGTTACCAGCAGGGGATAGCCGTTGTCGCCGCGAATGAACTCACCATAGGGGTCTACCAATAGCTGGGGCACGCTGAGGGTGTCCTCGTCAGCCAATTCGATACCGAGCAGCTCACGTGCCTGGGCCTTCACGTCTGCCCATGTGGGCAGTCCCTTGTCGCCACCGAGCAGACGCCCGCTGGCGAGCGGGCCGTCCGCGGTCATTACGTATTCGCGCAGGAACACCTGGTGCGATGGGTGCGAGGTGTAGGTCTGGTTCTGGTCGACAAAAGGCGTGGTGTGGTTCAGGTGTGCACGCACCTCCGGGTGGGCGGGATCCTCATAGGTCTTGGCGCGCGTGAGGAGCATGAAGTTGGTACCCGGGCTGGCAGGATCGTAGAGCGGGTCATCCGGCTTCAGGGGGATGAAGATCTGATCCTCGCCGCGTGCGATGAGATCGAGCCCGTGATCGAAGAACTGTCCGAACAGGGTCATCCAGGAATTGAACGGGGCGGAGAGGCCCTCGTCGGGGGCGACATTGGGAATGAACAGGTTTTCAGGGTCGCAGCCGTTACCTTCGGCCGCGAGCATCGCCGCCACAGCCGCGGGGTTGTGCGCCGACTGATCGGCGATGAGATTGCTGATAGTGCGCGGCAGGGAATCGACCACCCAGCCTGCGTCGGCGTAATGCGTCTGGGTGCTCGCGTCGGGGAAACCCGGAAGGGTTGCAGCAGCGTGGTCGCTACCGTGCTCCGCCACGCGCCAGCCCTGCGCCAACAGGCGCGGCATGATCTGATCCGCGGCACCCCAGAGTTCGCGGCCTTCCACCAAGTTGGTAAAAGAGCCGTCCACCGTGCGCAGGCCGTAGGGCAGCAGTGGGCTGGGGATGGCGCGGTACGCGTTGGGGGTTCCCTCCGGCACCGGGTTTCCGGCACGGTCCACGAGAATATCGGTGAGCTCTCTCGCCGTATTGCCCGAATGCGCCACCGAGTTCGCCTCGGCAACCTTGATCTGCCGTAGGATGAACTCGAGGTCATGTTTGACGAGTTTCATGCGTGCAACACTCCTTGTTGCATCGCAGCCCATGTCTGCCACGAGCAGGGCTGCGCGGCCGACACCGGACCCTGTGCCGGGCCTCAGTGGATCCCTGTAGGAAACGGTGGGGTAATCGCTGATTTAGGTATAGCTGGAGCCGTGAAGTTCTTCACGAGATGCAGGAGCCATCGTCGCGCCGCTGCGGGGACAGGCTCAGGAGGCAAGATGTTGGACCTGCGCATCCAGCGAAGACGGAAGCGGGCTCCCGCCGTTGGAAGCCAGGCTCAGTCTTCCTCGGACTTGGGCCGGAACTCGGCAGCGAGCTGTTTCTGCAAGGGGGGAGGTGCGGGTTGATAGTGGCTGAACTCCAGTGTATACGAGCCCTGGCCGCCGGTTAGCGAACGCACGCGATCGGCATAGTGGTTCAGCTCTCCCAAGGGTGCCTGGGCCTGGACGCCGATCATCCCCCCGGGAAGCGTACTGCTGCCGAGTACGTGGCCGCGGCGGCTGGTGAGATCGCCGGTGATGGTACCCATGGCACCGGCAGGCACCACCAGTTCCAGATTGACGATGGGCTCCAGCACCATGGGACCGGCCTTTGACACGGCATCGAGGAAGGCGCGCCTTCCCGCAGTGACAAAGGCGACTTCCTTGGAATCCACCGGGTGATACTTACCGTCCGTGACCGTCACCTTGATATCGTGCAGGGGATAGCCCGCCAGTGCACCCATCTCCATGGCCTGACGCACACCCTTCTCCACCGCCGGGATGAACTGTGCGGGGATTGCGCCGCCCTTCACCTCATCGCCGAACTCGAACCCGGCACCGCGCTCCAGCGGCTCCACACGCAGGAACACCTCGCCGAACTGTCCGGCTCCCCCGGTCTGCTTCTTGTGGCGGTAATGCCCTTCGGCGCGGCCGCTGATGGTCTCGCGGTACGGGATCTTGGGCGGACGCGTCTCCGCATCCACGTTAAAGCGTTTGTTGAGCTTCTCGAGCGCAAGGCGCAGGTGCAGATCACCCAGGCCGCGCAGCACCGTTTCGTTCAGCTCTGCGTTGTGCTCCAAGGCCAGGCAGGGGTCTTCCTCCACCACGCGCTGCAGGGCATTGGACAGGCGTTGCTCGTCGCCGCGCCGCTGTGCCGCGATCGCCAGCCCGAATACCGGCACCGGGAAAGGCAGGGGCTTCAGGTGCAGCAAGTCCTCGTCATGGGAATCATGCAACACGGCGTCGAAGTGGATCTCCTCCACCTTGGCCACAGCGCAGATGTCACCGGGAATGCCCTCATCCATTTCGAGTTGCTGCTTGCCGAACAGCTTGAACAAATGCCCCACCTTGAACGGCTTGCGACCGTCACCGATGAAAAGTTGACTATCGCGGATCACCGTACCCTGGTGGATACGAAATACACCCAGCTTGCCGACGAAGGGGTCGGCCGTGATCTTGAAGACGTGGGCCACCACATGGCGCGTCGCGTCGGGTCGCACGGGGTAGGGCTCGGCCCGCTCGCCCGCGCCCTTGATGAATGGACGCGGATTGCCCTCCAACGGGCTGGGCATGAGCCGTTCCATCACGTCGAGCAACTCGCCCGCCCCCGCACCGCTGCGCGCAGAAACGAAACAGACCGGCACCAGGTGGCCCTCACGCATGGCTTTCTCGAAGGCATCATGCAACTGCTCCGGCGCCAGGGTCTCCCCTTGTTCCAGGTAAAGCGCCATGAGTGCCTCGTCCACCTCCACCACTTGATCGATGAGCTCGGTATGTGCCTCCTGCACCGAGGAGAAGTCGGTCTTGCCATCGTGGTGGAAGAAGCAATCACACACCGTGGCCGCGTTCTCCGCAGGCAGGTTGATGGGCAGCAACTCGCGCCCGAACTCCTCGCGCAGGCCCTGCAACACGCCCGCCAGATCGGCGCCTTCGCTATCGATCTTGTTGATGATGACCATGCGGCACAGCTTGCGCTCCCCGGACCACTCGAGCATACGCCGCGCCACCGGCTCGATGCCCACCGCAGCGTTCACCACCACCGCTACCGTTTCCACGGCCGGAAAGGTGCCCAGCGCCAGCCCGATGAAGTCCGGCAGGCCCGGGGTGTCGATGAGGTTCACGTGGAGGTCCTGATGATCGAAGCTGACCACCGAGGCATTGAGGGAATGCTGAAAGCTTTGTTCGAGCGGGTCGAAATCGGAAATCGTGCTGCCGCGTTCCACGCTACCTGCCGCACCGATGACACCGGATTTTTCCAGCAGCGCCTCCACGAGGGTGGTCTTGCCGCCGCCTGATTGGCCGACCAGGGCGATATTGCGAATGGCGTCAGTGGTATATCGGGGCATGGTGATTCCCTTCTCGGTACCTGGGCCTCGGCATGATGGAGCAGTATCTCCTATAGACTAGTCAGCACCACCGTGACTGCGAGGCAAATGATTGCGCGGCAATCTGCTAAAGATAAGGAGGGTTCCGGGAACATAGCCATGCCGCATCGGCTTTGGCGCCGAGCAGATCGGTGACTATCCCGAAACACGCCCCCGTGCCCAAGCGCTCAACAGCGCGCGTTCCTGAGCACGAAGTGGTCGATCAGGTCCAGGCTGCTCAGAATGCCGGCCATGCGGCCTGTTCCACGACCACCACATGGTGCACGTGCTTGTTCAGCATGAGGCAGGCCACGTCCTTGAGCAATGCGTCCGGCGCCACTTCGATGACCTGTGTGAGCAGACTTCCCAGGCACCTTTCAACCGTGGGTTTTCGCTCCTCGCGTGGAAGTTCACCAGGTCCGAAGCACTGATGACGCCGAAGCAGGTACCGTGCGGTGCCATCACGGGAACAAAGGAATGACCACCGTCGCCAAGGACACGCTCCACGCGTTCGATGGTGTCGTCGATGTCCACCGTGGTCACTTCCCGTGTCATCACAGTGGAAATCTTCTGGTCCATATCCATCAACACATCTCCGTGGCTACACCGTTGCGGTAACGTAATGGAACCGGTTTCGTGGGTCTGCGCGACATCCTAACAGAGCAAGCGACCGGATCAACGCTCGACCCGCTCCACGACGCCAGCCTCGCCTGCAGCCCGCCTGGCCGCCTCGCGTTCGGAAGCCGCCCGCTCCTCGTCGCGCACATCATCCAGGCCGCGTGACGGCCAGGCACTGAACGGGAACGGCCGCACCTCACTGCGGTAGGTGACGAACTGGAGGATTTGGTACACGTAGGCATTCAAGCCGTTGGCGAACACCAGCAAACGCGGCATGGGCGCCCCCGTGATGAGCTGGCTACCGAACTGCAGTACCACCAGCACCCATACGATGAATTCGGCCACGCCGTAGAGAACGGCGAACAGGATGATGAGCAAGCCCCGCAGCCAGGTCTTGCCGTTGGTCAGATTCGATGACAATTCACCCGCCATGGGTTTCTCCTTCTCATGTCCCCGATCCACATGCCCGAATCCCTATGGGTTCATCATGTGGCCAAGGCGGCGACACCGCAAGGGCAGCAAACCAGTGGGGTCAGAGTCCACTGGTCTGCTCATGCCGTTGGCACCTCTTGGCGCCTTAAGCAAACCCCTTATGCAATCAATGTGTTAGCTCTGGCCTTCGGCCCATCAGCGCCAGCTTCCGGGCGCGTGATGTACGGCGGTTCGGTGAATTCGGATTCGACGGGCCGAAATGGAACGTGGTCCATCGCCTGCCGCACGATACCACCATTCATGGTTGCGCGGATTACCCCGTTTCCAGGCGCCCGCAGCAGGGGCATAATTCGCCACCGTTTGAGGTGCGGCTCGCTGAGCCTCACACCACCCAGCAGCCCGGCCCGTGGTGTCCGGAGTGGTGGCTTGATTCATTTACGTCTTGCAGAGAAACATTCGGTGGCGGCAAACAGGCCAGAGGCTCCGCACAGCGCGTTACGTGCCCGTCTCGCAGAGGTTGACGGGCTGCGGGCATTGGCCGTGCTTGCGGTCCTGCTCTTTCACGTGGGATTTGCACCTTTCGGCGGCGGCTTCGTGGGCGTCGATGTCTTTTTCGTGATTTCCGGTTTCGTCATCACGCGCAACATCCTGATCGGCATTGAGACCCGCACTTTCAGCTTCAGGGAGTTCTACCTGAGGCGGTTCCGAAGACTCTATCCCGCCCTGCTCGCCACGGTGGTGCTGACGGGTGTGACGGCAATATTCATCTTCACTCCGGAGCATCTGCTGAGCACTTCCTCGGAGATGATCGCCGCCGTCTTCTCCGTGGCCAATTTCCTGTTCTGGAGCGGCTCCGGTTACTTCCAGGCGGACAGCCTGTTCAAGCCACTGTTGCACACGTGGTCCCTGAGCCTGGAGGAACAGTATTACCTGGTGTGGCCGACGCTGGTGCTCGCGCTGGTTTCCCTCAAATCCACCCGGCTAAGGTCGTTGGCCTTGCTGACACTCGGGGTGTTGTCGCTGGCCTCCTCGCACCTCCTGGTGGTCAAGGGTTTTGCGCCAACGGCCTTTTACATGCTGCCCTTCAGGGCCTTCGAGTTCATTATCGGCGCGCTGCTCGCGGTGAACCCCAGGTCGGAGATTTTCCGGGGACGGCAGGCGAACACCGCCGCAACCCTCATCGGCATCGGCCTGATTGTGCTGGCAGTATGCGTGCTGGATGAGTCGAGTCCCTTCCCCGGTCTGTGGGCGCTGTTACCTGCCGTGGGAGCCGCCGCGGTGATCTTCGGTGGACAAAATCCGGTTTCCCGCATGCTCCTCGGAAACACCTTTGCCCAGTTCACCGGCAAGATCTCGTACTCGGTGTACCTGGTCCACTGGCCCATCGTGGTGTTCTTCAATTACACGCACCCGAAGGGGCTCGACTTCGACGATCGCGCCGGTATGCTCGTGTTGGCGTTCATCGCCGGTTACCTGAGCTGGCGCTACGTGGAAAAGGTATTTCGCTACCGCGGCCGACAGGGGCTGTGCAAGCAACTGCCGGCGAGACCTTATGTCTCCGCGGGTCTCGCGTTTTCCCTTCTCATGACGCTGTCCATCCGTATCACCGATGGCGCACTGCTGATGCATCCTCATGCCCTGTCACCGGCACAGATCCATGCCGGCAAGGAGTCGCGGCATGACCTGTTGGAACGCAGCGGGTGTGACATTCTGCGCATCGACACCGATCCCGGCTGCAACCTGACTGCCCCCGAACAGACCCTGGTGTTGGGCAATTCCCACGCCATTGACGGCTATAACACCTGGGTGACGGCGTTCGATTCACCGGACGAGAACGTTATCTGGTTCGGCAGCTTCAACCGTTGTGAAGCGTTCGTCAACGACATCGCAGCCGACTATCCCGACACGAACCACTGCGTAGCACGGTTCTCGGCACTGCGCGACAAGGATCTCATCGGCAAGCTGACATCTGTCGTGGTGAGCGTCAAGGAGCCGTTCGCGCCCGACACGGACCTGACCTACGGGGTTGTGGCGGAAATGAAGGCCGTCAACCCGCGCCTGAAGGTGTTCATTATCGGTGGGTACTTCCATCTCGCGCGGGACTGCTCTTATTACATGAGCATCTACGGTTCCGCCGACGAATGCCTGCGCGAGGAGTTCATCGAATATGCCCAGCACGAGGAACAGGCGCACAAGGCGACATGGCTCAGCGGGAAATACCGCGAGCGGCTGGAACCGGTTTACGTAGACAAATTCGATCTGGTGTGCAGAGACGGGAAATGCCCGTCCTCAACAGGTGGAGTTCCATTCACCTATGACAAGCATCACCTGAGCCTGGAATTTGCTCAACTGATCGGCGCGCATCTCAAGCAAAAATATCCGGCGCGCACCACGCTGGAGCTCGCCAGCCTTATCGGTCCGCTCTAAGGGCAAGCACCTGTGCACGCGCAGGTCGCGCGGCGATCTTTTAGTGAGTCCTGGTCCCGCATAGGCGGGATGTGATGACCACGCCAGGCGCTCCACCGAACGGTGTGCTCGTCAACGCTCGGCCGTGGCGAGTCTTGCTGCCAATGCGATGAAAACGAATGCGGCCAGCCGGTTTAATGCGAGCTGCGCCCGAGCAGAGCGCAAGAGCCAGTTGCGGAGACTGCCGGCCGCAATAGCAACAAATCCAAAGACGAGAATGGTTGCAAGGATGAACAGACCGCCCAGAAACATGATCTGTACGCTCACGGGACCCTGCGTCGGATCCGTAAACTGGGGAAGGAACGCAAGAAAAAAGATGGATACCTTCGGATTTGTGACATTCATGATAATGCCGCGCCGATAGAGCGCGCCGCGCCCGGGCTCGATGCCATGCTCCCCAGGCAAGCCGGCAGGCTTGGCCGTGAACGTCTTCCACGCCAGATAGATCAGATACCCCGCGCCACAGAGCTTCAATACCGAGAAGGCCACAGCCGAAGTCTGAAACAGCGCTGCCGCCCCAAGAGCCACAGCCAGGCTGTGCATGACGAGGCCTGTGCACAGTCCCAGCATGACGACAAGGCCAGCGGCTCGACCATGCAGCGTCGATTGCGTTAGGACGAAAAGATTGTCCGGCCCAGGCGCCGCCCCAAGCAGCAGGGATGCCGTGAAAAAAGTGACTACGGTTTCAGCGGAAAGCATCGTTCACCTTCAAACGAAAGACCTCACCACCCAGTCTTGTCGTGGCGACGCGGTAGCGCCAAGCCTGATCAAACGTGACACCACTCATGATGCGTCAGGCGATAAAGGCGCACCTGTTGCCCATGGAACTCGATCTTCCGGAAGCGGCTGAATCCCACCTTTTCGGCAACGCGCAGTGAACCGATGTGCTCCGGCACAATGATCGCCACCACCGATTCGAATGCCTTATTCCCAAAGGCGTACGCGAGCACTGTACGTGCGGCCTCCGTGGCGAGCCCCCGTCCCCAGTACCGGCGCGCGAGACGGTAACCCAGGTTGATCTCATCTGTATCACCCACGCGCTCGGGGGCTACTCCGCAGAATCCGATGAGGCTGGACGAGCTCTTATCCACGAGCCCCCAGGGACCGATACCATGCGCTTCATAGTTGGCCAGGCACCATTCCACGAACCGGCGCGTCGCCGGTTCGTCGTAGGCGCCACGTACCGAATATTTCATGACGTCCGGGTCGCCCAGGATCGCGCTCAGCGCGGGCACATCTGCCAGCGACAACCGCCGCACGAGCAGTCGTGCCGTCTCGCCAATTTGTTCCATCCTTCCCCTCATGCGTGAATCCGGCCGGCCAAACGGCGGTCTCGGCGCGGCAGGCGTTGAGTTCTGAACCTCGGTTTCTTGACCGACGCTGGGTGTAAACAGCCAGCAACTGTACCTGAAGTCGATCAGCGACGGATACCGGGGGTCTCGATGGGCAAGCCATTCCCGCGCGCATTCATGTAGACCTCGAGATCGATGTATGGCTCGGAGCCGGGCTGAAAGGGCATGGCGCGCAGGGTGGCGAAGCAATCGCGGAATTTGCGGTGCAGGCTGCTGATGTCCTGAATGAGCAGGCGGTGGGTGGGAAAGCCGTTGGTCTGGGCCTGATTGAGTACCTGGTCGCGCAGGTTTGCGCCGGTGTAGAGATCGTGGCAGTGATAGCACGCCATCTGCAGTTGGCCGATCCGGGTGCGAAACAGGCGCTTGCCTGCTTCGTAGTGCGGGCGCATGGGGCCGCTAACGTCCACATTCACCGGTTCCCCGCGCGCGCGGTGACGCACGAAGGTTTCCAGGGCCACCAGTGACGGATCGTCGTAGGTCAGTGGGAATTCGTTCATGCGCTCTTCGCGGCACAGATCGATCTGCTTCTGCAGCGTAACAGGCCCGCCGTGGCGTTTGCTGAATATGGGATAGCGTGCTATACGCTTCGGATCGAGTTTCTCGCCGTCGGGACCGTGGCAGTCCGCACAGGAGATGCCATCGTCGCCCGCGGTATTGAACAGCTCACGCCCCTGATCCACGGTGAACATGCCCGGATTCTCGAAGGAATCGTCTTGCATGGCCTGGAATTCCTCCGGCAGATAGTCGTAGCCGGAGCGTGGTTCGCTCGCTGCTGCAGCACCGCACAGCAGCGTGAGCAAGGTGATGGCAGGCAAGCGCAGGCTCATCGCAAGGTCACCAGATAGGCCACGATGTCTTCGATCTCCTGCGCGGTGAGGATGGTGCTCGCCATGTCCGGACGCGGCCGGTACAGGTGCGCCGGGTCGAGATGAAAGCTGGGCATGATGCTGTCGGGATTCACCTGTTTCTCGTCCACCACCCGCAGGCGCAGCTCGCCCTCGTTGAGGCGTGCACCCACACCCATGAGCGGCGGGCCGACGGTGCCGTGGCTGGGTTCTTCCGGGATGGGGAGCTGGTGGCAGGCGAGGCAGTTGCCCTTGTCGCGTGCGATGACCAGCGCACGGCCGCGCGCGGCATCACCGCGCAGGCCGTCGAGAGGTTGCGCGATGGCAAGGCCTTCGGCGTGCCAATGGGCAACATCAGCGGCACTGACGGAGGCCGCTGCAATGAGACCGATCATCCAGGCGCTATGCCGATACAGCCCTACCATACGTCGAGCCTCGTCAAAGCCTTGACCCGATGCTAACGAAGGGCACCGGAACTGCCAAGCCGCAGCGGGCGTGAGTTATAGCCAATGCACACGACGAGCGAGTTCACATGCATGGCTCGTGTTTCGCGCGTGCAGGAACGCGACGGCTGGGGATACGCGCAAAACACCACCCACGTGCATCTGACTCTGCCGACTCATTGGCACGAGGGCAAAATATAAGCATACGGATAACGGCGCTGTCACGGGCCGCGTGGGGGACCACCACTAGCGGGCACTGGTCCGGCAAAGACCAGAGCGGCAGGAGGGAAAGCTTTTGTAGCCCGCCCACGCCCATTTTGGCGCCTGTTTTTCACTGGTGACGTTCTGCATCACGCCCGGTCCATCACCTAAAGTGATGGTGAACGAGCCCGCCAGGAACCGCCATGCACGCCCCTGAGGCCGCTCCACGACCTGCGCTGCGCGCCATCGATGGCATGGCCATGGTCATTGGCCTGGTGATCGGTGCCGGCATCTTCAAGGCGCCGGCCGTAGTCGCCGCCAGCCTGGACAGTGAGCCGGCCATCCTGCTGTGCTGGCTGCTGGGCGGCGCAGTGTCCATGGTGGGTGCATTGTGTTATGCGGAACTGGCAGCGGCCTTCCCCGATGCGGGCGGTGAATACCATTTCCTGCAGCGCGCCTACGGCCGGACCGTGGGCTTCGTATTCGCCTGGTCGCGCATGCTGATCCTGCAGACAGGCTCCATTGCGTTACTCGCCTTCGTGGTGGGCGATTATGCCGCCGAGCTGCTGCCGCTGGGACCCAACGGTACTGCCTGGTTCGCGGGCGCGGCCGTGCTGGCCCTGACGGCGCTCAATCTTGCTGGCCTGCGTTCCAGCACCGCGGTGCAGAAAATGCTTGCGGTCCTCACACTGGGCGGTCTGGTGACCGTGATCGGTGCCGGCCTGCTGACGCCCGCTGCACCGACACAATCCGCCGTAATCCAACCCGCGCACGACGGCGCCTTCGGACTCGCCATGGTGTTCGTGCTGCTCACCTACGGTGGTTGGAACGAGGCGGCCTATGTTTCCGCGGAACTGCGCGACGTACAGCGCAACATGGTCAAGGTGCTGCTGCTGTCGCTTGGCGTGGTCACCGGCGTGTACCTGCTCGTCAATTTCGCTTACCTGAAGGTGCTTGGAATCGTACCCATGGCGCAATCGGAAGCGGTCACGGCGGACCTGGTGCGCGTCACCATGGGCCCTGGCGGTGCGCGCCTCATCAGTGTGCTCATCCTGGCGGCGGTAGTCTCTTCCCTCAACGTGACCATTTTCACGGGCGCGCGCACCAACTACGCCCTGGCACGGGATTTCCCACTCTTCGCCTTCCTCGGACATTGGTCGGTGCACACGAACGCACCCACCCATGCGCTGCTGGTACAGGGTGCCATCACCTTGTTGCTGGTAGCGGCAGGCGCCACCAGCCGCTCCGGTTTCGAGGCCATGGTGAGCTATGTGTCGCCGGTATTCTGGTTGTTCTTTCTGCTGACCACCATGGCGCTCATCGTGCTACGTCGGCGCGAACCGGCGCGTGTACGGCCTTATCGCGTGCCGGGCTATCCCGTCACGCCCGCGCTGTTTGCCGTCGCCTGCGCCTACATGCTTTACGCCAGTTTGGTGTATTCGGGTTGGGGTGCGCTGTTCGGCATCGTGCTGGCGGCCAGCGGCCTGCCGCTGGCCCTGCTGCGGCGGCATGCCCGGTAACTGCATCAGCGAGGAGGTGACAGATGACGAGACACAGATGGATGACCGGCCTGGCACTCGGCGGCCTGTTGGCAGCCGGCACGTCCTCGGCCCAGTTCCCCAGCCTCGACGTACCCTTCGTGCCGACGCCCGAACCCGTGGTGGATGGTATGCTGCGACTGGCACAGGTGGGACCGGGTGACGTGGTGTACGACCTCGGCTCCGGCGACGGCCGCATCGTCATCGCTGCCGCGCAACGCTACGGTGCACGTGGTGTGGGCGTCGACATCGATCCGGATCGCATCCGCGAAAGCAACGAGAATGCCGTCAGTGCCGGCGTGGATAATCAGGTGCGCTTCATCCAGGGTGACCTGTTCGAGGCCGACATCCGCCCGGCCACGGTAGTGACACTCTATCTGCTCGGTTCCGTCAACGAGGAAATCCGCCCGCGCCTGCTGCACCAGTTGCGGCCCGGCACACGCGTGGTGTCGCATGCCTTCGACATGGGCGAGTGGCAGCCGGATGCGAACACCGTGGTGGAGGGGTCGGAGATCTACCTGTGGGTCATTCCCGCGCAAGCGGGTGGACAGTGGAGCGCCGCCATCGAGTCGCTCGCGGGCGTCGAGGAGCTCAGCATGGCACTGCAACAGCAATTCCAGCAGGTGCGCGGCATGGTGGTGCTCAATGGCGCACACATGATGCTGGAGGATGGCCAGATGCAGGGCGAGCAACTGGAATTCACGCTCGATGACGGCAATGGCAATCTGCGGCGTCTGCGCGGCCACGTCAACGGCGACAGTATCACGGGCTGGGTGTACGGCGTGGGCGACAGCACACCATCAGGGCGTTGGCATGCCACTCGCGTCGGGCACGAAGATACCGGACAAATACGCACGGGACGGTAGGGCAATCACGCACCATTGAGGGGGTGCGCCCAGGCGAACCCCCGCGTTGCACTGTGCATGCGGATTGTTCAAAGATTAGCGGCAGGCCCGCCTCTGGTTCGGGTTCGACAATCACCTACAAGCAGACCCGCGGAGGGTGCACGGGATCATGAAACTCAACCTTCCGGTAACGCACCATGAGCAGGTGCTGGAACCCGGCGCCATGCTCAGTTCCACCACCGATCTCAAGGGCATCATCACCGACGCCAATCGCGCGTTCGAGCACATCAGCGGTTACAGCCGCGATGAACTGGTGGGTAGAAATCACAATATCGTGCGCCATCCGGACATGCCGAAGGCCGCGTTCGAAGACCTGTGGAATACCCTGAAGCAGAACAAGCCCTGGATGGGCATCGTCAAGAACCGCACGAAAAGCGGTGATCATTACTGGGTGGATGCCTATGTGGCCCCTCTCACGGAAGGTGGCAACGTGGTGGGCTACCAGTCGGTACGCATCGCGGCCGATCGCCAACGCATCACGCGTGCAGAGCGGCTGTACCGCAAGCTGCTGCGCGGCACGGTACCCCTGCTGCTGCGCTGGTCACCCGGTTATGCGACACAGTTGTTCGGCGCCTTCGGCGGACTTCTCGCCGCCTTCGCTGTGTTGCTGCTCGCCAGTGGTGCACTGGAGTTCTCGGCGATACTCGTGGCCGGCTTCACGGTCGCACTGGTACTCGCCGCGGGTGCGGCACGTTTCATGAGTCTGCCCATCCAGCGCGAGGCGAAGCACGCGCGTGCCGTGGTGGACAATCCCGTGATGCAATTGGTGTACACGGGGCGGCGTGACGAAATCGGTCAGATCGCGTCCGCCGTACAGGTATTGCAGGCGCAGTTGCGCACGCTCACCACGCGTGTGAACGATGTAGTCGTACAACTCACCGCCACCGCGGCGCAAATGGCGGATGCCGCGGGTGCCACGGAACACGGCATGGCCCGCCAGGTACGTGATGTGGAATCCCTCGCCACGGCCGTGCACGAGATGGCGACCACCATCAATGACATCGCACGCAACGCCGCGCTGGCCGCCGATGCCTCGCGCGAGGCCGATCGGGAGGCAAAGCACGGGGCGCAGCTGGCCACCGAGGCCATCGGTGGCACCGAGGTACTGCTGCGCGACCTCGACGCGGCCGCCAGTGTGGTGACGGCAGTCGGCAGCAAGAGTGAATCCATCACAGGCGTCCTGGAGACCATCCACGCCATCGCCGAGCAGACCAACCTGCTCGCCCTCAACGCCGCCATCGAGGCCGCGCGTGCCGGCGAACAGGGCCGTGGTTTTGCCGTCGTGGCCGACGAGGTGCGCAATCTGGCAAACCGCTCCCAGCGCGCCACGGGCGAGATCCGCGCCACCATCGAGGAATTGCAGGCGGGCGCCCGTGAGGCGGTCCACGCCATGAACGCTGCCCGCAGCAAAGCGCAGGAGGGATCCGAGTGCGTGGAGCGTGCCGCCGAAGCACTGGCGGCCATTGCCGGTGCCGTCTCGGTCATCACCGATATGAATCTGCAGATTGCCGCTGCCGTGGAAGAACAGAGCCAGGTGGCCGAAGAGGTCAATCGCGGCATCGTACGCATCCGCGACGAATCCGACGCCGCCAGCGAAGCCGCCCGCCATGCCGCCCGCGCCAGCGACAATGTCAGCGATACCGTGGTGCAACTGGAGTCCGTGCTGCGCCAGTGCGCGGGCTGAGCTGGAATAGCCTAACGCAACGCCGTTGATGGTTTCCCTGTAGATACCACAGGTGGTTGGCCCCGGCCGTCAGTCCTTCGCGCCCTTCGCGCCCTTTGCGCCCTGCGCGCCTTTGCGTTGATGTCTTCTCTTCAGCCGCGACCAAGCCAGGCCAACGCACCGAACGCGGCGGCGCGGCCGGTGGCGAGGCAGGCAGTGAGCAGATAGCCGCCGGTGGGGGCTTCCCAGTCGAGCATTTCGCCGGCGCAGAATACGCCCGGGCGGGCGCGGAGCATGAGGTACTCGTCGAGTGCCTCGAAGCGGACGCCGCCCGCGGTGCTGATGGCCTCCGCGATGGGGCGCGGCGCAATGAGGTGCAGGGGCAGTGCCTTGATGCTGGTGGCCAGGCGCAGCGGTGCGGTGAAGACCTCGGCCGGCAGCAACTCGCGCAAGAGGCCCACCTTCACGCCAGTGATGCCGGTGCGCTTGCGCAGATGGTTCGCCATGGAATCCCGCCCGCGAGGTCGCGCCAGGGCAGCGGCAAGCTGCTGTTCGGTCCGGCCGGGCGCGAGGTCGAGCACGAGCTCGCTGTGGCCCTTGCGCTCGATGGCGTCACGCAGCGGCGCGGACAGGGCGTAGATCAGACCGCCTTCGATGCCCGAGGCCGTGATGGTGAACTTGCCCTGACGTTGCAGGGTCGCGCCGTCCGTGGTGAGCACGCGCGCGACCACCGACTTCACCGGTTCGCCGGCGAAGCGCGCGGCAAAACCCTCGCTCCAGCCCACGTCGAAACCGCAGTTGGCGGGGCGCAGCGGCGCGATGTCCACGTCCGACGCCGCCAGCGTCGCCACCCACGCGCCGTCCGATCCCAGTTGCGGCCAGCTCGCGCCGCCCAGGGCGAGCACCACCGCGCCCGCCCTCACGCGCCGCGCGCCCGCGGGTGTGGCGAACACCAAGTCGTCATTGTCCCAGCCCTGCCAGCGATGGCGCACATGAAACCGCACGCCCCGCTCGCGCAAGCGGTGCAACCAGGCGCGCAGCAGGGGCGCCGATTTCATGTCGGTGGGAAACACCCGCCCCGAACTGCCCACGAAGGTGCCGATGCCGAGCCCATGCACCCAGGCACGCAGCGCCGCGGGATCGAAGGCGCGCAGATGGGGCGCGAGCTGGGCGCTGCGCGCGCCGTAGCGTTCGAGGAAACGCTCGAACGCCTCCCCATGGGTGATGTTCATGCCGCCCTTGCCGGCCAGCAGGAACTTGCGTCCCACCGACGGCATGGCGTCGCACACCTCCACGCCCACCCCCGCCGCGCTCAGCACCTCCGCCGCCATCAACCCCGCCGGCCCGCCGCCGATCACCGCTACGTCGGCGCTACCCTCCGCTCGGGAAGAAACAGGCTCAACGCAAAGGCGCGAAGGGCGCAAAGGACGCGAAGTTGATTCGTTCATAGTCGCCACAGCGGTTGGTGCGTGTGTTCACCGGCATCGACATGCCTAAGGAGAGGGTGCAGCCAGTCGCATCTCTGCCCTCGGGAATACCTTGGCATCCTTTGCGCCCTTCGCGCCTTTGCGTTGAGTTCTTTTCGTTGTCCTTCACTGGACCGCGATGCTGAGCGCCACAGCCTCGGCGACCTTGATGCCGTCCACCGCCGCGGAGAGGATGCCGCCGGCGTAGCCGGCGCCTTCGCCGGCGGGGTAGAGGCCGCGGGTGTTGACGCTCTGGAGGTCGTTGCCGCGCGTGATGCGCACGGGGGAGGAGGTGCGGGTCTCGATGGCGGTCATCACGGCGTCGTCCATGGCGAAGCCCGGGATCTGGCGGTTGAACACGGGAATGGCCTCGCGCAAGGCTTCCACGACGAAGTCGGGCAGGCATTGGCGCAGGTCGGTCATGTGCACGCCCGGCTGGTAGGACGGTTGCACGGCTCCGAGCGCCTGCGACGGGCGGCCCGCGAGGAAGTCGCCCACGCGCTGCGCCGGCGCGTCGTAGCTGCCGCCGCCGGCCTCGAAGGCGCACGCTTCCCAGTGGCGCTGGAAGTCGATGCCGGCGAGCGCATGGTCCGGATAATCCTGCTCCGGCGTGACGCCCACCACGATGGCGCTGTTGGCGTTGCGCTCGGCGCGCGAGTACTGACTCATGCCGTTGGTGACCACGCCGCCTTCTTCCGAGGCTGCGGCGACCACCTGGCCGCCGGGGCACATGCAGAAGCTGTAGGCGGAGCGGCCGTTCGTGCAGTGGTGCACCAGCTTGTAGTCGGCGGCCCCGAGCAGTGGGTGACCCGCGAAGCGACCGAAGCGTGCGCGATCGACGAGCGACTGCGGGTGCTCGATGCGCACGCCCACGGAAAAGGGCTTGGCCTCCATGTGGACGCCGCGCGCGTGCAGCATGCGGAAGGTGTCGCGCGCGCTGTGGCCGAGGGCGAGGATCACGTGGTCGCCGGCGATGCGCTCGCCGTCGGCGAGCACCACACCGCGCACTTGGCCGTCCTCGATCTCCACATCGGTGACCTTGCTCTGGAAGCGGATCTCGCCGCCCAGAGATTCGATGGTGGCGCGCATGCTCTCCACGATGGACACCAGGCGGAAGGTGCCGATGTGCGGCTTGCTCAGATAGAGGATTTCCTCGGGCGCGCCGGCCTTCACGAATTCCTCCAGCACCTTGCGGCCGCGGAACTGCGGGTCCTTGATCTGGCTGTAGAGCTTGCCGTCGGAGAAGGTGCCGGCGCCGCCCTCGCCGAACTGCACGTTGGATTCAGGATTGAGCGGGCCGTGGCGCCAGAAGCCGAAGGTGTCCCGGGTGCGCTCGCGCACCGCCTTGCCGCGCTCGAGGACGATGGGTCGAAAGCCCATCTGCGCAAGCACCATGGCCGCGAGATAACCACACGGGCCGGCGCCGACCACCAGCGGCCGCGCACGCAGGTGCGCGGGCGCGCGGGCGACGAACCGGTAGTGCATGTCCGGCGCGGGTTTCACGTGCGGGTCGTCGGCGAAGCGACGCAGCACGGCGGCCTCATCCGGGACGCTCACGTCGAGCGTGTAGACGAGCTGGATGTCGCTGCGCTTGCGGGCATCGTAGCCGCGGCGCACCACCGTGAAGTCCAGGGTGCCGCCGCTATCGAGCTTCAGCCGCTCCCGCACCGCCATGTCCAGCGCCGCCGGAAGGTGTTCCAGCGGGAGCCTGATTTCAGTGATTCGCAGCATGGGTGGTCCGGGGCGGGTGGCGACGGGCGGCCATTTTAGCGCAGCCGCCCGGGCGCTAGTTACGGATCAGGCGAGCCGAGAAATGGATGGTGTGTACGGAATCCGTGCCTGGGCCGGACCGGTGTCCTCCGTTCCCTGTGCCTCAGCGTTCGGCCAGGGCCTTTTCCAGGGAGGCGAGCAATTCGCTGGGGGTGACCACCGTGCCTTGTTCATCGCTGTGGGGGAACACGGCAAGCAGGGTGCCGTCGCCTTCCAGGCCCGGGGTCCAACGGTCCATCCAGACGTCCAGCGGGATCTCGCCAGGGACGCAATCGGCCCATTCACCATTGGCCCATTGCGCAGCGAAGGCGCGGTGCGGCCACACGGGCAGGCATTCTTCACCATCCTGCGTGCTCATCACCACCCAGCCATCGTCGCTGCGCAGGCTCCACACCGCACCGCCGGTGACAAGCTTCTCCACGCAGTATTCGTAGCGTCCTTCGGCGGACAACAGCGCCACCGCCAGGATGTCGCTGTCGGTCAGTGTGTACGTCATGGGATTCCTGCCTGTTCGAAAGGCCGCGCAGTATAGAGAAGAA
>JBAYQE010000009.1:0-53292 GCA_041677345.1 Thiohalomonadaceae bacterium
GCCTTTGCGCCTTTGCGTTGGGCTGTTGGGCTGTTGGCTTTCTTCCGCAGGTGCCCGGGCGTTCGATGCGGTAAAATGGCCGTCGCAATCACCCGTGGCCTCAGCCTCCCATGACTCTCCCCAGCCATCATCTGGAATTGCTCGCCCCGGCGAAGACCGCCGACATCGGCCGCGAGGCCATCCTGCACGGCGCCGACGCGGTCTACATCGGCGGCCCGTTGTTTGGCGCGCGTGCCAATGCAGGCAATTCGGTGGCCGACATCGCCGCTCTTGCCCGCTTCGCCCACCGCTACCATGCCCGCGTGTTCGCCACCCTGAACACCATTCTCCACGACGATGAACTGGAGCCGGCACGACGGCTGGTGTGGGAGCTTTATGATGCCGGCGTGGACGCCCTCATCGTGCAGGACATGGGCCTGCTCGAACTGGATCTGCCGCCCGTGGCCCTGCATGCCAGTACCCAGACGGACATCCGCACACCGGCCAAGGCCCGCTTCCTGGCGGACGTGGGCTTCTCGCAATTGGTGCTGGCGCGGGAACTTTCCCTGCCCGAGATCCGCGCCATCCATGACGCCACCGATGCCACCCTGGAATATTTCATTCACGGCGCGTTGTGTGTGGCGTTCTCAGGCCAGTGCTACATCAGTCATGCGCAGACCGGACGCAGCGCCAACCGCGGTGACTGTTCCCAGGCCTGCCGCCTGCCGTACACGCTGACCGATCAGCAGGGGCGGGTGGTGGCGTTCGAAAAGCACCTGCTGTCGCTGAAGGACAACAATCAGAGCGCCAACCTGCGCGCCCTCATTGATGCGGGGGCCCGTTCCTTCAAGATCGAAGGGCGCTACAAGGAAGCGCCTTACGTGAAGAACATCACGGCCCATTACCGTCTGCTGCTCGACCAGATCCTGGAGGAGCGACCGGACCTGGCCCGCTCCTCCAGCGGCCACAGCCGCTTCACTTTCAAACCCGATCCGGACAAGACCTTCCATCGCGGCGCCACGGACTACTTCGTCAACGGCCGCGGCGCCGACATCGGTTCCTTCGATGCACCCGCGTTCCGCGGCGTGCCCATCGGCACGGTGATGCGCGTGGGCAGTGACTGGTTCGAGATGGAAGCCGCTGAACCCTTGCACAATGGCGACGGCCTCAGCTACATGCGCAAGCGCGAGGTCCTCGGCGCCCGTGCCGATCGCGTGGAGCAAAGAGGTGCGCTCTGGCGCGTATATCCCAACGAGCGACTGGGGGCGCTGCCCGGCCTCCAGCCCGGCACGGCCATGTATCGCAACCGCGACCAAGCCTGGGAGCAGGCGCTGTTGAAGAAGTCCGCCGAGCGCCGCATCGTCGTTTCCATGCACCTGTGCGAGACCGCCGATGGACTGGCCCTGACGCTCACGGATGCCGATGGCTGCAGCGCCACGGCGGAAGCGGCGGTGGTGCTCGAAGCCGCGCAACAGAGGGAGCGTGCGGAGGCCGCGCTGCGGGACAATCTGGCCAAGCTGGGCAATACGATGTTCGCGCCCGGGGACATCCGTCTCGACTTCAGCCTGCCCCGTTTCGTGCCGGCCTCGGTGGTGAACGGGTTACGGCGCGAGGCCGTGGAAAGGCTGGAACGTGAGCGCCTGCGCCGATGGCAGCGGCCCCTGCGCAGGGCGGCCGTGGAACCGCCCGTGGCCTATCCCGAAGACACCTTGAGTTACCTGGCCAACGTGTACAACCACAAGGCACGCGCGTTCTATGCGCGCCACGGCGTTACAGTGATCGATGCCGCCTATGAGGCACACCGGGAAGCGGGGGAGGTGTCGCTGATGATCACCAAGCACTGCCTGCGTTATTCCTTCAGCTTGTGTCCCAAACAAGCCAAGGGCGTGCAGGGTGTGCAAGGCCAGGTGCGCGCCGAGCCCATGGTCCTCATGAACGGCGACGACAAGCTCACACTTACCTTCGATTGTCGCGCCTGCGAGATGCACGTGCTGGGCAGGATCCGCAAGCGCGTGCTCAATATGTCGCCGCCGTCCTCCGTGAGCACAACTCCCTAGTCGGTCACAGGTGTCGCGTGCCAGCGGAATCAAAGGCAGATCGGGAGTCTGCTCAAGTTCAGGCGGCAATGGTGCCCGGGATGCGATAGTGGCTCTGGTCGAGGAGGTCGGTGCCGCACTGGAGAGTCTCGAACCAGTTGAGGAAACGACTGACCATGGCCTTGCCCTGGAACAGGGCGCCATGCTGCGGGACGATCATCTCCACGTCCAGGTTACGCACCATGTTCACCCAGTAGCGGCACACCTTATTGGAAGCCATGTAACGCTTGTGGAAGGCGTCCATGGTGTTCACGTGCGCCTCGAAATCCGTGACGGGACGACTGCAGAGATCGTCGCTGACGAAGGATGCTCCCACATCACCGGTAAACAGGATCTTGCTCACCGGGTCGTAGAAATGGAAGTTGCCTTCCGAGTGCAGGAAATGTGCAGGAAGTGCCTTGAATGAAGCGCCACCGATATTGATGTCCATACCTTCGTCGGGAATACCGATGAGCCGGCCACGCGTGGCGCCCGGGGTACAGAAGTGCGGCACGAAACGCTTCCATAGATTGGGGACAATCACCTTGCAATGGGTGCCCACCAGCCACTTGTTCAGGGACGCCACGATGTCGGGGTCCTGGTGTGAAGCGATCACGTAATCCAGGTTTTTGGGGAACACGTAATCACTGATGCCCATGAACAGGCGCGTGTAGGTGAGGTTCCCGCCCGGATCGATGAGTGCCGCATGTTCGTTGTTGACGATCAGGAATTGATTGGCCTGCACGCTCTCACAGGCATTTCCTTCGCTGTTCTTGTCATCGGATTCGCAGCTGACCAGATCAGGGAAAGCGATGCACTTGTGGCTGCGGTTGTCGAAGAGAGTGATGGGCATGTGGTTTCGCTATTCGGCTAATGAGTGACCTTAAGAAGAGGTCTAAGAGCGGTCTAGTATACCGGGTACTGCCGTGTTGATCCCGCGGAAGATGTATTACCTATCGCTTATAGACGGCCTGCATCACCCGATGCGCAGGACAGCGGAATCACAAAAAACCATACGGGTAAAGCGTGAATAGCACGTGCCTGGCGGTTTGAACTCCAGTTGTCGGCAGGCCAGTGGCTTTTTTTTGGAGTGCGTGAGCTTGCCCGCTTTGGAGCCCGGTGGTGATGCTAGTGTGGGGTGTACTGGCGGGCATCCGCATCGGGGCGCTGCGGTTACCGCCGCGATGCCAGTTGCTCCAGGTTTCGTGCCCTTCGCCCGCATCGCATTGGGCCGGTGACGCGGAGCCACGGCGTGTGGCGGGCGTGCGCGCAGCGGTCAAGGGTTACCTTGCTGTATTCATCGGCGTACCTGCATGCATGGACGGCGAGGCTTGCGTTTCTTTGCACTTCATCGCGCGCACGCAAACCACGTTTGCACGCCCACCGCGTAGATTGGACCCGTACCCGCACACCGGGATGACTACGAAAGGGGTTCAACATGAAACGCAATCACCGCATCATCGGTGCACTCGCGATGGGCGCCGTGCTCACCGCGGGTGCCGGCTCTGCCCTGGCTTTTGGCCCTGGTGGCTGTGACCGCATGGGTCTGGCGGGCGGAAGTGCCATGGCCGCCGTCTATCGCCTGGACGATCTAACGCCTGACCAGAAGGAAAAGCTCAAGGCCGTACGTGACAAGGTACGCAAGCAGCAGAACACGTGGCGCGAGGACCGCCAGGCGCTGAACGATGCCCTGCTTGAAGGTGCCGACGCCACGGCCTTGCAACCGCTGGCCGAGAAGCAGGGAAAGCACGTGACCGAGCGCATCATGCTGCGCGCACAGATGCGCGACGAGGTCAACGCCATCCTCACCGAGGCGCAGCGTGCACAGCTCGACACCATGGTGCAGTCACGCGGGCGCCGCGGCGGCGGGCCTTGCATGGGCAGATGACCCCGGTCACTGACAGGGCATCAGAATCCGGGCACGGGAAATCCGGCCCGGATTCAGTTTCCGCCTCCAGGCGCAACACCACGGATTTGGGGCACGTCGCCTCCTGGCATCAACCCATCGGATCACGCATCTGCCGGCCTGCCCACCGGTCCGCAGCAAATTCTCCGCGTACTCCCCGTTGATGCCCTTCGTCCCGTTTAATTCCTGATCCCGATCGCACTACAATTCCGTCACGCGCCTTCGGAAACTACCCCTGCGCCGTGACTGCCCTCCATAGGAAACTGCTGCGCGACTTCTGGCAGATGCGCGGGTCGGCCGTGGCCATCGCCATGGTGCTGGCGGCAGGTGTGGCCACCTTCATGATGTTTCTCACCACGCTCGATTCGCTGCAATTGAGCCTGGAGAGTTTCTACCGTAATTACCGCTTTGCCGAGGTGTTCGCGCCGCTCAAGCGCGCACCGGAAAGCCTGCGTGCACGCATCGAGGAACTGCCGGGCGTGGCGCGGGTGGACACCCGTGTGGTCACCTACGTGACCGTGGACATTCCGGGATTCCGCGAGCCGGTCACGGGCCTCATCACCTCCATTCCTGACGAAGGCGAGGCGCCGCTGAACCGGCTCTATTTCATGAGTGGCCGGGGCGTGGATCCGGCACGCGACGACGAGATCGTGGTGAGCCAGGCCTTCGCCGAGGCGCACGGGTTTCGCCTGGGGGACCGGCTTGCCGTGATTCTCCGCGGCACCCGCAAGGAGTTCGTCATCGTGGGCACCGCGGTGTCGCCCGAGTACATCCACCAGTTGCGCCCGGGCGGCCTGTTTCCGGACTACCAACGCTTCGGTGTGTTCTGGATGGCGCGCACGCCGCTCGCCGCGGCCAACGACTTGGAGGGGGCGTTCAATCATGTGGTGCTTGGCCTGGCGCCGGGTGCGCAGGTCCTGGACGTGATCGATCGCCTGGACACGTTGCTCGTGCCCTATGGCGGCACCGGCGCCATCGATCGCGAGGACCAGCCGTCCCATCGTTTCCTGGTGCAGGAACTGCGCACGCTCGCCAGCCTGGTGGGCGTGTTTCCCTCAATCTTCATGGGCGTGGCGGCCTTTCTTCTGCACGTGGTGCTCAATCGCCTGGTCGGGACCCAGCGCGATGAAATTGCCGCCCTCAAGGCCTTCGGCTACGGCAATGCCCGCATCGCCGCACACTATGTGCAGATGGTGCTGCTGATCGTCGCGTTCGGGGCCGGCCTCGGCGTCGTCGTCGGCGCGGTGCTGGGTTTCTGGTTCAGCAACATCTATCAGGACCTGTTCGAGCTTCCCTTTCTGAATTTTCACGTGGCGCCGGGATTCGTGTTGGCTGCATTTGCCATCAGCGCGGGCGCGGGACTGCTGGGTGCGCTGGCCGCGGTGCGCGCGGCGGCACGCATGCGCCCGGCCGAGGCCATGCGGCCTGAGGCGCCGGCGCTCTATCACACCACGCTGGTGGAGCGCCTGGGCCTGCAGCGGATCATGGGCGCGCCCACCCGCATGATCCTGCGCCACCTGGGCAACCGGCCGTACAAGTCCCTGATGTCGGTGATCGGCGTGGCCTTCGCGGTGGGTATCCTGATGACCGGCCGCTTCCAGGGTGACTCGGTCACCCATTCCATGTACCTGCAGTTCGGCCTCGGTCAGCGTGAGGATGTGTCGCTCAGTTTCATCGAGCCTACCTCGCGCCGCGCGCTGTACGGCCTGGAGAGCCTGCCGGGCGTGCACTACGGTGAGGTGTTTCGCTGGGTGCCGGTGCGCCTGCACCACGAGCACCGCCGCTATCGCACCGCCATGGTGGGACTGGAACCCGGCGGTGAGTTGCAACGCGTCATCGATGAGCTTGCGCTGCGCCCCGTGGCTTTGCCGCCGGAAGGGATTGTCATCAATGATTTCCTCAGCCGGCAGCTGGGCGTGCAGGCCGGCGACGTCCTCACCGTGGAGTTCCTCGACGGGCGCCGGCCCGTGCGGCAGGTGCCGGTGGCGGCTGTGGTGCCGAAGCTGCTGGGCGCGTTCACCTACATGAACCTGGAGGCGCTCAACCGCATCCTGCGGGAGGGGCACGCCATCACTGGTGTGATGCTCGCCATCGATCAGGCCCATGCCGACGAGATCTACGCGCGCATCAAGGAGATTCCGCGTATCTCGGGCATCGGCATCCGCGAGCACGAGATCGCGAATTTCCACGAGACCATGGACGAGACCATGCTGTTCTTCACCTTCGTGGCCAGCGTGTTCTCCACCATCATCGCCCTGGGCATCGTCTACAACGCCGCGCGCATCACCCTCACCGAGCGCAGCCGCGAGTTGGCCAGCCTGCGCGTACTCGGTTTCACGCGCGGGGAGATTTCGTACGTGCTGCTGGGTGAACTGGCGCTGCTGGTGCTGGCGGCCATTCCCCTGGGGCTCGCCATCGGCTACGGCTTGTGTTGGTATATCGCCCGCGCCGTCGACAATGAATTGTACCGAGTGCCCCTGGTCATCGAGCCGGACACCTATGCCTTCGCCGTCACGGTGGTGCTGCTGGCGGCCGCCGCGTCGGCCTTCGCGGTGCGCAGGCGGCTCGATCACCTGGATCTCATCAGCGTTCTGAAAACGAGGGAATGATGCAGGCGCGTACGCGCAGACGAATCATCTGGACCGGACTGCTGGTAATCATCGCCGGCGGGCTGGTGTGGGGCTACTGGCCGCGCGCGCGACCGGTGGAAGCGGCCCAGGCAAGTCGGGCGCCCTTGCAGGTGACCGTGGAGGAGGAGGGCAGGACGCGGGTCATCGATCGCTTCGTGATCTCGGCGCCCGTGGCGGGTTATGCGCGACGTATCGAGCTGAAGGTGGGCGATGCGGTGGCGAGGGCGGCGCCGCTGGTGTGGATTGAACCGCCGCGCGCCGGCGTGCTCGACCCGCGCACGCGGGCGGCGGCGGAGGCGCGGGTCGCGGCCGCCGAAGCGGCCTTGCTGCGCTCGCGGCAACAGGCCCGGGCCGCGGCCAGCGAGGCGGACTTCGCGCGCCGGGAACTGCAACGCATTCGCCAGCTGGCCGAGGACAACCTGGTATCGCGCGAGGCGGAAGATCAGGCCCGCGTGCGACAGCAGACCGCCGAGGCTGCGGGACGCTCGGCCGAATTTGCCGTGCAGGTGGCAAGTCATGAACTGGAGGCGGCGCGCACTGCCCTGCGTTACGCCGATCCGTCCACCACACCGGCCGGCGAGCCCATCGCCGTGAGCTCGCCCGTGGACGGCAGCGTGCTGCGCGTGCTGCGGGAAAGCGAAGGACTGGTGGGTGCCGGACAGGCGCTGATCGAGGTGGGCGACCCGGCAGCGCTCGAAGCCGTGGTGGACGTGCTTTCCAGCGACGCCGTGCGCATCGCCCCCGGCATGCGCGTGCTGTTCGAGCGCTGGGGCAGCGGTGCGGCGGTGGAAGGCCGCGTGCGCCGGGTGGAGCCCGTGGGCTTCACCAAGATCTCGGCACTGGGCGTGGAGGAACAGCGCGTGAACGTAATCGCCGACTTCACCTCACCCCGCGCGCAGTGGGAACGCCTGGGCGACGGTTATCGCGTGGAGGCGCGCTTCATCGTCTGGGAGGCGGACGACGTGCTGCAGATACCCACCAGCGCCCTGTTCCGCGTAGACGGCGCGTGGGCAGTGTTCGTCATCGAGGACGGCCGTGCCAAGCGCCGCAACGTCACCATCGGCCAGCGCGGCGGCGTCCAGGTGCAGGTGCTGAGCGGCCTGGAACAAGGCGAGGTGGTTATTACCCACCCCGACAACACCCTCGCAGACGGTGTCGCGGTCGCTGTCACCCGGCAGTGAACGGGCCGGGTGAGCCGACACGAGAGCGTGGGAGATGATTCCCGGCAAATCGGCAGGTTTGCGGCCGATGGGAGACAGGCGGACAATATGCCATCCCCGACTCCGGTTCCCCCCATGCGACTCAACAAGTTCATCAGCGAAACCGGCGTCTGCTCGCGGCGGGAGGCAGATGTGTGGATCGAGACGGGGCGGGTGACGGTCAATGGCGCCAGGGCGAGGCTCGGCACGCAGGTGAACGCGGGCGATGAAGTCCGCCTGGACGGACGGGTGGTCGGCGCCAAGCGCCAACCCGTATACATTGTCCTCAACAAGCCCGTCGGCATCACCTGCACCAGCGAGCGTCACGTGCCAGGCAACATCATCGATTTCGTGGGGCATGCTGAACGCATCTTCCCCATCGGACGACTCGACAAGGATTCCGATGGCCTCATCCTGCTCACCAACAACGGTGACATCGTCAACGAGATCCTGCGTTCGGAGCACAACCACGAAAAGGAATACGTGGTGACCGTGGACAGGCCTGTCACTGAGGGATTTCTCAGCGGCATGGCGGGCGGTGTGCGCATCCTCGGCACGAGCACCAAGCCGTGCAGCGTGACGCGCATGGGCAAGAACGTGTTCCGCATCATCCTCACCCAGGGGCTCAATCGCCAGATCCGGCGCATGTGTGAGGTGTTCGGCTACGATGTGCGCCGGCTGCAGCGCGTGCGCATCATCAACGTGCGCCTCGGCAACCTCAAACCGGGCCATTGGCGCAATCTCACGGAAACGGAACTGAAGGGATTGCTGCCCAAACAGGAGGTACGCAAGCAGGCGTTTGCGCCGGAGCCATCCACGGCGGGTACGGCACCGGCGTGTCCTGCTGTCGGTAGCAGGCACCGGCGGGTGCATCGAGCGCAGGCAAAAGGGAAGCGCTGAGATGCGTATCTGGGTCGATGCCGATGCCTGTCCGGCAGCAATCAAGGAAATCCTGTTCCGCGCCGCCGTACGGGCGCAGGTAGTCCTGACGCTGGTGGCCAACAAACCCATGCACACGCCGCCCTCACGATTCATCCGGCGCATGCAGGTGGCCGCAGGCTTCGATATGGCGGATGATCGTATCACCTGCGAAGTGCGGGACGGCGATCTGGTCATCACGGCCGACATTCCCCTGGCCGCCCGCGTGATTGAACGCGGGGCCCATGTCCTCAGTCCACGCGGTGAACCATTCGACGTGGACAACATCCGTGAACGCCTGTCCATGCGCGACTTCATGAGCGGGTTGCGCGAGAGCGGCGTCCAGACCGGCGGTCCGGCTGCACTATCGCAGGCAGACCGTCAGGCCTTCGCGAATCATCTCGATCGATTCCTTGCGCACCGAGTGTGAAGACGCTGAAGGCGTTGTGCCCCGTCGGGGTGTCAGCAGGTCAGGCGGCGTCTAGCTCGTGACACGAAAAACGGAGGAGGCCCAGAGATCCCGGCTCGGGATAAAAAATCGCAATCGCTGATCGGCACTCAGCGAGCGTCACTCTCCCTCAACCCGCCTGCAGGCTTCTCTTCGGGTGCGGGCAAGCGATTGGGAAAACTCAGCTTCACCGTTTCGATGATGCGCTGTTCAGCCGCTTCGGCATCAGCCTGCCAGAGATGGAAGTAGGCAGACAGGTCAATTCCATAACCGAATCGCACGCAGAGATAGTAGTGCTCATCCAGCGGCTGGCAGTAGTAGTGGGCGGTAGTATTGGACTCGTGTTCCAGTGCGTAGTAAAGCCACTCTTGGTTACCGTAATGGCGGGTTTCGAACTGAGCGGGGATCTCCTGAAGCGCGCGCGTCAGATAGGCGTCCGTCTGAATGCGTTTTAGTTCCTCGGGTGAGGTACGGGCCTTGTACACCTCCTCAGCCTTGCGCCGGGCTTCACGGTTGCGCCCTCGGCCATATTTCCCAGGCTCAGCTATTTCGAAATACCACTCGTAGTCCCAGCGGATGGCCTCGGCCAGGGTGTCCCGGTTGTTCACATCCAGCACCTTGCCGGGTAGCGTGCGTTTGATGGCGACGCGGAGGTTGAGGACGCCAAAGGTGGGGTCGGGCCAGGCCCGCTAAGGTGGGCCAATATAGGCCCAGACGTTCCCAAACACCCTCACGTGGAAGTGGTTGGCCTGCTGCTCGCAATGGGCTTCGAACCAGCCCGGGGAGCGAAACGGGAGGTTGATGTTTATCTCACCCCGAGGCAGGGCGGTATTGCTGGGCGGTACGGATAATCTCAGCTCGGCACCGTCCAGGTCGAAGCGGAAGGTTTCCAGCGTACTGAAGTCCGGACCGCCCGTGTAACCCTTGCCGAAGACGTAAGTGAAGAAACTCATGCTACGCTTTCCAGTCGCCGCTTCTGGCGCCTTTGATCCCGTTGGGCGATATAGCGCTGCACCCGTTGGGCCTCCTTGGTGTAGCCACTCAGTTCCAACTGTTTCTGGTAAGTGCGGATGCCGAGATAGGGCAGCGTATGCGGGCTGATGCCCGCGTGGCCGCTGTTGTCGCTGAACACCCGCCCGATCAACTGCAAGGAACGCCAGAGGCCGCTCAAGCGCAGATTGTTGGCCCCGGCGACATTGGGTACCACGTCGAAGGGGTTGTTGCGCCCGTGCACTAGTTCAATTTGCGCCTTGCGCAGATTGGCGCGAAGCCGTGACAGGAGCGTACCGCTACCATGTACCCGGTTTCCCAAGCCGCCAGGCGCCGGGAAGCTGGCGGGTGTCCTCTTTGGTCATCGGTCGGTCGTAGCGCATACCCTTGTCCCGTTTCACGTTATAGAGCATGTTGCGTTCGTGGGAATGGGCTCCGTGGGGCCGGCGAGGAGTTCGTCGAAATACACTTCCCGCACCGCTATCCCGCCGTCGGGCCTCACCGCGTACTCGATCATGTAGTGATAGTGAGGAAACGGATACCGGCTCTTGATGAAGCGCAGCCAGGGGTTGCGCCAGTGGCGGCGGTGGCCGTTGGGGCTGGGGTTGTAGGTCAGGTCGATGATCTCGTCGAGCACCTTGACCAGATCGAATCGGTTCATGCTCTCCAGCATCGCCACGGCCTGGTCGGAAAAGGTGACGCGCATCAGTCGCTTTGCCCGGACGTCTTGTCCCAGGAACAGCTCACGGAAGTGGTCGACCTGCTGAATGATTCTGCCCCAGGGTTGCTGTTTCCAGGCGCGTTGCTGTTCGGGGCTGGGATTGACGATTCCATAGGTCATAGGCAAGACCTTCCTTGTCTTGGTTGGTGAGACCGATGGAGTATAAAGATGCTCCGTGGGGGTCGCAATCGGTGATGAGCGCTCGCTTATCGACACAGGTGAATCGAGCGAGCGAGGAGGTTAGCCGGCCCGGATCACTCATGCGGGTACCAGGTTTTTCCTTTGGGCGTTCGGTGTAATGTTGCCCAAGCTAGTAGAGCGGCCGAACAATCCACCTTCAATGACTGCCCACCGGAGAGTCCGACAACAGGGTATCGATGCGGCGTGTCTCACCGCGGGCAAGCACCAGGAAAATATCCGCCGGTAACCCGGCCGTCTCCAGCGCCACGCGCAGCCGCCGGGGTGGCTCGTCCAGCGGTTCGTCCGTGAGTGGGAAGGTGCCCCAGTGGATGCCGATGGCGCGGCGCGCATGCAGGTCCAAGGCGATCTGTACGGCCTCTTCCGGGGCTACGTGCGAAGCCTGCATGAACCAGCGCGGCTCATAGTGGCCGATGGGTATGGCGGCGAGGTCCATAGGTCCGAGCTGCCGGTGGATTTCGCGAAACTGCTCTGAATAACCGGTGTCGCCTACGAACAGGATTTGAAACGAGCCGCGCACGACCCAGCCACACCAGAGGCTGCGATTGCGATCGAATGCGGTGCGCGCGCTCCAGTGGCGCGCGGGGACACAATGGAGGCGCAGGTCGCGGAACGGTGCCTCGCTCCACCAGTCCATTTCCACCACCTCTCCCGCGCCCTGGCGTTTGAACCAGCGCCCCATGCCGTGCGGTGTGAAGAAGTAGGGTGATCCACCCGGTTGTTGCACCAGGGAGCGTATGCTGGCCCGGTCCAGGTGATCGTAATGATTGTGTGACAGCAGCACTACGTCGATGTGTGGCAATGACTGCAGCGGCGGTACCGGCGGCACACGCCGCCGCGGCCCCAGGAAAGGGGCGGGAGAAGCACGTGGACTGAACTGGGGATCGGTGAGCAGGTTCAGGCCATCGAGCTGGAATAACAGCGTGGAATGACCGATCCAGGTGACCGTGGGCCAACGGCGGTTTGCCCCAAGGAAGGCCAGGTCCGGCTCGGCTACGGCGAAGCGATAGCCACTGGCCGGTTCACGCGGCAGGCCCTGCCGCCAGCGTTGCCACTGCCAGCGCCAGAAACCGCCAGAGGGCGTTCCGCGCATGTCCTCAGGGCGGCGCCCCCTGTGCATCGTGCCTCAGGCGTGCAGCCAGACCCGTTTGAGGCCCTTGGGTAGCATGGCACGGTTTTGCGCCGAGGGAATGTGGTGTTTCACGGAAGAGAAAATGGCGAGGGTCGCCTTTTCCGCCTCATCCCGCGCCAGACCGGTTTCGGCGGTGATCTCCTCGAAGAATTCATTGGCGTCCACGCGGTGCTTGGGCTCGCCGAGGGCAAAGCCGTGAGGTGGTTCGCTCTCCGCAGCTTTGGCGATGGTGCGCGGCAGGTGTTCGAAGAGCGGGCGGGCCAGCCCCGGTGAGAGTCGCCACTTGAGGTGGGCCAGCACCGAGCGCAGCGCCTTGTCCAGTTGCTGGTCCTCCGCCGGCCAGAGGCGCCTCACGTGTTCAATGAAGTTCTCGGCGCGTACGTCGCCGGCGATCACCGTGCCGGCGCGTGGGGGCTTGCTCGCCGCCGTGCGTGCATCGCGGAATTTCTTGTGCCACTTGGTTTCCGGCCTTTCCTGCGGCGGCGTGCCACGCCCGCCCTGCAGCACCCGGCGTACCCGCTCGGCACGGTCACCGGACACGGTCGGGGTGAGCACATCGCGAAAGTCGCCGTGCAGCAGCATCAGGCCGAGGATCTCCTGGTCGATATCCTTGCGGCTGCGAAAGCCAAGCCGGCGCAACAGCGGGACCGGTGGTGACCAGCCCTGCAGTCCCTGTTGCAGCAGTATGGAGAACACCGCCACTGGTAGCCAGGACCATGTGATGCCACGGGCCGCGGTGAGGAGCAGGGAGGCCAGGCCGGTGAGTGCGGCGTGCGTTTCCAGAGCCCGGTCCAGATCCCACTCCCGTTCCAGCGCGGCGAGGCGCGCCTCGATGGTCGAGGCATCCGTCTGCGCGTAATACTCCAGGGCGCTGCGCAGCGATGCCGGCGCGGCATGGATGGGGGCTTCGGGCATGAGCAACTCCCTCGCGTGCGGTCCTGAAAGAACCATAGCGCGGCCCGTACCACGGATCCGGCTTTGGGTCGCGCCCGACTTGCGGCAGAATAGCGCCCTTGCGCACCGGTACCGCCGCCCCCGAGCCACTGAAACCGTAAATCGCCATGAGCCGCTTCTGGAGTCCCGTCGTCCATTCCCTGACGCCCTACGTGCCGGGCGAGCAGCCGAAGATCCTCAATCTCATCAAACTCAATACCAACGAGAATCCGTACGGCCCGTCACCGCGGGTGATCGAAGCCTTGCGCGCGGAAGCGGCAGAGACCCTGCGGCTTTACCCGGACCCCAATGCCGATCGGCTGAAGGCAGCGGTGGCGGCGTACTACGGTGTGGCGGCGGACCAGGTCTTCGTGGGCAACGGGTCGGATGAGGTGCTTGCCCACGTATTCCAGGGCCTGCTCAGGCATGCACAGCCGGTGCTGTTCCCGGACGTGACCTACAGCTTCTATCCCGTCTATTGCGGCCTGTACGGCATCGCCTTCGACACCGTGCCACTGGATGCCGGCTTCGCTGTCGATCTGCGTGATTATGCACGTCCGAACGGCGGCATCATCTTCCCCAATCCCAATGCCCCCACCGGACGGGCGCTTCCCGTGGCCGCCATCGAGGACCTGTTGCGGTCCAACCGTGATTCCGTGGTGGTGGTGGACGAGGCCTATGTGGACTTCGGCGGTGAATCGGCCATTCCATTGGTGCGGCACTACCCCAACCTGTTGGTGGTACAGACGTTCTCGAAATCCCGATCACTGGCCGGGCTGCGCGTGGGCTTCGCCGTGGGGGATGCCGCGCTCATCGAGGGACTGGAACGCATCAAGAACAGCTTCAACTCGTATCCGCTCGACCGCTTTGCACTCGCCGGTGCGGTCGCCGCCATGGAGGATCGGGAGTATTTCGAGCAGACCTGCGCCGCCATCGTGCGTACGCGTGGGCAACTGGTGGATGGGCTCGTGCGATTGGGCTTCGAGGTGTTGCCGTCCTCCGCAAACTTCGTTTTCGCGCGACATCCACGCCACGATGCCGCAGTGCTGCAGCAGCAGTTGCGCGAACGTGCCATCATCGTGCGTCACTTCAGACAGCCACGCATCGAGCAGTTCCTGCGCATCACCGTCGGCACCGATGCCGAGTGCGCCGCGCTCGTGTCGGCACTTGAGGGCATGATGTAAGCCCCACCGTGTTATCCCCGAAGGTCGGGGAGGATGTCGAAGCGCCATGCGGCGGGGTGGGTTTGACAACCCGTCGCGCTGGGCTAGACATACAGCAAGGCCTGCGAAAAGCAAACTCTCTGAAAAGAGAGGGCGCAAAGCCTCCGGTCTAAGGGAATGGTTCTTCGGAACCGGTTTCTAGGATAGCGGGGCTGCCAGGTCTCTCTCTTTGCTTCCGGAAAACTGCCTTTCTACAGCAGCGCTCTGGGGCCTTATCCCTTCCACGTCTGGTGTCTTCCGGTAGGCGTCTTCCGCCGGGCCAGCGGTATTCGCTAGGATACCTGAGTTTCAGCCCTGCAATACTGTCGTGCCCCATCCTGGGGTGTGCGGCGAGGGTGTGCGGAGTTCCATCGATGCACCATTGGTTCCTGCTCGTCGGCGCCATCCTCCTGGAGGTCGCCGGCACCACGTCCATGAAACTCTCCGACGGCTTCAGCCGGTTTACGCCTTCGGTGTTGATCTTCATCTTCTATGCCGCCTCGTTCGCGGCGCTGACGCTGGCACTGAAGAAGATCGAGATCAGTGTTGCCTACGCGATCTGGTCCGGGGTGGGGACGGTCCTGATCACGGCTGTCGGGATCCTTTATTTCCAGGAAACTGTTTCGCTCATGAAGATCGGCAGCATCCTATTGATTCTTATCGGCGTGGTAGGGCTCAATCTGAGCGGGGCGACACACTGAGCAAGCGGCTGCCTCTGTCATCTGTTCAAGGCCACACGGGATGCTACGCGGTGCTCGCACGGTTGCAGGAATCCTGAATTTGCGACGGCCCAAGAGCAGATAAGCTTTTCTGGCAGGGGACCGGGGCCATGCCTTGGGGGGAGAGGGCCTGTGTGCTTCATCCTTATTCTGATCGCAATCGTGGTGTTCGTGAGCAGTGTCATCCCGTTGATGCGGCGGGAGGCGTGGTGGATTCGTGTTTTTGACTTTCCGCGTCTACAAGTCTTGCTGCTTGCCCTGATCGACATTGGGCTCCTGCTGGTCGTGGGCCCGGCAAGCAGCTGGCCCGGAGCACTCGCCCTGGTAGCGGCATCCACGGCCGCGATCATCCAGACAGCGCACGTTTTTCCCTACACGCCGCTCGCTCCGCAGGAGGTCCTCGATGCACGCGATTCCGCGCCGGAATCCACGCTGTCGTTGCTCATTGCCAATGTGCTCATGGATAACCGCGCCACGGACGCGTTGCTCGTGCTGGCGTACGAGCTGCGCCCCGACATCATTCTGCTTCTGGAACCGAACGCCTGGTGGGAAGAGCGGATGCAGCCGCTCGAAGCAGCATGGCCTTACCAGGTGAAGCGTCCCCTGGAAAACGAATACGGCATGCTGTTATATTCACGCTTGCTGCTGGTTGAACCCGAGACGAAATTTCTGCTGCGCGACGGTATACCGTCCATGCACACGCAGGTGCAATTGCCGTCAGGGGCGCGGGTGTGGCTGCACTGCCTGCATCCGGAACCACCGTCGCCCACGGAAGCGGATTCCTCACTGCCGCGGGACGCGGAATTGCTGATGGTGGGTCGCGAGGTGAAGGCGCGTGGAGGGCCTGCGATCGTCGCGGGCGATCTGAATGATGTGGCCTGGTCGTACACGACGCGGTTGTTCCAGAAGATCTGCGGCCTGCTCGACCCGCGCCGGGGCCGCGGCATGTTCAACACCTTCAATGCCAAGGTGCCGCTGATGCGGTGGCCGCTGGACCACGTGTTTCACTCCGAGCATTTCCTGCTCGCCGACATCCGGCGCTTGCCCCGGTTTGGTTCTGATCATTTTCCCGTGTATGTGCGCCTGGTGTTGCAGCCCGGCGCTGATGCGCTGCAGCAAGCCCCCGAGGCGCAGGGGAAGGACGACGCGGTGGCGTTGGACAAGACCTCCAGGGCGGATGATGTCGGTTCCACCACGGGCAGGGAATCCCGCCGGGGCATGCGGTCGAGCCACAGGAACGTGCTCGCTGGAGCTTCATTACTGAGCAGCCCCGTGGAATCACGGCGCTATGCTTTCACCAAAGATGTTAGCGGGCGTTTGGGGGCGCCAAGCCATGAGCGAGCACGTGGGCAGTGAGTTGGGCCTTCTGATGTCGGCACTGCTGGATGGTGACCACGCCTGTGCGCTCGCGGAGACGCGGAGGCTGCTGGCGGCCGGCGTGACACCCGAGCATATCGTCACCGCAGGCCTCGAAAGCGCCATGCGGCAACTGGACGAGAAGTGCACGGTCGAGGGCTTCAACCTGTTGGAGATCATGCTGGTCGGGCGCGCGGTGTCGGCCGTGGTGAAGGAACTCTATCCTGCAGGTGGTCCGTTGCCGCAAGGCAAGGCCACGTTCGTCATCGCCACGCCCGAGGGTGACATTCACGATCTAGGCAAGAATATCGTGAAGATGGTGCTGACCGGCAAGGGCTACCGTGTGGTGGACCTCGGCAAGGATTGCCCGTCGCAAGACGTGGTGGATGCGGCGGAGCGGGAGTCTGCGGCCGCCGTGCTGGTCAGCGGCCTGATCACCTCCGTGGTGCCCCAGGTACGGAAATTGCGTGATGCGCTGAAGGCGAAGGGGTTGGAACAGGTGAAGGTGGTAGCCGGTGGTGCCGCGCTCAAGCAGGCCTCTGCTGAGAGCCTGAACGTGGACTACGTGGCCGAGACCGCCTTTGACGGTGCCCGTTATCTCGACCAACTGGTGCAGGCCCGCCCATGAATGGACTGGAACGCTTCCGCGCAACTGCCGCATTCCAGGCCGCCGATCGCATACCCGCCATACCGCTGGTATTTGGTCACGCGGCCGTGCTGGCGGGTGTCGGGCTCGACGAGTACCTGCGCGATGGCGCCTTGCTGGCCCGCTGCCAGCTTGAGGCCCAGGCACTCTACGGAACCGATGCGGTCTACGTCTATATGGACGCCTTCGTGGAAACGGAGGCCGTTGGCTCGAAGCTGCGTTTTGGCCGCGACAGCTATCCGGAGGTACTGGAATACGCGTTCAAGGCAGGTGACGACCCTGGACGGTTGGTCGTACCCGATCCGGAAAAGGACGGGCGCATGCCCCAGATCCTCGAGGCACTCTCGTTGCTGTCTGCACAAGTCGGCGATCGCCTCGTAATCGTGAGTGCTCTGGAGGGACCCATGACACTGGTTACCCAGATTATGGGCATGCAGGACGCGCTTTACTTTGCTGCCGATCACCCCGATGATTTCGAACGGCTACTCGACTTTGCGACGGACGTGGTGATCCGCTACGGTATCGCCCAGATCCGCGCCGGCGCACATGTTCCCATGGTGTTCGATCCTTCCTCATCGCCGTCTATCGTGCCAGCACAGTTTTTCCGTGAATTCCTGCTGCGGCGTCTCACCCGCATCTTCGGCGCGTTCCGCCAGGCGGGTGCGCCGGGGTGGTTGAACATCCCGGGGCACATACAACCGCTGCTTCGCTATTGCCCGGAAGCAGGCGTACAGATCATCAGTCTCGACTATGAAGTGCCTGCGGCCGAGGCGCGAGAGGTATTGCCCACCACGGTACTGGTCGGAAACATCAAACCCATGGACCTGGTGCTCGGCTCGCCCGAGCAGGTATTCCGCGATGCGTCCGCCCTGTGCGAAAGCTTCACCGGACGTGGCGGTTTCATGCTCTCATCCGGCTCGGAAGTACCACTCGAGTCCCGTCCCGAGAACGTCAGGGCGTTGGTTTCTGCGCGTGAAGAAAAGGAGTAAGTCCATGCGCTGCCCAGTCGTCACGGAGCGTGGACACAGTGCCTGCGCGCAGGATGGGCAAACACGTATGAGGAAAAGGCTCGATGCCGTCATGCGGACGGCACAGTATTTGGCTGCCTTGGACCCACGCCAGGAGGTCTGGGCCGAGCTCGGCAGCGTGGCATTGCACATCCTGGATGCCGATGTGGTCGCCTTCGCGGCGCCACGCCATGGCAGGCATCCTGTGTTCCATCATTGTGCAGGCGATCATGAAGCATGTCGCAAGCTGCGCACGGTGGCGACCGAACTGGTGTTGCAGGTCATCGACAGCGGGTTCATCGCTTCCGAGATGCTCCGGCTTGGGGATGAGTACTGCACGGTGTTCCTGCCCTTGTCGGTGGATGGCAAGACCTCGTTCGTGATGGTGCTCGGCAAGCGCGGCAGCGCTCCGGCTTCACGGGATACGCTGAACCTCTATCTGGCCATCGCCGGGCTGTTCAGCTCCACGCTCACGCGTCTGGCTTCGCAACGGCGCTTCCTGGCCATGGCGGATAACGTTCCGGAGATGCTGTTCCAGCTGGTGTGTTATCCCGACGGCAGCCTGGAATTTGCCTACGTCAGTGGTGGTTCACGGGCTACGCTCGGGCTTTCGCCCGAGCAACTGCTTGCGGAACCAGAGCAATTTTTCGCCCGCTTGCAGGCAGACGAGAGGGCGGATTTCGAAGAAGCCATGATGGCGGGAAAGGGGCGCCTTCATCGCATTTTCCGTGGCACGGATCTGGAGGGACAAGACCAATACCTGCTGTGCAATGCCATGCCCAGCCCGCGGGCGGATGGCGGCATCGTCTGGGACGGTGCCATCCAGGACATCAGTGAGCATCGCCGCCTGGAGGAGGAACGAAGGGATTACCTGGAGCGGCTGGAGAACAGTATGGAGGCTACCGTGCAGGCTATCGCGCACACCATCGAGAAGCGCGATCCCTACACGGCCGGGCACCAACGGCGCGTGGCGGCGCTTACACACCGCCTGTGCGAGGAACTCGCGCTTTCACGCGATGAGATGCACGGCATCACCCTGGCAGCGAGCATCCATGACATCGGCAAGATCCACATACCGGCCGAGATCTTAAGCTATCCCGGCAAGCTGGGGAGCATCGAGTATGAATTGGTGAAGACGCACGCGCAGATTGGTTACGACATCCTCAAGTCCACGGAATTTCCCTGGCCCGTGGCGCTCATGGTATTGCAGCACCATGAGCGCATGGATGGTTCGGGCTATCCGAACCAGTTGCGCGGTAACGAGCTTCTGCTCGGTGCACGCATCATCGCGGTGGCGGATGTGGTCGAATCCATCTCCACTTTTCGCCCGTATCGCGAGGCGCTCGGTCTGGAGGCGGCACTGGCGGAGGTAGAACAAAACAAGGGCCGGCTATACGACGGGAATGTGGTGAATGCGTGCCTGCACTTATTCCGGGAGAAGAACTTCCAGTTTGGCGATATCTGAGCACGATGGTGATGTCGCGCAGCCAGAGTGATGTCTCAGATCCCCGCATACCACTCATAGCCACGGTCTTCCCAATAGCCGCCGTTGCCGCCTGCGATGGCATCGAAGCTTTCCACCAGTTCCATGCCGCGCAGGAACTTCACCATCTTGTAGCCGAGTTGTCGTTCGACGCGCAGACGTAGCGGCGCGCCGTAAGGGACCGGTAGCGGCTGGTCATTCCAGTCGTAGGCGAGGATGGTTTGCGGGTGGAAGGCGTCTTCTAGGTCGATGCTCTCATAATAGCGAGCGCCACCGAAATCCATGGTGTCGTAGCAATAGAACACCACGTAACGGGCCTGCGGTAGCGGGTGCACCGCGTCCAGGAGAGCGGCCAAGCGCGCCCCGCGCCATTTTGCGATGGCGCTCCAACCCTCCACGCAATCGTGTCGGGTGATCTGGGTGCGCGAGGGCAGGGCTCGCAGGTCCGCCAGCGAATAGCTGCGTGGGTTTCGTACCAGTCCCGAGACAGGCAACTGCCAGTCGGCAAAGTTGCGGGCGGCGAGGAGCCGGTAATCGGCATCGACGGGCTGGCGCGTGCCGTTACTGGGGAAGACGGGTGACAGGTCCGCCTCGGTGAATTCCTGGGCCATGCTGTCGCGGCGCGCGAGGGCGTGGTGCAGGCGGTGATTGAACTGCTCCGCCTTGCCGAGCACACGCGGAAACCAGCGGCTTTGCGACAAGCGGTCGCATCCGGTCAGGGAAAGCAGCCCACCCAGCCCAAGCAAGCGCAGGACGCGACGCCGATCCATGGATGGGCGGGACCTCATGATTCGTTTTGCCGGGGTGGCAAGCGGCCGGTGAACATGGCGCGCAGTTCCCGGATAGGTCCAACGGCGAACACCATGAGCACATGTATCACTGTGAACACCAGCAGGCCGAACGCAATTATGAAATGGATGCTGCGGGCGGACTGTCGGCCGTCGAACAGGGACACCAGCACGGGGAAGGCGGCGTCGAGCCAGGGTGACATGGCGAGGCCGGTGAGCACCATCAGCGGCGCCAGTACGAAGATCACCAAGAGGTAGGCAATCTTCTGCAACGGGTTGTAACCCTGTTCGACATCGGCACGCACTGCACGCAGTGACAGATGACGCCTGAACGTGCGGGGCAGGTGGCGAGCCTCGGTGCTGTGTAGCCACAGGTCGCGGCTGACGTGGCGCGTGGCCAGTCCCCAGGTCAGGTAGGCGATCCCGTTCAAGACGAATAACCAGGCGAAGAACAAGTGCCAACGCCGGCCCATGGCGAGCCAGTGGTCGCTGGGGATGGTACTCCAGGCGGGAAATCCGCGCGGCGTACCCGCGGACAGGGCCAGTATGCCCGTGGTGTCGTATTCACGCCCGAACAGGCGCGTGATGCCTTGGCGCTCGCCGGTCTCCGGATGGGTGCGCGCCGCCATGGCGAGCCAGGCGTGGCTCGGGTCGGAACGCTCGCCCCAGTACAGTGCCGGGTGAGCGTTGAAGATCTGCAGCCCGCTGCCGAGCATCACCACGAGAATGACGAGATTCAGCCAATGGGTGATGCGCACCGGCAGGCGGTGGCGGTAGATGCCGCGGGCGGACTGCGGTCCGGTTTCCATGGCGGTATTCGTCGCAGGGCCCTCCATCGCCCGGCTCTACGCATGAGGCTAGCAGAATGTTGGCTGGCCCGGCCCCCGGATTTCCTTGCAAGATCGCAGCCGGTGCGGCGCGAGATCGTGTCCACAGAGCGGGGCCCTTGGCGCTATTGGAACGGCAAGGGCGTTGCGAGTCCTGTGGCCGATCGCCCTGGGGGCGAAGTGATTCGCCTCCAGGACACCATTCCTACAACAGCCAGCGCGCGGATTCGAGCAGCAGGCGCACGACGCCTGCCACCAGCAGGGCGACGCCCACGGAGATGCCGATGGAGGCCAAGGCCTCCTTGCGGCCGATGGTCTTGAGCATCACCGCGAAGGTGGATACGCAGGGCACATAGAAGGTGAGGAACAGCAGGAACACCGTGATCTGCACAGTGTCGAGCATCTCACTCACTTCGAAGCTGCCGAGCGCCTGGTAGATCATCAGCAGCGACAGCTCCTTGCGCAACACACCAAACAGGATGGGCAGGCCCAGCACCACCGGCAGCCCCAGCCACCACGAGGTGATCGGCGTGAGCAGGAAGTTGATGATAGCGTCGGCGCCGAAGTGACTGAGCAGGGCGAGTACCACGCTGCCGCCCACCAGCAGGGGCGTGACAATGGTCAGGATATCTTCGGTACGGGCCCAGGTGGTCTTCAAGAGGCTGCGCAGCTCGGGCAGGGCATACGGCGGGATCTCCAGCACCTGGCCGGGGCCAGTCTCCGGCTGGCGACTGGCGAGCAGCCGTCCCACGACGGCGATCACCGTGACGGTGAGCAGGAATATGGCCAGTACGCCGCCGGCGCCGAGGTATTTGCCCGCGAGCGCCAGGATGATGGCTGAGCGTGCTGAGCAAGGCACGAAGGTGATCAGCACCGAGGCCACCACGCGCGCGCGCCCGCGCGTGCTCGTGGCTACCGCAGACAGCGCCGGCACGTTGCAGCCAAGGCCTAGCAGGAACGGTACGGCCACGCTGCCGTGCAGTCCCACGTGATGGAAGCCACGGTCCACCACGAAGGCGATGCGCTGCATTACGCCCGCCTGCTCCAGCGCGATCAGCAGCATCACCAGCGGAATCATGTAGGGCACCACGATGCCCACCAGGCCGATGAGTCCGTCCGCAATGGCGCGGGCGACCACGCCCGCAGTGGAGTGCGGTTGCCAGCCTTCGGCGAGCTCGATGAGGCGTGCAGCCGTGAGACCGTCCAGCCAGGCACTCACCTCGAACACGACGAACAGCACGGCGGCAAAGACGGCGAGGCTGCCGAGCAGGCCCCATTGCGGATGCAGGAACAGCTCGTCCAACCAATAGCGCCAGCCGTGGCCTTCGTGCGGCGCACCGAGGCGTGTGGCACTTTCGAAAAGGGTGGCCGCCTGGTAATGGCGGTCTGCATGTAACTCTTCGGCCAGCGGGCGGGGCAACTGATGCTCCGCGGCGCTGCGCAACTGCGCGATCACGGGCAACAGGTCGGGAAAGTGCTGTCGCATCTCCTCCACGAAATAGCCTTGTCCCAAGGCAATCTGTGTAAGCAGGAAGGGATGGGGAACGCCGAAGGCCTGCTGTACGTCGGGCCGGCTCAGTACCTGGCCCAGCGGGCGCAGGCTTTCCTGGATGTGGCGACTGCAGGGTTGGGCAATGGGGCAGGCCTGCTGACGCACAGCTTCCACCGCGCGCGCGAAGACCTCGGCGATGCCGTGACCCATGAGTGCCACCGTGGGCACCACGGGCATGCCCAGGGCCCGGCTCAGGGTGCGTGGGCTGATATGCAGGCCCTTGCGCCCGGCACTGTCCATCATGTTCAGGGCGATCACCACGGGACGGCCCAGTTGGCTCAGCTCCAGGGTGAGCTCCAGGTCGCGCTCCAGGGCGGTGGCATCCACCACCTGGATGATCACATCCGGTGGTGAAAAGGGGGCGCGCTGGGCCTCGTGGGCAGCAATGGGTGGCGGCTCATCTCCCCACAGCAGGTACTGCAGTGCGCCGCGCTCGTCATCGCCATGCAGGTGCAGGGAGCGGATACTGGGCAGTTCCACCACGCGGGCCTCGTCCAGCCCGATCTGCACCGCGCACTCACGATAGTCGCGATCGGTGCCGGTCAGTTCGCCCGTTTGGATGGACGTGCTGGCGACGGCATCGAACAGGGTGCTTTTGCCGCAATTGGGCATGCCAATGAGGGCGATGCGGAGACGTTGGGCACCACGAAAGAGATTGCGGGGGACGGGGACGACAGCTGCAGGGGCGGGATTCATCGCGCAGAGTTTCCCGAATTGTCCGTGCCGCAGCAAGGTCAATTTCCCTGAATTGGCGGCGGCGTTCTTGCGCTAACCATTTCCTTTAAACCGATAAGAATTGTCCGTATCGCACATCACCACGACCGGCGATGTTGGATGATGTGGCGTCGTAGCTCACACGCACCGGTGTGGCATGTGACACAGGGCTGTGCCATCCGCCGCAGTGTCCGCCATCTCCGGCAGGCATCAGATCAAGCAGGCACCGGGGGCGGCGCGTTGGCCCGATTCGTGCTCGGACTTGACGATGAACGTGCAGGAACTCATGCGGGCACCGCACCCACACTGTCGTGCTCCGCGTTGGCCGCGTACGATACAGGCAACCGCCAGTGCATGCGCTCACTGGCTGTTGGACCCTCCGCACTTGAAACTGCCCGCATGATATTTGCCCGCTCGCTGTTACTTACATTATTTGTACTTGGTGCGTTCACCGGCTGCGAGAGCGGTGCGCCGCGGTTGAAAGCCGGTGATATCGCACCACCTTTCGAACTGCTCACGATGGACGGAGACGCGCTGGAACTCGCGGATCTGCACGGCCAGGTCGTGGCCGTACGCTTCTGGGCCGACTGGTGTCCCTACTGCAGGAGCGAAATGATCGCACTCGAACCCGTGTACCGGCGCCTGCATGGTGAGGGGCTGGAGATCCTTGCCGTCAACGTGGCGCAGGAGCGCGCTACGGTGGTGAACTTCATGAAAATGCTTGACGTCTCCTATCCTGCGCTCATGGACGAGACATCGGAGGTGGCACGCCTCTACGGTGTTATCGGCCTGCCAATGACGGTTTTCGTGGACCGGGCGGGTAGGGTGCGTGGCAAGATCCTGGGTGAGTCGGATGCCTCCAGCTTCGAGACCATGGCGCGCAGCCTGCTCTCTGAAAGTGAAAGCACCACAGGTACCCACCCGTGATGGTTGAAATGACGCTTGTCATGGCGTTTTTTGCAGGACTGCTTGGCAGCGGCCATTGCATCGGTATGTGCGGCGGTCTCGTGTGTGCCTTCTTCATGCGCATCGGGCAGGGCGCGCGTGGGGCGCTCATCTATGCTGCGTATCATGGCGCGCGTGTGCTGGTGTACGTCATCGTCGGTGTGCTAGCCGGGATGCTCGGACTTGTACTCACTTCCACGGGGATCGTGGGCAAGACCCAGGCCATCCTGCAGATCCTGGCGGGGGTGATCGTGATTCTGCTCGGACTGGATATCCTCGGTATCGCACCCTGGCGCTTGCGGCTTAATTTCCTGCCCACGGCCTGGCTGCAAGGCGCTGTACGCCTGGCAGCCACGCGCCCGGTGACCGGCGCCTTTACCGGCGGCCTGATCAATGGCCTCATGCCCTGTTCCCTTACCCTGGCCATGGCCGTGAAGGCCACCACCGCGCAGGGACCGCTTGACGGTGGGCTGCTGATGCTGGCCTTTGGATTGGGCACACTGCCTTCCATGTTATTGATGAGCGTGCTGCTGGCGCGGCTTGGTGCCACGCGGCGCGCACAACTTCTCCGCGTGGCGGCGTTGTTCGTGATTGCGCTCGGCGTCGCCACCGTATGGCAAGGGGCCAGGTACTTCGCGGTAATGAAGGGCCTGGCCAATTGGTAACGGCGAAGACTCGCCGCATTTCACTCAGGCAACGGCCGAGGAGGCAGTATGAAACGACGCGATGTATTGAAAGGAGCTGTGGGCACGGCGATTCTGGGAGTGGCTGTGACGCCACAGGCCTTTGCCCAGGCATCCACCGACGGCACGCCTTTGCAGTTCGCGCCGAAGGCACCGCCCGATCCGAATCCGCTGGAGAACGAACTGCAGAAATATCCCAAGTGCCCGTACTGCGGTATGGATCGGACACAATGGCATCACAGCCGCCATTTGGTGCACTACGACGATAATCGGGTGGATGGCACCTGCTCCCTCCATTGTGCCGCCCTCAGCCTCAGCCTGAACCTGGATCGGGGGCCGAAGGCGATCTATGCAGCCGACTACGCCAGTACCGAGAAGATCAAGCCGCTGGTGAACGTGGATAAGGCGCATTACCTCATCGGCAGCGGGCTCAAGGGTACCATGACCACCCGCAGCAAAATGGCATTCGCCGACGAGAAGGCCGCACAGGCCGCGCATCGGGAGCATGGCGGAAAGCTCGGCGGGTTTGGTGATGCGCTTGCCGCCACGCACGAGGACATGGCCAAGGACACTGTCATGATCCGCAAGCGCCGGGCTGAGCGGCGCGCCAAGCAGCAATCCAAGTGATCACTTGAGTCACAGGGGCGACCTTACGGTCGCCCCTCAGCAGCCGGTAATCTCGCATGTACAAAGGACGTCTTCTTCTGCTCCTTCTCGTGCTGGTGGCGAATCCGGTGCTCGCCCTGCCGCCAGTGCCCGATCCCGCGCCGGCCGACACCTGTCCGGTGTGTGGCATGTTCGTGGCGAAATACCCAGAGTGGGTCGCCACGGTGCTCTACAAGGACGGTCATGCACACCACTTCGATGGTGCCAAGGACATGTTCAAGTACTTGGCCAATGTGACGCACTACGCACCGGGCCATAGCCGGGATGACATCGCGGTCATTGCCGTCACGGAGTATTACGGGCTGGAGCGCATCGATGCGCGCGAGGCCTGGTACGTGATCGGCTCGGATGTCTACGGCCCCATGGGCCACGAATTGGTGCCGCTGGCGAGCGAGGAAGAGGCACGCGACTTCCTGGCCGATCATAGCGGTGCACGCTGGGTGCGCTTCGATGAGGTGGACAGCAAGCTGCTGGAGGCACTCGATACCGGAGCCGTGCCTCGCTAGGTTGCTGTTGCAAACCTGGCCTCTTCGGGCGAGTTGCTGGAATGCCTCCAGGGATGGAACGTAGGTCCGGGTTGCCGGAACTTGCGCCACTTAAGGGTTTTGGGCAGTTCAATTCGCTAGCCGCATGATGGCGGTCGTGCTGTCGGATCATAGGCTTTCATTATTGGTTTCCGACGGAGACAGATCATGGCGACTGTTAAAGATACTATCGACGTCAATGTTCCGGCGGCCCTCGCGTACAGCTATTGGCTGAAATTCGAGGACTTCCCGAAATTCATGGACGACGTGGAAGAGGTCAAGAAATTCGACGACAAGCACATGCACTGGAAGGCCAAGGTGGCGGGCAAGAAGGAGGAATGGGATGCGGAGGTGACCGATACCATTCCCGAGCGCCGCATCGCCTGGCGCAGCACCTCGGGCATAAAGAACAACGGCACGGTCGAGTTCGAACCCGTTTCCGACACCATCACGCGCGTGGCTCTTGAACTCGATTATGAGCCGCATGGTCTCGTGGAGAAAGCCGGCGGCATGCTCGGTATCGACAAGCGCGCGGTGCACAAGGATCTCGAGAACTTCAAGAAATTGATTGAAAAGCCTGTTTGATTTCTTGTGCGCTTCGCAGGTTCCGTCTCCTGCGTGAGGTGCGGACCTGAAGTCGCTGCCACGCGTAGCGCCCGCGGACCCGGGCGTGTTCTACACGCCCGGGTCCCCTTTGCTCCTGGTTCGCTTTGCTCTCTCCGGATTACGGGGCAGGAGCATGCTTACGCTGAGTCCTCCTTCCGGTGCATTCTTCGCGATGATTTCACCACCGTGCACCTCCACTGCCTGGCGGCTGATGGCCAGACCAAGGCCGAAGCCTCCGCTGTGGCGATCGCGCGCTTCACCCACGCGAGTGAAGGGTTGGAAGATGTGCGTCAGTTCGTCATCGGGCACGCCCGGACCACTGTCACGCACGGTGATGGTGGCCTTGTCTCCATCGATATCAAGGCTGATATGGACCTGCCCGGCCTCCGGGGTATGTCGTACCGCGTTGCGCAACACGTTCTCCACGGCGGAGCGCAACAGCACGGGATCGGCCTCGAGGCATGCGTCGGCGCCGGGCACGAACACCACATGCTTGTGCGCGGCCTCCGCCTCGAAGGCGGCGTCCTGGACGATGGCGTCGAGCCAATCGCGCAGCTGAACCGGTTGGCGATTCAGACGTGTCTTGCCGGCCTCCAGGCGTGCCAGGGAAAGCACATCTGAAACCAGGTGTTCCAGGCGATCCGCCTCGCGCTCGATACGCTCCAGTTCCATGCCCTCGCCACCCTTGCGTCGGGACAGCTCCAGGGCGATGCGTAGCCGCGCCAGGGGGGAACGTAATTCGTGGGAGATGTCACGGAGCAGGCGGCGCTGGGATTCGAGCAGATCGCGCACGCGCTCGGCCATGAGATCGAAGTCAGCCGCCAGTGCAGCGATCTCGTCGCGCCCGGCAAAACCGGCACGGGCGCTCAGATCACCCTGGGCGATGGCCTGGGCAGCACGACGCAGGCGCCGCAGCGGGCGGGTGAGCAGGGTGGCAAGGCCGAAGGACACCAACCCACTCACGGCTACGGCAACGAGCAGGCGTTCGGCAAAGGACAGCCGATGGATACGGCCAGTACGTGCCACTGTGGCGATGTAAAGCGGCGGATCCGTGGCAGGCACCGGGCGCACCACCGTGAACACGCCCGGTACCACGGCATGTACGCCCGGTGTGAGGTCGCGCTGCAGGTGCTCGCGCAGGCGGCGGCCGAATGGCTGGTTGGCGAGCGGGCGGCCATCGGCATTGAGCAACAGGAGTGGCACGCGTTCGTCGCGTGCCATGCTGTGCAACCAGCGGTTCACCGCGGGCAAGCCTTCGTCTGCGAGCAAAGCGGCCACGGTTTCGGCGTGGGCGTCGGCACGTTCCACCGCCTGGGCAAGGGCATCATCGTCGAGGGTGCGCTCCACCATGAACACCGCGGCAGCGAGCAGCAGGGCCGCCAGCCAGAAGGAGATGAAGATCTTGGTGAACAGCGAGCCCATCAGCGCAGCACGTACTGGTAGCCGGCGCCGCGTACGGTTTCGATGCGTGGGGCGCCGTCGGGAAAGGGACCCAGCTTGCGACGGATCTGGGTCATGTGGGTTTCAATGCGCCGGTCGAAGGCTTGCAGGCCGCGGCCCAGCGCTTCCGACGCCAGGGCGTCCTTGTTCACCACGTGCCCGGCCTCGCGTACCAACACGGCGAGCAGGTTGAATTCGGCGCCGGTGAGTAGTACTGGGCGGCCCGCCACCGTGACCCGGCGACTGGCGAGGTCCAGTTCCAGATCGCCCACACGCAACGGCCCGTGGGCAGGCTCCGCCTTGCGGCGCAGCAGTGCCCGCAGGCGTGCCACCAGCACGCGGGGATTGGCCGGTTTGGCCACGTAATCGTCGGCACCGAGTTCGAGGCCAACCACCGTATCGGTGTCCTCCCCCCGCGCCGTGAGCATGAGTACCGGCGCCTCAAGGGCCGGCTTGAGGTGCTTGAGCACGTCGAAACCGTTCATGCCAGGCAGCATCACATCCAGAATCACCGCGTCCCAACCGGGTTCGGCGGCGCGCGCCACGGCGGAGGGGCCGTCGTGCACGGAAAAAACCTCGAAACCCTCGCCGGACAGATAGTCCGTGAGGAGCTCGCACAGTTCGATGTCGTCGTCGACCAGCAGGATGCGCGTCATGATTCACCTCGGGTCCATTGTCCGGTGCGGGGGGCGAAACGGGAAGCGCAAACGACGTACGTTCGCAATTCTTTGCACATGCCTGCCGTTCGGCCGCACGCGACAGACCCAGCACCGGCCTATACTCCTGTGCGGTTCGGAGGAACGAATGGCACGTCGGCAGCTGCCCCAGCATGTGGGCCTCATCCCCGACGCTAACCGGTGCAGGACACGGGGGGGGGTCGTTGCTGCGTGCCATGAATGCCGTCGCACCTGCGCGCGCCGCCTTCGATTGGATAGCCATCGGGGGCTGCTCGCCCTGGTGGGTTTCGCGGACTTTGTCGCCAGTCCGCTGTTCATGCTCGCCATTTTTACCTGCTCCCCATTGGTTTCGCTGCCTGGCGGGTCAGGCGCAGCCTGGTGGTGGCGGTGGCCGTGGTGAGTTGGGTACTGGCCCTTAGCCATAAACAGCCTATTCCAGCGCTGAGGAGCGCAGCAAACGTGAGGTCTGTACTGTTTGCGATACTGCTGCCGCTGGGCGTACATGCCGCGGAGCCGGCGATGCTGCCGGTGCACATCGAGAACGCGACAGGCGTGCACCGCCTGCGGGTGGAGATCGCCGCAACCCCGGCACACCGCGCCCGCGGCCTGATGGCGCGTGACACCCTGGCAGCAGATACGGGAATGCTGTTCCTATACCCACGGCTACAGCCGGGCAGTGCCGGCTTCTGGATGTACAACACCCGCATCCCGCTGGATATAGCCTTCCTCGATAGCGATGGCCGCATCCGTGCCATCCGCACCATGAGCCCCTGTCCGCCCATGCAGGGAACGCGCTGCCCATCCTACCGGCCGCACGTGGAGTATGCTGCGGCTCTGGAGGTCAATGGTGGCTACCTCGCGGTACACGGTATTCACATCGGCGACCGTGTCGTGTTCGATGCCCGCGAGGCACTGCGGGGCGCGAGGTGAGACTTATGGGCGAAGGGACGCGCAGCGGCCTCCACTTCGGACTCTCCTCGGGCGCCATCACCACACTCGGGCTCATCGTCGGCCTGCATGCGGGCACCGAATCCCTGCAGGCGGTGGTGGGTGGCATCATTACCATCGCCGTGGCAGACGGCATGTCGGACGCGCTCGGCATCCACCTTTCCAAGGAGTCGGAGCGGGACCTTTCCGTACGGCAGATCTGGTACGCAACGGCGGCTACCTTCGCGGCAAAGTTCCTTATGGCCGCCACCTTCCTGCTCCCGGTGCTGCTTTTGCCGCTCCGTATGGCGGTGCTGGCGAGCATCGCATGGGGTGTGCTGGTGGTGGCGGTGATGAGCTATGGGTTGGCGCGCAACAGGAATGAACCGGTGTTGCCCGCGGTGGGCGAGCACGTGAGCATCGCGTTGCTGGTGGTGGTCATCACACATTATTTGGGCGAGAGGATCGCCCAGGCGTTTTCCGTCACATGAACCCGACGGCAACACACGCTGCAGGTGACGTACTCAGGCCCGGCTCCACACCTCACCCAATTGCTTGGGCAGCATGGCGTGAACAGCGTTGATCTGCTTGGCGGGCAGTTCCTGCTTCATGGCACCGAAGATCGCCTCGGTGGCGCGCGCCGCATCATCCTCCGAGAGCGAGGCTTCGCGGCCTACGGTACTGAAGAATTCAGGAGCGTCCTGGTGCCGCTCGGGCGGATGTCGGCGGGCAGGAAATTCCTTCAGGTAGGCCACGTCGAACGACAGACCAACCACTTCGCCAGGCAGTTCGGAGAACAGGGCCTGAACTTCCTCGTGGGGTAAGCGCCGGCGCAGGTGAAAAAGCACCGCATGGGCGGCACCACGCAGTTGTTCTTCGGACGCAGGCTGCCATTTTTCCTTGATATGCTTCCAGAAGATGTCAGCGGGCATGTCGGACACTCCACTTGTTTCGACTGATGGACGGGAATGTGGCGCCCAGGCGTGGGTACCAGGCCCGGGACCTCGTAGTCCTGTGTTCAGTCTAGTCACGTACGCCAGCCCACTGTCTTGCCACGCGGGTGCTGAATGGGCCACCCGGGCGATACACATCAGGGCGCATCGGGCCTGAAGAATTCACGCGCATGCAGAAAGGGGATGCGTGCACGCCGTGCTGCCTCCTCATCACACCATGTGTTGCCCACGAACAGTGCGTGCGCCGGGGCAACGTGGAAGTGGACAAGGGCGTCCAGCAGCAGGCCGGGTGCGGGTTTACGGCAGGCGCATGGCTGTTCCAAACGGTGGGGGCAGAAGGCGATATAGGGCGCCGGTCGTACCGGACCGGCGGCGGCCATGGCCAGGTCCCGCAGCATGCGACGGGCAAGCCCCGGGGAGACGAGGCCGTAGCCTACGTGGTCCTGGTTGGAGGCGATGGCGAGGAATGGGCCATCGGGACCGAAGGGCACCTTTGCCAGGCGCTTGCGGACGCCCGGCAGCAATTCCCATTCCAGTGGCCCGTGGGGACAGGGTCGACCCGGCACCGTGGTGTGCCGCAGGGTGTCGTCGGCATCGAAAATGTAGAGCCGCGGCATCATGGTGCGAGTGCAGCGCGCAGACGCGCGGCGTAGCCGCGGCAAAGGCGAGCGAAACGCTCGCCATCGGCGGTACCCTCCAGGGTCTGATGCGCGAGGGTGGCGTAGGCGAGCCGGTAGGCAAGATAGGCGGCGCGCTGGAAGGGCAGGCGCACGGCCACGTGGTGATCGCCAGAGAGCGCTGTGTAGCGGCCGATCAGTGCCTCACCCGCCTCGGGTGAAAGGGCAAATTCCTCCAACACGGCCGCCAAATCCCAGGCGATGTCGTTGCAACCGGGAAAGAAGTGATCGGCGTGATGGTCCAGGGCGTCAGTCTTGCGGTAACCCCAAGGCGTGAGCAGCCATTCGTGGGGCAACATGCGCCCGTCCAGGGCCACGGCGGGCGCGTCACCCGCCCCCGCGCCACGCGCCAGCACCGAGGCCCGTTCCACCAAGGCAGGGTCCAGCAATTCGCCGACGTTTTGTACCAGCATGCTGGCGTTGAGCTGGTGCGGTGCGGGACGGGAAAGGGGGAAGCGGCGCGTGAGAAAGGCCAGATAATGGGCGATGGTTTCCAGGAGTGCCCGGGTCGCGTCGGCAGGCCGCAAGGGTCGCCCCGGTATGAAGGCGTAATCCAGATAACCCTCACGCAGCCCGCCGGGGGCGGAACAGAAGCCGGCCTCTGCCAATGCGGAGCCTCGCGCCAGCCGTGCCGCGCCGTGACGGGCGAGTCCGGCAAAGCGGTAGAGCCGTGGCCCATCCGGGGTGTTGGCCAGGAACTTGCGGCGTTCGTGTTGGGGCTGAACTGCCGGAACCTCCTCATCCGTGGGGAACAGGCCTGCGCGCCATGCCCCGGCCGAAAGCTCGCGTGCGGTAGACAAGAAGGCCGGTACCCGTGCATCCGCCACGAACTTGCTCTGGCGTGGCCAGCGCATCCGGGCCTGCGGCGAACGCAAGCGTTTGGCAGGGGCGTCCCAGGCCGGGAAAAAGATGATGCGTTCGTCGGCGACACCCAGCGCGTTCAGCGCATCGGCCACACCGCACAGCGACGAGCCGCTGAGCCCCGGCCCTTCGTCCACCACCAGAAAGGGCCCGTGGTGCGCGCGCCAGCATCCGGCGAGCAGGGGACCCAGCACGGGCCTGCGCGCGAAAGGATGACCGCGCGGGCGCAGGGTGTACGTGGATGCCTTCCAGCCTCGTTCATGCAGCACTGCAGCCACTACGGCCGACAGGCTGCTGCCGATACTGCGCAGGCCAATGCAGGCCACCTGGCCCGGCGGGCGCGTCGCAAAGCGTTCCGCAGCGGCGGCGTAGGCCTGCGGATGGAGGCCGTACCAGGCATAGCCCTCGGGCACCACCAGGCGGGCCGCACGCGGCAGGTGTAACGCCGCTACGTCCGCCAGCGCGCACTGTGCCGCATGGATTGCGGGTGGGGCGGAGGTATCGCGGGTAGATTGCAGCCAGATGCGTGCAAGGGCGAGGGCGGCGGCACGCAATTTGGCAACCGCCGGCTCCAGTTCGTCTTCCACGGGAAGCAGGGCATCGGTGACAGCGGACTCCAGTTCGCCGAATTCGATGAGCAGGGCGAGCAGGGTGTCGGGGTCCCGGGCCCTGTCGAGGCGGCGCAGCAGGCACGCCAATGCCTCGTCCACATTCACCCGTTCGTCGTCGGCGCGGAAGACAATCACGCAGGGAACATGGCAGAGGCCCATCACCGGTGCACTAAAGCTTTGTGCCGGCGGCCGTCAAGGCTTTGCTGACCCTATGGGCGCGTCGTCCCCTATGCTTCCCCAAGGGCCGGGACGTGCACCTCAGTGACAGGGCGTGTATAAAGCAGCCCTCGCAAGACCAGTGAGGCGGAGTCCATGAAGTTGTTCCATTCTCCCTTCTCCCCGTTTGTGCGCAAGGTCGTGGTGTTCGCGATCGAGACGGGGCTTGAGGGACGTATCGAGCGCCAGACCGTGAACCCTTGGGAGTCACACCCGGAACTGATTGCCGCGAATCCCCTCGGCAAGGTCCCGACCCTGATCACCGACGAAGGCCTGGCCATCTATGACTCGGCCGTGATCTGCGAATACCTGGATGGGTTGCACAACGGGCCCGATCTGATCCCACACGCCGGCGTGGAGCGCTCGCACGCACTGCGCCTGGAGGCGCTGGCTGATGGAATCGCCGAAGCCACAGTCTTACGCCGCATGGAGAGTGTGCGCCCCGCGGCGCTGCAGTCCTCCGACTGGATGGACCTGCAGGCACGCACGGTGGAGCGGGGTCTGGATGCCCTCGAATGTGAGGTGGAAGGCTGGGGTCAATGCTTCGGCATCGGCCAGATCACCGTGGCATGCGCACTGGGTTACCTGGATTTCCGTTTCTCCACCGACGACTGGCGGGGTACGCGACCGACCCTGGCTGCCTGGTACGCGCGCATTGCCCAGCGCCCGGCCATGATTGCCACTGAACCAAAGGGGTGATGCCCATGAAGGCACAGCTACGGCTGGCGGTACTGATGGGGATGCTGGTCACCGGCACGGCGGTTGCGCAGGAGGCGGAGGTGTCGCGCATCAGTGTGAGTGGGCACGGAGAGGTGGCTGCGCTCCCCGATAGCGCCCGCCTCAGTTTTGCTGCCGTGGCGCGGCATGAGAACGCGGCCGAAGCCCAGGCCCAGGTGAACCGGGCCATGTCCCGGGCCATGGATGCCGTGCGCAAGCTGGGCGTAGCGCCGGAGGCGCTGTCCACCACTGGCATCAGCCTGTCTCCCGTGTACCCGGATCCCCGTAGCGAGGCAGCCCGACGCGGGCAAATCATTGCCTTTCAGGCCAGCAACCGGCTCGAGGTGCGGCTGGAAGGTACGGCGCGGCTCGGCGAGGTCATCGACGCCGCCGTGGGCGCCGGCGCCAATACCGTGGAGGGGGTGACGCTGACGCTCAGCGACGACTCCCGGGAGCGTCAGGAGGCCCTGCGCCGTGCGGTGGTCGATGCCCGCGCCAAGGCCGATGCCATCGCGGCTGCCACGGGTGTGCGGCTCGACAGCCTGGAACAGGTGGTGGAGCAGGGTGTGGGCGTCTACACCCCGACCCTGCAGCGCGCCATGGTCGCCGAAGCAGCCGGCACGCCGGTTGCGACGGGGCAGGTGCGGGTGGAGGCGAACGTACACGTGGTGTATCGCATTGCGCAGGGGTTGTGAGCCCGGGTAGGTCAGGTTGCGAAGCAACGTGACCTGTCCCGCACCCAAGGATACGTTTACAGCGAGGCCAGCAATCGCCCCGCTTCCTTCGCATAAGCACCCCGACGGAACAGCAGCTTCATTCGACTGCCCCCGGATTGGTGCCACAACACCGCGGATCGAATCCCCGCCAGCAACAACGCCCGTACCCTGTTGGCGTTCTCTGCATGATTGAGGTAACCGTGCTCTCCCGTGACCATGATGCGTGGCTTCAGGGTGCTCACGGTATTTACGTAGATGTCGGCAAGCGCGGCCGCCACGTTGTCATGAGTGAGCGAGAACAGTTCCACCTTGTGCTGTGCCAGCGCGATGCCGTTGCTGATGGTATCGAGCAGATCACGGCGCCGCGCCAGACCGCGTTCGAGATGCAGCAGGGAAATGGCATAGCGCATCTGCTCCACATCGCGAAGCTGTCCCTGGCTGCCCAGGTTGGTCACGACTGCCCGGAGTCCTGCCTGCAGGTTGGCACGCTCGCCATACACCTGATCCGTATCTGCCGCGTCGATCATGAATATGCTGCCGATGAGGGTCGCGAAGGCTTCGGGCGCGATGCGGCCCTGGTGCGCCAGTTTTTGTACCTGTTCGGCCGCCATGAAAATCCCGGCGAGTGCGAGTGTCTGATCAGTGATGGTCTTGCTCATGTCGTATGGGACGCAGGTGTGTCCGCGGTGGCGCTGTCGATCACGCCACCGCCCAGGCATTCATCGCCCTGGTAGAAAACGATGGATTGGCCGGGTGTGACGGCCCATTGCGGTAAATCGAAGACTACCCTGGCCGTATCGCCCGCCAGATATTCGATTGTGCACGCGGTGTCCTGCTGGCGGTAGCGCGTCTTGGCACTGCAGCGCAGCGGCATAGCGGGCGGCGTGCCCGCCACCCAATGCAACTGGATGGCGCGCAATGAACGGCTGAGCAGCCAGGGATGGTCGTGATCCTGGGCGGCGTAAAGGACGTTGTGCGCCATGTCCTTGCCTACCACATACCACGGTTCCTCGCGTGCACCCGCACGACCGCCGATACCCAGGCCCTGGCGCTGTCCGAGGGTGTAGTACATCAGGCCGTCGTGACGGCCGAGGTGTTCGCCTGTCGGGCTGAGTATCTCGCCGGGCTGGGCGGGGAGATACTGCTTCAGGAAGTCGCGGAAATTGCGCTCGCCGATGAAGCAGATACCGGTGCTGTCCTTTTTCTGCGCGGTGACCAGGCCGTGTGCGGTGGCGAGGCGCCGTACCTCCGACTTGGGCAGATGACCCACGGGAAACAAGGTGCGTGCCAGTTGGTGCTGGCCGAGGGTGTAGAGGAAGTAGGTCTGGTCCTTGCCTGCATCCACCCCGCGTAACAGGCGGTGCCGGCCGTCCACACGGTCAGTGCGCGCGTAATGCCCCGTGGCGATGAAGTCTGCGCCGAGATCCAGGGCGTGTTCGAGAAAGGCGCGGAACTTGATCTCTTTGTTGCACAGCACGTCAGGATTGGGTGTACGGCCGGCGCGGTATTCATCGAGAAAATGGGTGAATACGCGATCCCAGTATTCGGAGGCGAAATTGATCGTGTGCAGGCGGATGCCAAGTGCGTCTGCGACCGCGCGGGCGTCCGCAAGATCGACGGCGGCGGAGCAGTGGTCGCGGGTGTCATCCTCCTCCCAGTTTTTCATGAACAGGCCTTCCACGTCGTAGCCTTGTTCGCGGAGGAGGAGGGCGGTCACGGAGGAGTCCACGCCGCCTGACAGACCGACGATGACTTTCTTCATGCCACGTCGACGAGGACGGAGAGCGGATAACGCGACCCCGCCAGGTAATCGTCAATGCAGTGCAGCACCATCGGGCTGCGGAGCCTGAGCCGGGCGACCTCGTCGCGGCTGTACCAGCGCGCAGCCAAGACGCCCTCATCCAGCGGTCGATCCGGTTCCGGTTCCGAGCAGGTGCCACTGAGCGCCACGCGCAGGAAGGTCACGCCAGTGTCGGGATTACGCCAGCGATAAAGCCCGATCAGGGCTTCCGGGGTGAAGTGACGGGCAGTCTCTTCAAGCACTTCGCGGACGGTGGCTGCGATGAGACTTTCGCCTTCTTCCAGGTGACCGGCGGGCTGGTTATAGATGATCTGCCCGTTGATCGCCTCTTCAACGAGCAGGAAGCGGCCGTCGCGTTCGATGACGGCGGCCACGGTGGCGTTCGGCTTCCAGATTCTTGTGCTCATGGCGTAGTCTTTTGTGCGTATTCTCAGCAGGCAGCAGCGCGCGCCATTGGGCCTCGGGTACGTCGCGCCAGGTACCCGGTGCCAGGTCGTCGATGTTCCATGGACCCACGGCGCGGCGTACCAGGCGCAAGGTCGGAAAGCCCACGGCGGCGGTCATGCGACGCACCTGCCGGTTGCGGCCCTCACGCAGCTGCAGTTCGATCCAGGACGTGGGAATGGCCGCACGATAACGTATGGGTGGATCGCGCGGCCACAATGCCGGCTCCAAGATGCGCCGTACCTTTGCGGGCAAGGTGGGACCATCGCGCAGCACCACGCCCCTGCGTAACTGTTGCAGCGCGTCGTTGGTGGGCTCGCCTTCCACTTGCACCCAGTAGATCTTTTCCACTTTGTGACGCGGGTGCGCGAGTCTGGCCTGCAGTGTACCCACATCGGTGAGTACCACCAGTCCCTCGCTATCGAAGTCGAGACGCCCGGCCGGGCGCACATCCGGCACGTCCACATAATCCTTGAGGGTCGGCCTGCCTGCGGCGTCGGTGAACTGTGTGAGCACGCCGTATGGCTTGTTGAGGATGATGACCCTGGGCATTGCGGCGAGCCGTGCGGGGCGGCAACCTGTGTTAGATAGGGCAAGTATACGGGTTTTGGCCATGCCCCGGTTAACCGTAACGGCCGGCATTCCGCACCGGGCAGTTTCCGCTCCTGACTGGGGCGGGTAGAATGTGGGGCTTTACGCACCCACGGAGTTCCCATGGCGTACGAACGCATCCAGGTGCCGGCCGATGGCCGGAAGATCACCACCAATCCCGATTTCTCGCTCAACGTCCCCGAGCACCCCATCATCCCCTACATCGAGGGTGACGGCACGGGTGTGGACATCACCCCGGTGATGAAAAAGGTGGTGGACTCGGCCGTACAGAAGGCCTACGGCGGCAAGCGCTCCATCGCCTGGATGGAGGTATACGCGGGCGAGAAGGCGAACAAGGTGTACGGCCGTGACCTGTGGTTGCCCGAGGAAACCATGCAGGCAGTGCGTGAATTCGTGGTGTCCATCAAAGGCCCGCTGACCACGCCCGTGGGTGGTGGCATCCGTTCCCTGAACGTGACCCTGCGCCAGGAACTGGACCTGTACGTGTGCCTGCGCCCGGTGCGCTATTACGACGGTACCCCGAGCCCGCTCAAGGAGCCCGAAAAGACCGATATGGTCATCTTCCGTGAGAACACGGAAGACATCTACGCAGGCATCGAATGGGCGGCCGAGACCCCGGAGGCGTGCAAGCTCATCGAATTCCTGACCACCGAGATGAAGGCGGGCAAGAAGATCCGCTTCCCGGAGACCTCCGGCATCGGTATCAAGCCCGTGTCGCGCGAGGGTACCGAGCGCCTGGTGCGCAAGGCCATCCGCTATGCCATCGACAATGACCGCCCCTCCGTGACCCTGGTGCACAAGGGCAACATCATGAAATTCACGGAAGGCGGCTTCCGCGACTGGGGTTACGCGCTGGCCCGCCGCGAATTCGGCGCCGAGCTCATTGATAAGGGCCCGTGGTGTCGCTTCAAGAATCCGAAGACCGGCCGCGAGATCGTGGTGAAGGACGCCATCGCCGATGCCTTCCTGCAGCAGATCCTGCTGCGTCCGGAGGAATATGACGTGATCGCCACTCTGAACCTGAACGGTGACTACATCTCGGATGCCCTGGCGGCGCAGGTGGGCGGCATCGGCATCGCACCGGGCGCCAACCTGTCCGACACCGTGGCCATGTTCGAGGCGACCCACGGCACCGCACCCAAGTATGCGGGCCAGGATAAGGTGAACCCGGGATCCATCATCCTGTCCGCGGAGATGATGCTGCGCCACCTGGGCTGGACCGAGGCAGCGGACCTCATTGTCAAGGGTATGTCCGGGGCCATCCTGGCCAAGACCGTCACCTACGACCTCGCGCGTCTCCTGCCGGGCGCCACCGAGCTGTCCTGCTCCGCCTTCGGCGAAGCCATGATTGCCCACATGTGACCCGCTTCGGGGCGGACCGCCCGGTCCGCCCCTACACTTGAATCTTCCGTGCGGCATGGCCTCTAAGCCATGGCGGGAGACTCGCCTTGTGGAATACGCCTGATTCCTGAATACTCATACTAGCCCTGTCGGGTATAGCGTGGGGGAGCACCCTTGGATTCCTTTCTCCGCGTAGATACCTTTGAGGCGTTCAATCCCACATACATCTGCAATGAGCAAACATCAACCTGACAAATCGGGTGGGCTGGCGGTCGAGGAGAGCAAGCCGAAGCTCCAGCGACCGCCGCTGTATAAAGTGGTACTGTTAAACGACGACTACACTCCCATGGAGTTTGTCGTCCATGTTCTCGAGGCGTTTTTTGGCATGGATAGGCCGAAGGCGACCCGGATCATGTTGACCGTCCATACCCAGGGCAAGGCGGTCTGCGGCGTCTTCACACGAGACGTCGCCGAGACCAAAGTCGCCCAGGTCAATGACTACTCGCGCCAAAACCAGCACCCTCTGTTGTGCACCATGGAGGCGGGTTAGTCCGGAGCATCGACATGCTGAGCAAAGAGCTTGAGTTCACCCTGAACAGTGCGTTCAAGAAAGCCAGGGAACGGCGCCACGAATTCATGACGGTGGAGCACCTGTTGCTGGCCCTGCTCGAGAATCCATCGGCGGCGCCCGTGCTGCGTGCCTGCGGGGTGGATCTCGACAAGCTCCGGGCCGAGTTGGAAGCCTTCATCGATCAGACCGTACCGCTGCTGCCGGTCAACTCGGATCGCGACATCCAGCCCACGCTGGGGTTCCAGCGCGTGCTGCAGCGCGCGGTCTTCCATGTGCAATCGTCCGAGAAAAAGGAAACCAACGGCGCCAACGTGCTGGTGGCCATCTTTTCCGAAAAGGAATCGCAGGCGGTTTACTTCCTGAACAAGCACAATATCTCGCGCCTGGACGTGATCAACTACATCTCGCACGGCATTGCCAAGGCCGAGGACGAGGACGCCGGTGAATCCGTGGGCAGCGAGGGTGAGGAAGAGGGTGGCGAGTCCACCAGCCGCAGCCCCCTGGAGGCCTATGCCGTCAACCTGAACCAGATGGCGCGCCAAGGCAAGATCGACCCGCTCATCGGCCGCAAGGAAGAGGTAGACCGCACCATCCAGGTGCTCTGCCGCCGTCGCAAGAACAATCCCCTGTTCGTGGGCGAGGCCGGCGTGGGCAAGACCGCTATCGCCGAGGGGCTGGCCAAGCTGATCGTCGACGGTGACGTGCCCGAGGTGCTGGCCCGCAGCACCATCTACGCCCTCGACCTGGGGGCGCTGCTTGCCGGCACCAAGTACCGCGGTGATTTCGAGAAGCGCCTGAAGGCCGTGCTCGCCCAGCTCAAGAAGGAGAAGGGAGCGATCCTGTTCATCGACGAGATCCACACCATCATCGGTGCGGGCGCCGCCTCCGGGGGGGCCATGGACGCCTCCAACCTCATCAAGCCGGTGCTGGCCTCGGGGGATATGAAGTGCATCGGTTCCACCACTTACCAGGAATACCGCGGCATCTTCGAGAAGGATCGTGCGCTGGCGCGCCGCTTCCAGAAGATTGACGTGTCCGAGCCGTCGGTGGAAGAGACCGTACAGATACTGCAAGGCCTCAAGTCCCGTTTCGAGCAGCACCATGACGTGAAGTACACCCGCCAGGCATTGCGCCACGCGGCTGAATTGGCCGGGCGTTACATCAATGATCGGCACCTGCCCGACAAGGCCATCGATGTCATCGACGAAGCCGGTGCCAGTCAGCGCCTGCAGCCGCCGTCGCGGCGAAAACGCACCATCGGCACGCGCGAGATCGAATCCGTGGTGGCCAAGATGGCGCGCATTCCGCCCAAGACCGTATCGACTTCCGATCGGGATGCCCTGCGCAAGCTGGAACGCGACCTGAAGCTCATGATCTACGGCCAGGATCCGGCCATCGGCGCGTTGGCATCGGCCATCAAGATGGCGCGTTCGGGTCTGGGCAGTGAAGACAAGCCCATCGCTTCGTTCCTGTTCGCCGGCCCCACCGGTGTGGGCAAGACCGAAGTGACGCGGCAACTGGCGAAGATCCTCGGTATCGAACTGGTACGCTTCGACATGTCCGAGTACATGGAGCGTCATACGGTATCGCGGCTCATCGGTGCCCCGCCAGGTTACGTGGGTTTCGACCAGGGTGGCCTGCTCACCGAGGTGATCACCAAGCATCCGCACGCGGTGTTGCTGCTGGATGAGATCGAGAAGGCCCATCCGGAGGTCTTCAACCTGCTGCTGCAGGTGATGGATCACGGTACGCTCACGGACAACAACGGCCGCAAGGCGGACTTCCGCAACGTGATCATCGTCATGACCACCAACGCGGGTGCCGAGCAGATGGCCAAACGCTCCATCGGGTTCACCGAACAGGAGACGGCGACCGACGGCATGGAGGCCATCAAGCGGCTGTTCACGCCCGAGTTCCGTAACCGGCTCGACGCCATCATCCAGTTCAACTCACTGGACACCAAGACCATCAAGAACGTGGTCGACAAGTTCCTGCTCGAACTGGAGAGTCAGCTGGAAGAGAAGGGTGTCACCCTGGACGTGGACGAGAATGCCCGCGACTGGCTGGCCGAGCGCGGCTATGACAAGGCCATGGGTGCCCGCCCCATGGCGCGGGTCATCAAGGAGAGCATCAAGAAGCCCCTGGCGGAGGAACTGCTGTTCGGCAAGCTGGAACAGGGCGGCCACGTGATAGTGACCGTCAAGGACGACGAGCTCCACTTCGAAATGGAGCCCAAGGCGGAGCACCAGGCCGAGGCGGAGCCGGTCTGATTCAGGGAAACAGCCCAACGCAAAGACGCAAAGGGCGCCAAGGACGCAAAGTTTCGAGGGGCTATTGTGTGCGGTCCCTACGTTCCATACCGTTGCAACAAAAACGCCCGGAATCCCGGGCGTTTTTGTCCAATGTCGCGGCACGTCAAATCACGCGAATCACCACTCTTTGCGCCTTTGCGTTGGAGTTCTTGAATCAAAACGCCCGGCCAAGCCGGGCGTTCTTGCAGCAGGGGCGGGGTCAGCGGGCGCGGAAGGTGATACGGCCTTTGGTCAGGTCGTAGGGTGTGAGCTGGACGGTGACCTTGTCGCCGGTGAGGATGCGGATGTAGTGCTTGCGCATCTTGCCGGAAATGTGCGCGGTGACCACGTGACCGTTTTCCAGTTCCACTCGGAACGTGGTGTTGGGCAAGGTCTCCACGACCGTGCCTTCCATCTCGATGCCTTCTTCTTTCGCCATGCTTACCTGTATCGCTCTCAGGGCGCCGTAAAGCCGCGCATGATGCACTATCCCGTGAATTTAATAAAGCGGCATGTGCTTGTGTGTGCCGCCCGGCGCAAGGTATAGCTCAAGGGAGGCGTTGCCACGAGCCCTTGATGAAGGCCTCGAGGGGCCGGTAGCGGACCTTGTAGGACATCTTGGGGGACTCCTTGATGAGGTAGCCCAGGTAAAGCCAGGGCAGCCCCAGCCGCCGCGCCTCGGCGACCTGCCACAACACGGCCAGTACGCCCAGGCCACGACTGCCTTCTTCCGGGTCGAAGAAGGTATAGACGGCGGACAGGGCGTCGTGCAGGTAGTCCACCACGGCCACGGCCAGTAGCCGCCCGTCCTTGCGGAATTCCACAAAGCGGAGATCCGCCCAGCTCGCCAGCAGGAACTGGCGGTATTGGGTGGGGCTGTCCGAGTCCATGCCGCCACCGGCGTGCCGCGTTTGGGTATAGCGCTTGTAGAGGGTGAAGTGTTCTTCGTCGAACAGCCCCTCACGCACGATCACCTCCAGGTCACGGTTGCGTTCCCAGGTGCGACGCTGACTGCGGTCGGGCTGGAACTCCGCCACCGGGATGCGTACGGCCAGGCAGGCATCACACCTCTGGCAACGGGGGCGGTACACATAGGCCCCGCTGCGGCGGAAGCCGTAATGGGCCAGCTCCGTGTAGAGGGTGTTGCTCATGGGGGTGTGCGGATCGGCGAACAGCGTCACCGCACGGCGCTCGGGCAGGTAGCTGCACTCGTGGGACGGTGTGGCATAGAAGGCCAGTTGTCGCGCGGCAGCGGCGGCGGTGTGGCTCATGGCGTCGCCTCCGCGGCTGTAAACCGCCAGGGACCGGGGATGCCCGGTTCTTCGGCGAACAGTTCGAGCAGGGCCTCGAACTGCACCCGTGGAATGCTGCGGGCGCCCAGGTTTTCCAGGTGTGCGGTGCTTACCTGGCAGTCGATGAGGCCAAAATCCCAGTCCACGAGTTGCCGCACCAGGTGCGCGAAGGCTACTTTGGAGGCGTCTGTACGGCGGGTGAACATGGACTCGCCGAAGAACACCCGGCCGATGGCCACGCCGTACAATCCGCCCACCAGCTTGCCGTCCTGCCAGCTCTCGACCGAGTGGGCGTAGCCCAGGTGATGGAGGGCCACATAGGCGAGGTGCATATCGGGGGTGATCCAGGTCCCGAAACCGTCGGGCCGTGGCTCGGCGCAGGCGCTCATCACCTGGGTGAAGGCCTCATCCATGGTGACGCGGAACGTGCCGCGGCGCAGGGTCTTGCCCAGGCTGCGCGACACGTGCAATTCAGCGGGAAACAGCACCGAGCGTGGGTCGGGCGTCCACCACAGGATGGGCTGGCCCGTACTGAACCACGGAAAGATGCCGTGGCGATAGGCCGTCAGCAAGCGCGCCGGTGACAGATCGCCGCCGACCGCGAGCAGGCCGTTGGGGTCCTGCAGGGCCTGACAGGTCGGAGGGAAGGCAAAACCACGGTCCGTCGGGTCGAGCCAAAAGGGTCCACGGCGGGTCATGTCTTCCTGTAGGGCAAGTGATCGGAAAGCTCGCGCATGTACGTCTCGGTGGCCGCCTCTTCGTGCGCCAGGTACTTGGCAACAGCCGCGCTGAAGCCGGCATGGGCCAGCCAGTGGGTGGACCAGGTCGGCACCGGTTCGAAACCACGGGCGACCTTGTGCTCGCCTTGGGCGCCCGGTTCAAAGCGCTGCAGGCCGTGCCGGATGCAGTACTCGAGGCCCAGATAGTAACAGGCCTCGAAGTGCAAACTGTTGAACTCGGCCTCACAACCCCAATGCCGCCCGTAAAGGGTATCACTACCACGAAAGCTGAGGGCACCCGCCACGTAGCGACCGCTGTGGCGTGCCAGCACCAGCACCACCTGCTCGGGCATGAGTTCACCGAGGGAGCGGAAGAACTCCTCGCTGAGGGTGGCGTAGCCGCCACGCTTGTCGAACGTGCTGCGGTAGAAGCTGTGGAATGCGGCCCAGTGGACCTCATCGATGTCGCGACCCTCACGCAGCTCCAGTGTCACCCCCTGCTCGGCGACACGGCGCCTCTCGCGTTTCAGTTTCTTGCGCTTTTCCGCCTTGAAGCCGTCGAGGAAGTCATCGAAATCGCGATAACCCCGATTGAACCAGTGGAACTGGGTGCCGGTGCGGCGCAACAGGCCGTTAGCCTGCAAGAAGGCCGTCTGGGCGGCGTCGGGAAACAGTACATGCAGTGAGGAGCCACCCAGTTGCCGGGTCTGCTCCAGCGCTGCATGCAGCAGGTGTTCCGCGAGGTCGTGCGGAGCATCGGGGGCGAGCAGCAGGCGCGGCCCCGTGGCGGGGGTGTAAGGAATGGCCGAGACCAGCTTGGGATAATAGGCCAGCCCGGCGCGTTGATAAGCATCGGCCCAAGACCAGTCGAACACCAGCTCGCCATAGGAATTGTCCTTGCGATAAAGGGGCAGGGCTCCCACGAGGCGCCCGTCCTCATGGGCCAGCAGGTGTCGTGGCCGCCAGCCCCAGCGCTCACCCACGCAGCCGTGACGCTCCAGTCCGGCCAGGAAGGCGTGGCGCAGGAAGGGATTGTGATCGGCTGCGGCGAGCGTATCCCATTGCGCGGCGGGCACCGCCGCGAGGCTATCGCAAACGGAGATTTTCATTCCTGACGGCTCCCGGGATGCTGCAACCACGGCCGCCTGGCTTGCAAACGGAGGATGAGCGGGATCGCTCCGTGGCACCGCAGTTGGTGTTTTTCTTGACGGCTCAGGGGAGCGTAGGTCCCTTGCGTACGCGCTGCCAGCCGAGTGCGCGCAAGGCATCGTACTCACGCGATGCGGCCCCGAGCGTGGGGGACGCCTGCGGGGGCGGGATGCCGGGCAGGGCATAGCTGACGTTTTTCTGGTGCCACGGTGCCACGAAGTCCTCGCCGACCAGGAAGCGGTCGCCGAAGCCGAAGCTCGGGGAGGCCTTGCCGAACAGGTCGCGGCCGTAGGCCACGTAGGAAAAGCCGGCCGGTGCGCTGAGCTCGTAAAGCGTCGGCGGGATGTCGATATGCGCGCCTGCGGTCCGTCGTTCCCCTTGGCGCTCGCCCAGCACTTGCGGGCCATAGAGTACGAAGGGCACCCCCACCTGCTCGAAGACACTGTCGCCCGGGAAGCCGATCTGCAGGCGTGCCGTATGGTCGCCGGTGATGGCGAACAGCGGCCGGGTCAGGTGTTGCTCGGCCTCGCGCACGAAGCGCCCCAGCTCGCGGTCGGTGTACCAGAGGTGACCCAGCACACGCAGGGTGTCGGACTTGGTGGCGCGCAGGGGAGGCGGCAGTTCCTCCAGAGCAAAGCCGAGGGCCTTCAAGTCCAGGTCGTAGGGCGGGTGGTTGCTGGTGGTAAGAATGAAATTGAAGCTGGGCGTATCATCCGCCACGGTATCGCGTACGAAATCGAACAGATATTGGTCGGCCACGCCCCATTCGTTGGTGGGTGTGTTCTTGTCCACCATGCTGCCGCCACCCCAGACCTCGTCGAAACCCTGGGCCAGGGCGAAGCTGTCCAGGCGCTGCCAGCCCAGGTAGCCGCCGTAATAGAAGCGTGTTCGGTAGCCCAGGCGCCGGAAGGTTTCTGCCACGGCCGACGGGTAGGGTCGCACGGCGGTGGTCTCGTAATTGATATTCAACCCCGTCTCCGGCATGCCCGTAATGAGGGCGTTCATGGAGCCGATGGTGCCGCTGGCCGAGGGCAGGAAATTGCGGAAGTACACGCCACGTTCGGCCAATGCGGAAAGCTGTGGCGACAGCCCGAAGTGGCGGTATTCGGGCAATACGGTCCAGCCGTCATGGCTTTCCAACAGGATGAGGAACACGTGGTGTGGCGGTGTCTGGCTGCCGCGTGCCGCCAGGCGCAGGTTGTCGTCCAGGTCGTGCCCGAGGGGCTCTGGCGGCAGGCCGCGCATCTCCCGCACCACGCGCACCGCATCCGCGAGATTGTCTCCGCGCCAGAAGGCACCGCTGCCTCCCGACCATTCCGCACGCACCTTGGTTTCCACGGTCTGTGCGAAGGCGGTGAACGGGTTGATGACGGTACGGTTCAGGAACAGGCTGTCTGCCACGAAGGCGTGTTTGAGCAGGATGGGTTCGCCCCACAGGGTGCCGCCGCGCGCCATGGCCGCCACGAAAAGGAGCAGCAGCACAGTGATACCCGTGCGCCGACCGAAACCGCGCACCTTTGGCAGCGCGGCCAACCAGACTGGGGTGTGGTGGAGCCAGCGGCGCACCAGGCGCACACTCAGCCAACCGGCAGCGGCAACGCCGAGCAGCACCGGAATCGGATGGTAATCCTTCCAGATGGTCACCAGGATGGCCTTGGTGTCGTCGTGGAACAGGCCGAAGATGTGCTGGTTGAACTGGTCGTTGTATTCGCTGAAGAACACCAGGTCGGCACCGAAGGCGAACATGGCCAGGCCGGCGTAGAAATAACCCACGCCATGACGTAGGCGTGCGATTCCGCCGCCCACGGCAAACACCAGGGTTAGCAAGGAGAGCAGAAAGGTGGGCAGGACCCAAGTGGCGGCGGTGGAGAGATCAAAACGGAATCCGGTGAAGAATACGCGCACAGTCTCGGCCAGACGCCAGGCATCCACCTGCCCGTGAAAGGTGCCGACCAGGACGACACGGAAGACCTGCAGCGTGGCAAGGATGAACAGAAAAAGCTGAATATCCTTGCCCCACTGCTGGATCAGCGCACCCCAACCCTTGCGGGGTGAGAAAGGACCGGCCACAGAAAACACAGGGTTCACGGAGTACCGCACTCCACTTGGGCTAGGTGTGGAATGTGACGCAGGGCGTCACACCGCCTGCATGTTCTGTGTCTGTGGGCGGCCGCCGAATCACGGTTGGATCTCGTGGCCTTCCAGGTAACGCTCCGCGTCGAGCGCAGCCATGCAGCCGGTGGCGGCGGAGGTGATGGCCTGGCGGTACACGTGGTCGGCGACGTCGCCGGCAGCGAATACGCCCGGGATGCTGGTGGCCGTGGCGTAGCCTTCCCGGCCACCGCGCACGCGGATATAGCCGTGATCCAGTTCCAGCTGACCTTCGAACAAGTCAGTGTTGGGCTTGTGGCCGATGGCAATGAATACGCCGGTGAGTTCCAGCTCCTTGGTGGTGCTGTCGATGGTGCTCTTGATGCGCAGGCCCGTCACGCCGGTGTTGTCGCCCAGTACCTCGTCCACCGCATGGTTCCATTCGATGGTCACGTTGCCGTTCTTCGCCTTCTCCATGAGTTGATCGGCGAGGATACGCTCGGAACGGAACTGATCGCGGCGATGGACCACGGTCACGTGCTTGGCGATGTTGGACAGGTACAGTGCCTCTTCCACGGCCGTGTTGCCGCCGCCGATCACGGCCACGTTCTGGTTGCGGTAGAAGAAACCGTCACAGGTGGCGCAACCCGATACGCCGCGGCCCTTGAACTTCTCTTCCGAGGGCAGGCCCAGGTACATAGCGCTGGCGCCGGTGGCGACGATGAGTGCATCACAGGTGTAGGTGCCGCTGTCGCCACGGAGGGTGAACGGGCGCTTGGTCAAATTGGCCTTGTGGATGTGGTCGAAGATGATTTCGGTGTTGAAGCGTTCCGCGTGCTTTTGCAGACGCTCCATGAGTGCGGGGCCTTGCACGCCCTCCATGTCACCCGGCCAGTTGTCCACTTCGGTGGTGGTCATCAGCTGCCCGCCCTGTTGCAGGCCGGTGATGAGCACGGGCTTCAGATTGGCACGCGCCGCATACACCGCAGCGGTGTAACCCGCAGGGCCGGAACCGAGGATGACCAGGCGGGAATGCTTGATTTGACTCATGAAAAGACTCCGTTGATTTCTGAGCACTGGACGCGGAAATTAGACGCTATGTTAACGTAAACGGCGCCGCCCGGGTAAAGGAACAACGTATGCGCATCGGCATTCCCACAGAGAGCAAGATGCTGGAAGGGCGTGTAGCCCTCATCCCCGCCGCCGCGGCCGAACTGGTCCGTGCCGGGCACGAAGTATTCATCCAGGCAGGCGCAGGTTTCCCCAGCGGCTACACGGACCACGACTACGCGGCCGTGGGTGTTGCTGTCCTGCCGGATGCTGCTGCCCTGTATGGGGCCGCACGGCTGATCATCAAGGTCAAGGAGCCGCAGCCGGGCGAATTGGAATTGTTGCGCAAGGACCACGTACTGTTCTGCTATCTCCATCTCGCCGCCAACCTCGCGCTGCAGCGCGAACTGCAGCGTATCGGCCTTACCGCCATGGCTTTCGAAACCGTGGAGGAGCCGGGCGGGCGCCTGCCGCTGCTCGCACCCATGAGCGATATCGCTGGTCGTCTCGCGGTGCAGACCGGGGCCCATCTGCTGCAGCGCCCCCACGGCGGCAAGGGCATGCTGCTTGGCGGGCTGCCTGCAGCGGAACGCGGCCACGTGGTGGTCCTGGGAGCCGGCATGGCCGGTAGTAACGCAGCCCTCATGGTATCGGCCCTGGGTGCGCGGGTCACGGTGTTCGACCACAATCGCGATCGCCTCGCTGCCGTGCGGGCGCTGGGTGCCAACGTCACGGGCCTGTATCCCTATCAGGACGCCATCGATGGCAGTGTCCGTGACGCAGACCTGGTGATCGGTGCTGTATTGGTCACGGGTGCACGCACGCCGCATCTGGTGAGTGCCGAGGTGGTGCGCAACATGGCGCCGGGGAGCGTGGTGGTGGACATCTCCGTGGATCAGGGTGGTTGCATCGAGACCACGCGGCCGACCACCTGGGACGCCCCGACATTCGTATGGGAGGGGGTTATCCATTTCGGTGTGACCAACATGCCGGGCGCAGTGCCCCGTTCCGCCTCCCAGGCCCTGTCCGCGGCCCTCATTCCCTACGCCCTGCGCCTCGCGGCGGGTGACTGGGAAACTGACCCGGTCCTGGCGGCGGGTGTGAACGTGCGCGGGGGCGAGGTGGTCTATCCTGCCTTGCGGTCACTCGCCTGAAAACGCGACAATCCAATGCTCAGACCTGAATTTTTCCAGTAAAGGTTCGTTTTGCAGGCATCCACGAACAATCCCAACAAACCGGGCCTTGGCCATTCCGTGAGCCGAGGGCTGCGCGAAGGCGCCCTCTATGTATTCGGGGCGATTGCCTGTTACCTGCTCATCGCACTGGCCACCTACCACCCCAGCGATCCGGGCTGGTCCCAGAGTGGTGTTTCCATGAAGGTGGCCAATGTGGGTGGGCGCGCCGGCGCCTGGTTTGCCGATCTGTTCCTATATGTGTTCGGCTACATGGCGTATCTGTTCCCGCTCATCATCGCTTACGCCGGCTGGATGCTGTTCCGCGGGCGGCGCGGAGACGGCGTGCACCACGGCCATCTGGTGCTGCGCATCCTCGGTTTTTTGCTGACCCTGGCTACCGGTTCGGCCGTGGCCTACCTGCACTTCGGTGCCGGGGCCTCGCCCCTGCCGCTGCACGCGGGCGGCGTGTTGGGCGCGGTGGTGGGCGGCAACCTGGCCGAGGTGTTCAGTTTCGTGGGTGCAACCCTGTTCCTGCTGGCCCTGTTTCTCACCGGTGTGACCCTGTTCACCGGATTGTCCTGGCTGTGGCTGTCAGACGTCACCGGTACCGCTGTGCTGCGCTCCCTGCGCTGGATGTACGAACGGGTGGATGCCTTCCACGATGCGGTGGCCGCACGCCGCGCGCGCGCCGCGCGTGAGGAGAAGGTCAAGGTGGTGAAGGAGAAGGTGGCCAAGCGCGCCCCGCCGCGTATCGAGCCGGTAGTCGCCAGGCTGCCTGAGCCGGCACAGCGGGTACAAAAGGAACGCCAGGCGGTGCTGTTCGAACCGAGTGCCGAGGAAGGGTTGCCGCCCCTCAACCTGCTCGATGAGGCCCGCTCCAGCGGCAAGCAGGTATCACCCGAGGCCTTGCAGGCCGTATCCCGTCTGGTCGAGATGAAGCTCCAGGACTTCGGTGTGGAGGTACAGGTTACCGAAGTACACCCGGGTCCGGTGATCACACGCTACGAGATGCAGCCGGCGGCGGGCGTGAAGGTGAGCCAGATCTCCAACCTCGCCAAGGATCTGGCCCGTTCGCTCTCGGCCATCAGTGTGCGCGTGGTGGAGGTGATCCCGGGCAAGACCACTGTGGGCCTGGAGATCCCCAACGAGCACCGCGAAATCGTGCGGCTGTCCGAGAATCTCAAGTCGAAGGAATACGCGGACTCCAAGTCTCCCCTGACCCTGGCCCTCGGCAAGGACATCGGAGGTCGCCCGGTGGTGGCGGACCTGGCCAGGATGCCCCACCTGCTGGTGGCCGGCACCACGGGCTCGGGCAAGTCCGTGGCCATCAACGCCATGATCCTGAGCCTGCTCTACAACGCCACCGCGCGCGATGTGCGGCTCATCATGGTGGACCCGAAGATGCTGGAGCTCTCCGTCTACGAAGGCATCCCGCATCTGCTCGCCCCCGTGGTCACCGACATGAAGGATGCCGCCAATGCCCTGCGCTGGTGCGTGGCGGAGATGGAGCGGCGCTACAAGCTCATGGCGGCACTCGGTGTGCGTAACATCGCCGGTTTCAACAAGAAGGTGAAGGATGCCGTACAGGCCCATCAGCCGTTGAAGGATCCCACCTGGAAGCCTATCGTCCCCGATGCCCCCGAGCTGGAGGAGGAGCGCCCGCTGCTGGAACCGCTGCCCTATATCGTGGTCATCGTGGACGAACTCGCCGACATGATGATGGTGGTCGGAAAAAAGGTGGAGGAACTCATCGCCCGCCTCGCGCAGAAGGCCCGTGCCTCGGGTATCCATCTCATCCTCGCCACCCAGCGTCCTTCGGTGGATGTGATCACTGGCCTCATCAAGGCCAACATCCCCACCCGCATCGCCTTCCAGGTGTCCTCGCGCATCGACTCGCGCACCATCCTGGACCAAATGGGTGCCGAAGCCCTGCTAGGTCATGGTGACATGCTCTACCTCGCCCCCGGCACAGGGGTCCCCAATCGTGTGCATGGCGCCTTCGTCAGTGACGATGAGGTGCATCGTGTTGTCGAAAACCTGAAAAAGCGCGGTGCGCCGGAGTACATCGACGAGATCATCAAGGGCGTGCCCGAGGGTGGGGGGGACTTCGCCATGAGTGGTGGCGGCGACGGGGAGGGCGGCGAGAGCGATCCGCTCTACGATCAAGCTGTGCAAATCGTGCTGGAAAGCCGCCGAGCCTCGGTCTCTGGCATCCAGAGAAGACTGAAAATCGGGTACAACCGGGCCGCGCGGCTTGTCGAAGAGATGGAGAAGGCGGGCCTGGTTGGTCCGCTGCAGTCCAACGGCAACCGCGAGGTGCTCGCACCCGCACCCATACAGGATTGAAGCCATGAAACGCCTTGTATCCGCCGCCCTGGCGGCGCTGCTCACGCTGCCCCTGTCCGTCCAGGCCGCCGAAGGCCAGCAACGCATGGACCAGTTCCTCGCTGGTCTGAAGACCATGCGTGCAGCCTTTGCCCAAACGGTTGTCGATCCCGATGGCGCGACGGTGGAGGAGACCTCCGGCGAACTGCTGGTGTCGCGTCCTGATCGTTTCCGCCTGCAGTACACCGCACCCTACGAACAGCTTTACGTGGCCGATGGCAAGCAGGTGTGGATGTATGACAAGGACCTGGAACAGGTGACCGTGAAGAAGCAGGGCGAGGCGCTCGGCAGCACACCCGCGCTGCTGCTCTCCAGCACGGCACCGCTCACGAAGAATTTCGACGTCACCGAACTGGGTGCACGCGAAGGCCTCACCTGGATAGAGTTGAACCCGAAGCGCCAGGACGCCAGCTTTGAATCGGTGCAACTGGCGCTGGAAGACAGCACCCTGCGTGTCATGGAAATGGTGGACGGCTTTGGTCAGCGCACCCGTCTGCAGTTCGAGCGCATCGAGCGTAACCCGCGCCTGGATGCGGATGCCTTCCGCTTTACACCGCCGAAGGGCGTCGACGTCATCGGCGAGAACGAATGAGGAAAAGATTCAACGCAAAGGCGCAAAGACTGCCAGGTACGCAAAGAATTCCCTTCGATATGTTTTCACGCGTCCGCTCGGCCAAGCCTCACCCTCGAACGCTTTGCGCCCTTGGCGGGCTTTGCGTCTTTGCGTTGAGCTGTTCTCTTCCCTCGCCAGGTCGGGCCAAGGCGGTTGGTGAGCCTCTTGCTTCCCGTGGCTAATCCCGATCTTTTCAAGCCCGAAGAAGACACCGCCCTGCGGCCGCTGGCCGATCGCATGCGCCCGCGCGGTGTGGACGATTTCTTCGGCCAATCGCACCTGCTCGGCCCGGGCAAGCCCCTGCGCATCGCACTGGAGTCCGGCCATCTGCACTCCATGATCTTCTGGGGCCCGCCGGGCACCGGCAAGACCACGCTGGCGCGCATGATCGCCAAGAACGCCAACGCCCATTTCCTCACGCTCTCGGCCGTGCTGTCGGGCGTGAAGGAGATCCGCGCCGCCATCGACGAGGCCAAGGTGGTGCGCGCCCGCGAGCACAAGGGCGCGGTGCTGTTCGTGGACGAGGTGCACCGGTTCAACAAGTCCCAGCAGGACGCCTTTCTGCCCCACGTGGAGGACGGCACCGTCACCTTCATCGGCGCCACCACGGAGAACCCGTCGTTCGAGCTGAACAACGCCCTGCTGTCCCGGGCGCGCGTGTACGTGCTCAAGAGCCTCACCCCGGACGACCTGGTCGGCATCCTGCAGCGCGCCCTGCACGACGAGGTCCGCGGCCTGGGCAAGCGCCCGCTGGACATCTCGGACGAACTGCTGCGCCGCATCGCCGAGGCCGCCGACGGCGACGCGCGCCGCGCCCTGAACCTGCTGGAGATCGCCGCCGATCTGGCCGAGCCGGTGGACGGCCGTGAAGTGGTGGACGAGCAGGTGCTGGGCGAGGTGCTGGGGGGCGGCGTGCGCCGCTTCGACAAGGGCGGCGAGGCCTTCTACGACCAGATCTCCGCCTTACATAAATCCGTGCGCGGCTCCGCGCCCAACGCGGCCCTGTACTGGTTCGCGCGCATGATCGACGGCGGCGTCGACCCGCTGTACGTGGCGCGCCGCGTGGTGCGCATGGCCAGCGAGGACATCGGCAATGCCGACCCGCGCGCCCTGCAA